>NZ_DASXHN010000158.1:0-10455 GCF_036488505.1 Paraburkholderia sp. | reverse complement strand
CTCTCTGTCGAGGAGAAAGATTATGCCGTACGTGAACATCAAGGTAACGCGCGAAGGCACCGCGCCGGGCGCAACGGCCACGACGCCCGAGCAGAAAAAGGCGCTGATCAAGGGCGTAAGCGATCTTCTGTTCGAAGTGATGGGCAAGCCGCCGCAATCGACGTTTGTCGTGATCGACGAGGTCGACATGGAGAACTGGGGTGTCGGTGGACTGACGGTGCCCGAGTATCGCGAGCTGAAAAGCGACACGGCGGCGGGCACGCCGAAGCGGTAGATAAAAGGCGTACTGGTCGTATCGCGGCGGCAGCTGCGCTCGTCGCTTGGACAGTGCCGGACGCCGGGCCGCCGCGGATGACCGGCAGTACATCGGCGCGCTGGTGCTTCAGCGATACTTCGTCGGACCGGGCGGCAAGTCGCTCGCGGAACGATGATGGGTCGGGCCAGCGTTTTAGCGGCACGCGTCGCTTTTGATTGTTTTGCGCATGCGTTCTGTTTCGGCGGTTTTGCACATTGCGATCGCGGTGGGCAACATCGAACCGCCGCCCCATTCGCGCGAGGCCGACTTCAGGCAGTTCGCGTCGCGATGTTCTTTCCACGCGTCGATCGTGCTTCGCAGCGCTGTCTTGCAGGCCGTCGACGAACCGGCCATTGCATTGACGACATCGTCCAGTTTCTGTTCGGCGGCGAGCTGATCGCGCCATGCGCACAAGTTCATGTTGGTCTGAGTCGCGTCGCAATCCGATAGGGCCGCGGCGACTTCGCTTGCCGGCAGTCCACTGCGCTGCGCGATGTCGTCGATTGGATTCGAAGCGGTTGCCAGCACGGAAGTGCTGACGAGCGCCAATGCCAGAACCAGGTATTTCATAGACCTCTCCCAAACCCCACCAACCCTCACCGCGCCCCCAACGCCCCCAACGCCACGAACCGCTCCAGATGATGATCCTCATCGCCAAGCTGATGATCGATCATCACGAGGCGTTTCGCGTAATGCGCGAGCGGCAGCTCCCACGTCATGCCGATCCCGCCGTGCAACTGGATGCATTCCTCCGCGACCCGCGTGCCGATGCGGCCGATGCTGTACTTCGCCGCCGACACCGCGCGCTCGCGTGCGATGCGTTCGCCATCGAGCGCCGCCGCCGCGTTGATCACCGCCGAGCGCGCCTGTTCGATGTCGAGCAGCAGATCGGCCATCCGGTGCTGCAACGCCTGGAAGCTGCCGATCGGCACGCCGAACTGCTTGCGCGTGCGCAGATAGTCGAGCGTATAGTCTTTCGCGACATCCATCGCGCCGAGCGCTTCCGCGCACAGCGCGAGCACGCCGCCGCTCACCGCGTATTCGAGCGTCGCGAAGCCCGCGTGCGCCGCACCGAGCAGCGCATCCTCGCCGAGCGCGACGCTGTCGAACGTGACTTCGGCCGCGCGTCCGCCGTCGATCTTGCGATAGCCGCGCACGCCGACGCCCGCTGCATCGCGCGGCACCGCAAAGAGGCTGATGCCCGCTTCTGCATCGTCGTCGCCGCTCGTGCGTGCGCAGACCAGAAACAACGATGCGTGCTCGCCATGCTGAACCACCGCCTTTGCGCCGGTCAGTGTCCACCCGCTGTCATTAACGCCGCGCTGCGCGCGCGTCGTCACGCGCGCAAGCTCATAGTGACTATCCGGCTCCGCATGCGCGAACGCAACGATCCGCGAGCCGTCGATCAGCTCGCCAAGTGTCGCCTTGTGCGCAGCGCCGCCGCTGCGCGCAATCGCGCGGCCGACGATCAGCGTATCGAGAAACGGTTCGACGACGAGCCCGCGACCCAGGCTCTCGAACACGACGGAGATATCGAAGCCGGCGCCGCCGAACCCGCCGCTCGCTTCGTCGAACAGCGCGCCGATGATGCCGAGCTCCGCGAAGCGTGCCCATAACTCGGCGCTGAAGCCGTGCTGCGAGCGCGCGATCTGGTCGCGCGTCGCGAAGCCGTACTGCTCGCTGATAAAACGGTTCAGCGTATCGGCCAGCATGCGGCGGTCTTCTGTGTGCTGGAAGTTCATGACGTGTGCGTGCCTCAGAGTCCGAGGATCATCTTCGCGATGATGTTTTTCTGGATTTCATTCGAACCGCCGAAAATCGACAGTTTGCGATTGTTGAAGTACTGCGCGGCGGCGCTCGCGGCTTCGTCCGGGCCGACCGGCGTCCCATCGAAGCCTTCATCCAGCGCTGCTTCGACGAACGGCTGCGCGTAGCTGCCCATCGCGCGCCGGGTCAGCGACGAGATCTCCTGACGGATCTCGGTGCCACGAATTTTCAGCATCGAGCTCTCGGCGCCCGGCACGCCGCCACCGGCCACCGCCGCGATCACACGCAGGTTGGTCGTCTTCATGTTCTCGAGATCGATTTCGACACGGGCCATGCGCGCCGCGAACGCCGGGTCTTCGGCCAGCGGGCGGCCATTGCGGCGCTGCGTCGCGGCGATCTTGCGCAAGCGGTCGAAGGCGGCCACCGAAAAGCCGACGCCCGCGATATTGGTGCGCTCATACGTGAGCAGATATTTCGCGTAGGTCCATCCCTTGTTCTCTTCGCCGACGAGGTTCTCGGCCGGCACCCGCACGTCGGTGAAAAACACCTCGTTGACTTCGTGTTCGCCGTCGAGCGTGATGATCGGCCGCACGTCGACACCAGGCGTATTCATGTCGATCAGCACAAAGCTGATGCCTTCCTGTTTGCGCACGTCGGTCGCGGTGCGCACGAGGCAGAAGATCATGTTCGCGTAGTGGCCGAGCGTGGTCCACGTCTTCTGGCCGTTGACGATGTAATGCTCGCCTTGCGCGTCGTGGCCGCGCACTGCCGTGGTCTTCACCGACGCGAGGTCGGAGCCCGCGCCCGGTTCCGAATAGCCTTGGCACCACCAGTCCGAGCCGTCGAGAATGCGCGGCAGCCAGTGGCGTTTCTGCGCATCGCTGCCGTATTTGATCAGCACGGGCCCCAGCATATTGACGCCGAACGGCACGATGCGCGGCGCACCGGCGAGCGCGCATTCGTTTTCGAAAATGAATTTCTGCACCGGGGTCCAGTCCGGGCCGCCATATTCCTTCGGCCAGTGATTCGCGAGCCAGCCTTGCGCGTTCAGAATCGCGTGCCACTCGGCCATGTCGTCGCGCGTGAGGCGACGCCCGCCGTGCACCTTGTCGGCGAGACGCTGGGGCAGCCGGTCCCGCAAAAAGGCCAGCACGGTGGCGCGAAACGCTTGTTCTTTGGGGGTGAAGTTAAGATCCATCGCAGGTTCTTCCGTCAGGGTTCGGCGAGATGCCGGGTGAGGTATGCGTTCAAGCGTGCGGTCGACCGCACGGATTGTCAGCGCCGCTCGCCGTCATCGCATCGGTTTTCAGACCGTTTTATTCAGGCTCGCAAAATCCTCGCCGCGCTCGACGAGTTCGATCAACAGCGGCGACGGTTGCCAGAACAGCGGGTCTTCTTTCGCGAATTCGCGAAGGTCCGCGAGAATCTTCGGCAGACCGACTATATCCGCGTATTTCATTGGACCACCGCGATAGCGCGGAAAACCGTAGCCATACAGGAATGTCACGTCGACATCGAGCGGGCGCAGTGCGATGTGTTCGTGCACGACGTTCGCGCCTTCGTTGATCATCGCGGCCATACAGCGGCGGATGATGTCGTCGTCGCTGAACGTGCGCGGCGTGATGCCGGCGCGCCGACGCTCGGCGTCGATGATCGCTTCGACTTCCGGATCGGGCGTACCACTGCGCGAGCCTTCCAGATATAGATAGAAGCCGCGGCCGGTCTTCTGGCCGAACCAGCCGCGCTCGCACAGGCGGTCGGCGATCTGCACGTAGCGCGCGTGCGGATCGCGGGTTGCCGCGCGGCGCTTGCGCGCGGCCCAGCCGATATCGCCGCCCGCGAGATCGACCACCTGGAACGGCCCCATCGGAAAGCCGAATGCGCGCACGGCCGCGTCGATCTGGTACGGCGACGCGCCATCTTCCATCAGCGCGTCGGCGGCGGCGCGATAGACGGCCAGCACGCGATTGCCGATGAAGCCGTCGCACACGCCCGCGCGCACCGGCACCTTGCGCAGCTTCTTCGCGAGTTCGAACGCGGTCGCGACGCCATCCGCGCTGACCTGTTCCGGCACCACGACTTCGAGCAGCTTCATGATGTGGGCCGGCGAGAAGAAGTGCAGGCCGATTACGTCGGCGGGGCGCGAGATGCTGGCGGCGATCGCGTCGATGTCGAGATACGACGTGTTGGTCGCGAGCAGCGCGCCCGGCTTGCAAACGCGATCGAGTTCGGCAAACGCCGCCTTTTTCACATCGAGGTCTTCGAACACGGCTTCGATCACGAGGTCCGCGTGCGCGAGTGCATCGTACGACGTGCTGCCGCGAAAGCGCGTCATCATCGCGGCTTTCTGTTCCGTCGTGAGCCGGCCTTTCGCAATCAGCCCATCGTAGACCTTCTCGACATGCGCGCGACCGCGCGCGAGCGACGCGTCGTCGCGTTCGATCATCGTGACCGGCAGGCCCGCGTCGAGTACCGCGACCGCGATGCCCGCGCCCATCGTGCCGCCGCCGACCACGCCGATCGAATCGAGCGCGCGCGGTTTCGCGTCGCGCGTTTCGGGCGCTTTCAGCACCTCGCGCTCGGCAAAGAACGCATGAATCAACCCGGCGCGCTGCGGACTGTCGATGCATTCGAGAAACAGCTTGCGCTCGGTGCGCAGGCCTTCGTCGAAAGGCTGTTCGATCGCGGCCTCGACCGCTTCGACGATTTTCAGCGGCGAGAACAAGCCGCGCGATTGCTTCGCAGTCTGCTCGCGCGCCGCAGCGAGCGCGGCGAGACTCGCGGCGCGATCGCTCAGCGCGTCCGCATCGCGTGTGCGGCGCACCGGCGCTTGCGCGGCGAGCAGTTCGTGCACATAGGCGAGCCCTTCGGCGAGGATGTCGCCACTGTCGCCCACGCGGTCGATCAGACCGAGCGCGAGCGCTTCGTTCGCGCTCGCGTGGCGGCCACTGAGGATCAGATCCAGCGCGGCTTTTGCACCGATCAGGCGCGGCGTGCGCTGGGTGCCGCCGGCGCCCGGCAACAGCCCGAGCTGGACTTCTGGCAGGCCGAGCTTTGCGCCGTCGACCGCGATCCGGTAATGCGCGGCGAGCGCCACTTCGAGCCCGCCGCCGAGCGCGGCGCCGTGAATCGCCGCGACGATCGGCTTCGCGCACGCCTCGATGCGATTGCATACGTCCGGCAGCGATGGCGGCACCGGCGGTTTGCCGAACTCGCGGATATCGGCGCCCGCGATGAAATTGCGCCCCGCGCCGACGATCAGCACGGCCTGGACGGAGTGGTCGGCGTCGGCCGCCTCGATCGCGGCGGCGAGACCGCGCCGCACGTCGGCGGACAGCGCGTTCACCGGCGGATGGTCGATCGTGACAAGCAGCACGTTGCCGCGCAATTCGCGCATGACGGCGTCGGCGCGACGGGTGGGGGTCATCGTGGGGGTCTCCTGGATTGGGCGAGGGCGCGGCTGTTGTACGGGACTGAAGGAATGCGTCGCGCTGTATCGCCCCATTTTGGAGTCGTCAATGCGCGTTGACAATGACATCGACGATTGACAGACTGTCAAAATTCCTTTGACAATGGCGCGCCAATGGACGTCAATTCCCTGACCCTGCTAGTCGATATCTTCGATGCCGGCAATCTGAGCGAAGCTGCGCGGCGGCTGAAAATGAGCCGCGCGAATGTCAGTTATCACCTGAATCAACTCGAACGCTCGGTCGGACTGCAACTCGTGCGGCGCACGACCCGCCGCGTCGAGCCGACCGAGATCGGCCTGCGGCTTTACGAACACGGCCGCACGATCCGCAACGCGTTGCTGGCCGCTCACGAGTCGGTCGCGACACTCGGGCAGAGCCTGCAGGGCCGAGTGCGCCTGAGCGTGCCGAGCGGCTATGGTCAGATCGTGATGTCCGACTGGCTGATCGCGTTCAAGCGGCTTTATCCGGGCATCGTGCTGGATGTGATGTTCGAAAACCGCGTCGAGGATCTGATGCGCGACGAAGTCGATATCGCGGTCCGCGTGATGTCGGAGCCGCCGCAAAATCTGGTCGCGCGCGATATGGGTCCGGTCCGCTACGTGGCGTGCGCATCGCGTGAGTTCGCGCGCACGCATGGCCTGCCGGCGACGCTCGACGATCTGCGCGCGGCGCCGCTGATCACCGCGGCGGTGATCGGCAGGCAATTGCGTCTGGCCGCCTATCTGCGCGACGAGCGCGACGAGGTACTGCTGGAGCCGACGATCATCTCCGAAAACTTTCTGTTCTTACGCGACGCGGTGCTGGCCGGGCTCGGCGTCGGACTGATGCCGGACTACGTGGTGCAGGACGACGTGCTGCGCGGCGACGTGCTGACCGCGCTCGATCAATGGCGTCTGAGCATCTTCGGCACGCACATGTACCTGCTTTACATGCCGAACCGGCACCACACGCGCGCGGCGGCGACCTTTATCGAATTCATCCTGGAGCAGGCGAATGACGCGGGCAGGGGGCGAGCCCGCTGATCAGGGGAAGCCACGCGCGGCGAGCTGGCGGCCAGACAAGCGGGCTGGATAAAGCGGGCCAGACGAAGCGGGCCAGACAAAGCGGGCTGGACGAAGCGGCGCGCGAGTCGTCCTATACGCCCAGCCTGCGCGTGATCGCGGTCCTGACCATCGGCATGCCGACGCGCAGCAGCTTGCGCATGCCTTCGTCGCTGCCGACTTTGTCGACTACGTTGTCGATCATCGTCTGCATTACGTTGGCCGGATAGAACTCGCGGAACAGGCCGTTCGCGCCGGTTTGCGCGAATACGTGATGCAGGAACGAACCCGCGGGCGGACCGATTCGCTTGAACAGGCCCATTTTGACCACGCGGTTGTTCCACAGATGCAGCGTATACGCGTTGGAGCACAGCGCCGCGCATTCGTCGAAGTAACGCGGCAAAAACACCTTGTAGTAGTCGTCGAAATGCACCGGATAGAACAGGCTTTCGGCAAGCCCGGCCTTCACGCCGTAGATGGCGGTGAGCAGACGCGGGCCCGTCGCGCCCCAGCTGAGCGCGGTCCCTTTCATTGCCTCTGTCCGCTTGATGAGCTCATGCAGCTGCGGCTTCGCGGGGTCGAGCCGCAACAGCGCGGTGCAGATGCTGGTCGGGCTTTCCTTGCCGATCAGGTCGCCGTTCGCGTTCAGATCGAGATCGCGCAACAGCAGCATGTCGGTGTCGACCCAGATCTCGTCGGTCTTCGTAAACATCACGAAGCGGAAATAGTCGGTGAAATGCGCCATCGACGGCACACCGTTGATCGGAAAATCGTTCAGCGAATCGCGCGGCAGGATCTTGCTCGCATCCTTCGCGATCACGCCGCCCGGCAGGTTCGCGATCGGCTCGTAACTGTAGAGCGCGACCTCGCTGCCGTACGCGGCAAACGAATTCAGACAGGCGATTTCATAGGGGGACAGCTCTGGACCGTGCCAGAACGATGCGAATCTTGCGTTGCTCATAAACCATCCAGGGAAGGATCATATCCACGCGTCGCACAGGCGACTTTATGACGGCCGCACGCGGCGACGTTCATTGATGCTAGATGCGCATTGACCTGGTCTGACGTAAAGGGCCTTAATCGCACAGGAGTTGTCGCAAAACGCTGAGCCGCGATCGGCCCGGCGTCTGCTGTGCGGGGAATCCGGCGGCGTCGGCTGGCGGTACGATAAAGGCGATACCAACAAGCAGGAGACGACGATGAACCTGGACGGCCAGACTTACGATTCCCTCACGGCAAACTTTGCATGGCACATTCCCGAGCGCTACAACATTGGCGTCGACGTCTGCGATAAATGGGCCGATGGCTCGGGCCGCCTTGCGCTGATCTATGAAGACGCCCACGGCCGCACGACCCGCCACACGTTCGACGAACTCAAGACGCTATCGGACCGTTTCGCGAATGCGTTGCTGGGCTCTGGCGCGCAGCGCGGTGACCGGGTCGGCATCTTCCTGTCGCAATCGATCGAAACGGCGATTGCGCATCTCGCCGTGTACAAGGCCGGCATGATCGCGGTGCCGCTTTTTGCATTGTTCGGCGTGGACGCGATCGAGCACCGGCTCGGCGACAGCGGCGCGGTCGCGTTGATCACCGATGAATCCGGCGTGCGAAAGCTGGATGAAATCCGCGCGGCATTGCCGGCATTGCGCGATGTGTTCAGCGTCGATCTCGATGATGACGAGTCATCGCCCGCGTCATTGCCCGCTTCATCGCCCGGGTCATCGCCCGCGCCGGTCGTCACGCGTTCGTTCTGGCACGCGCTCGACAATGCGTCCGCGGTTTTCACGCCAGCGCCCACCCGTGCCGACGATCCCGCGATCATCATCTATACGTCGGGCACGACCGGCAAACCGAAGGGGGCGTTGCACGGGCATCGTGTGTTGCCCGGTCATCTGCCCGGCGTCGAGATGTCGCAGCAAGGCTTTCCCGCGCACGCGACGCTGATGTGGACCCCCGCGGACTGGGCGTGGATCGGCGGCCTCTTCGACGTGCTGCTGCCGTCGTGGCATCACGGCGTTGCGGTGCTCGCGCGCCGCTTTGCGAAATTCGACGGCGCCGCGGCGTTCGATCTGATTGCGCGTCACGCGGTGTCGCATGCGTTCCTGCCACCGACCGCGCTGAAGATGATGCGCGGCGTCGAGCGTCCCGCGCATGTCCGTCTCGCGTTGCGCTCGATTGCGAGCGGCGGCGAATCGCTCGGCGAGGAACTGATCGACTGGGGCCGCGCGACGCTCGGCGTGACGATCAACGAGTTCTATGGGCAGACCGAGTGCAACGTCGTGGTGTCGTCGTGCGCGGCGTTGTTCGAGCCGCGCTTCGGCGCGATCGGCCGCGCGGTGCCAGGGCATCACGTCGCGATCGTCGATGCGCAGGGTAACGAACTGCCGCCGGGTGCGATCGGCGATATCGCGGTGGCCGCGCCCGACCCGGTGATGTTTCTCGGCTATTGGCACAACGAAGCCGCGACGCGGGAGAAATTCCGCGGCCGCTTTCTGCTGACGGGCGATCTCGGCGCGCGCGACACGGACGGCTTCATCCGCTTCGTCGGCCGCGGCGACGACGTGATTACCAGTGCCGGTTATCGGATCGGGCCGGCGTCGATCGAGGATTCGTTGCTACGCCATCCGGCGGTGGCGATGGCCGCGGTGATCGGCGCGCCGGATCGCGAGCGCACCGAAATCGTGATGGCGTTCGTCGTGTTGAAAGAGGGCTTCGCCGGCGACGATGCGCTGGTGCGCGAAATCCAGCAACACGTGAAGACGCGTGTTGCGGCGCACGAGTATCCGCGCGAGATACGCTTCGTCGAAAGCCTGCCGATGACGGCGACCGGCAAGGTCATCCGCAAGGCGCTGCGCGAGTCGCTGATGCAAGACCCGGATGAGCCTGCCGCGAAAAACTGAGTAGCAGCGACACCGGTCGCGCGCCGCCATCGATTCGCCGCGTCGAAGGGCGCCGGTATGCGAGCATGTGCATGCTACGATCGCCGATCCACTATCCCACATGACGACGGAGACACCGGATGCGCCCGGAGAGTGCAGTTCGATTCGACAACGAGTTCGCGCCGCGCATCGCCGCAACGATTGCCGCGTGCTTCGCGAAAACGGTGCATACCGAGGTGCTGCCGCACGGCGGCCACGGGCAGCCGACGCGGGTGCGGATTCACGCGGCGCCGCTCGACGACCTCGGTCACTATCCACATCCGTTGAATCTCTATCTGACCTGGGACAGCGACGAAATCGAAACGCTGATGGGCGACGACGGGCCGCCGCGCTTCGCCCGCTATCTGGCCGCGCTGCCGCGCAAGCTCGATGCGTGGACTCAGGCGCGCGAAGTCGATTTCCTCACGCATACACAGGGCGAGCCGGTGATGCTGCTCGGCGGGCTCGATTTCGGCGCGTAAGCGCGGGCGTTTGCGTGTGCTTTCTGATTGGATGGGCTGATGACGCGCTCATAGAGCAACGGCCGCTGCGCTCGCACGCGCAGCGGCCGTTGCCTTTTCACAAGTACCGCGGGGCAAAAAAACCGGCTTAGCTTCCCAACGCCGGATCGCTCATGCTGCTCTTGCCGGTCTCGACGTGACCCGCGAGGCGCCGCGCGAACGACGCATCGGAATCGACGGTGATCGCCAGGTCATACCAGCCGTGCGCGTTGCGCAGATCGAGGTACAGGTTATCGTTGTCGCCGCCGCGCACCGAATGCCGGATCACGTTTTTCGGGTCGTACGCATTGACGATCGTGAACTGGCAACCCGTGCCGCCCACGTTCTCGAGCCGCAGTTGCAGATTGCCGTTCGCGACGTCGTAACCTTCGACGACATCCGCCCGCGCAGGGCTTGCCCCATGCGAGTTCTTGCGCGCGGCAACGGTGCCCGCAAAGCGCCGCA
>NZ_DASXHN010000136.1:0-14999 GCF_036488505.1 Paraburkholderia sp. | reverse complement strand
CGGCTATGGTGGTCATGGCGATGGTGGCCACGGTGATGGTGGCCATGGCGCCAGCGGCCACGGCGATGGTGGTCATGGCGATGGTGGCCACGGTGATGGTGGCCATGGCGCCAGCGGCCACGGCGATGGCGGTCATGGCGACGGCGGCCATGGCGATGGCGGCCACGGAGATGGCGGCCATGGCGCCAGCGGCCACGGCGACGGCGGCCACGGTAATGGCGGCCACGGCGGCGGCTTCGGCGGCTTCGGTGGCGGCTTCGGCCACGGCGGCTTCGGTGGCGGTTTCGGCGGCCACGGTGGCGGCTTCGGCGGCCATGGCGGCGGCTACGGTGGTGGCAACGGCGGTGGCAACGGTGGCGGCCACGGCGGCGGCAACCACTAACCGGTGTTGTATCCCCGGTTCACGCGGGGCACTCACCAAGTGCGCAGACCGGCTTGCCCGGTCTGCGCACCAAAACCCGTCGACGGCAACAGCGACCCGCAACGACAACGAAGCAGCGCAAAAGGCAGCAAAGCCAATAAACGCAGCAAAGCCAATAAAGCAGCCAACACCACTCGAAACAGTGGACGGCCACCGCCGTCCACTTACCCCCCCAGCTCGATCACCTTGTCCTGCGCGACAAGAAAAACCCTCTCTCCAGCGACGCGCCCCGTCTCACGCGCTCCTCCCGTAAAGCTCCCAAACGCCGGCAATACCCCGCAGTCGACGCCAAACCGAAAGCACGGCACACGTACCGAATCGGTCCGCGTCGCGATCCGATAGACCGGATGCACGTGACCTGCAAGCACATATGCGCCGTCGATCACGCGCGGGTGATGACACAGCGCCCACGGCCCGGCGCGCCACGGCTCGCGCGCGTACTCGACTTCCAGCGTGCGAGGCAACGCACCCGCGTGGCGGTCGTGATTACCTTCCACGAGCACCACCCGCAGCTGCGCATGCATCGCGCGCCACGCATGCAATGCATCGAGCGTGAGCGCCGTCAGCGATTCACGCGCGTGCAGCAGATCGCCTAGAAAGACCAGCATCTTCGGTTCGAATTCGGCAATCAGCCAATCGATACGCAGCAGATTGTCCTCGGTCGAACCCGTCGGCACCGGAATGCCGCGCGCGCGAAAGACGGCATCCTTGCCGAAATGCGCATCGGCGATAAACAGCGCGCGCATTACCGGATCGAAACTCGCGCGCAAACTCGATAGCACGAGCGGCTGGCCAGCGATCTCGATCGCAAGCGACGAGGCCGTCATCGCTGCGCCGCCTTTTCGAGTTCGGCCAGCATCCGCTCGACGCGATCCGCGAGTTTCTCCGTGCTGACTTTTTCGCGCAGGCGTCCGATGATCAACGGAAAGGCGAACGGCGTCGGCTTCTTCGGCCGTGTGATGACGACACGGCTCGCGTTCATTCGTTCGAGCGCGCTGCGAATGCGCCGAACGTCGAGTTCCTGCAGCAGTACTTCGGTGTCGGCCTGCCCCAATAGCAGATTGCCGCGATCGTGCTGACGGAAGATTTCATAGAAGAGCCCGCTCGACGCCTGCAATTGCCGCGCGCTTTTCTGCTGTCGCGGATGAGCCTGCAAAACGAGCCCCGACACGCGAGCAATCTCGCGAAAGCGCCGCAACGACAATTCGGACGAATTGAGGCTCGCGAGAATGTCGTGATCGAGTTCTTCGGCAGAGAGTAAGCCGCGCTGAAGTCGCAGGTCCCAATCGAATGGTTGCGAGCACAGCAACTCGAAGCCGTAGTCGTTCATCGAAATCGAAAACGTGCCGGACTTGTCGCGCGCAACGCGCCAGGCGAGCAGCGCGCCGACACCGATATGCGCGGTGCGCCCTGCGAATGGATAGCAGAAAAAATGATGTCCTTCGCGCGATTTCAGCAATTCGACGACGAGTACTCCAGGTGCGGGCAATGCCGACCATTTCTGCTGCAATTCGAGCAGCGGACGCACCGCGCGCATTTCCGGTTCGTCATAGATATCGTTGGCGGCGCGCGCGAGCATCGTCAGCGTGGCCGCGGCGAGTTCGGACGATAACGGCATGCGGCTGCCCGCCCATTGAGGCATTGCCCCGCGTGACGAGTTCGCGCGCCGCACCCACGCGGTCATGTCTTGTACGCGGATCAGTTCGAGCGTGCGGCCGCCGAATGAGAAAACGTCGCCGGGCTTGAGCCGTGAAATAAACGATTCCTCGATTGCGCCGATGCGGCCGCCCGACAGATACGCGACATTCAGCGTACCGCCGGCGACAATCGTGCCGATGTTGTTGCGATGCCGCCGCGCGAGATCGTCGCGCGGCACGCGGTAGAGACCATCGTCGCCACGCGCGACGCGGTGGTAGTCCGGATACGCGCGCAGCGTCGCACCGCCGCCTTCGACGAAGCCGAGCGCCCAATCGAACTCCATCTGCGTGAGATCGCGGTATGCATAGGTACGCGTTATTTCCCGGTATAGCTCCCGCGCGTCGAAGCCACCGCCTATTGCCACGGTGACGAGATGTTGCACCAGCACGTCGAACGGCTTGTCGGGCGTATCGCGGCTTTCGATCCGCCGTTGCTCGACGGCCTCGCGTGCGGCGGCGGCTTCGATCAGTTCGAGCGCATGCGTGGGCACGATGGTCACGCGCGACGGCAAACCCGGCGCGTGTCCGGAGCGGCCCGCGCGCTGCATCAAACGTGCGACGCCTTTCGGCGAACCGATCTGGAACACGCGCTCGACCGGCAGAAAATCGACCCCAAGATCGAGGCTCGACGTGCAGACAACCGCTTTCAGCAAGCCATTCTTCAGGCCGCGCTCGACCCATTCGCGTACCTGCTGATCGAGCGAGCCATGATGCAGCGCGAGCGAGCCGGCCCATTCGGGCCTTGCCTCGAGCAGCGCCTGGTACCAGAGCTCGCATTGCGAGCGCGTATTGGTGAAGACGAGCGAGGTTCGCGCTTCATCGATTGCACGCGCGACGGCATCGACCTGACGCATCCCCATATGACCGCCCCACGGGAAACGCTCGATCGTCTCCGGAATCACCGTGTCGACGATCAACGCTTTGGGCAGCGCACCGGGTACGCTCACTCTTGGGGTCGCGACCGGCGCAAGCAACACGTCCTCTGCGAACGGCAGATTGCCGAGCGTCGCCGACAAACCCCATACCTGCAATGCGGGCCGCCAATGCGTGAGCCGCGCGAGCGCGAGTTGGGTTTGCGTGCCGCGCTTGTTGCCGAGCAATTCGTGCCACTCGTCGACGATCACCAGCCGCACACGCGACAGTACTTCCCGCGCATCGGCGCGCGTCAGGATCAGCGTCAGGCTTTCTGGCGTCGTGACGAGTGCGGACGGCATGCGCCGGTTTTGCCTCTCGCGTTCGGCCGATGACGTATCGCCGGTCCGCAGCCCGACGCTGAAAGGCACCGCCAGTTCTACCGCCGAGCTTTGCAGCGCGCGCGCGGTGTCGGCGGCGAGCGCGCGCATCGGCGTGATCCATAACACGGTGAGCGGTTCGGGCTGTTTGCGCGCCGCGGATGATTCGTTGATGAACGCGGCGAGCGCGCCGAACCATACCGCCCAGGTCTTGCCGGCGCCGGTGCTCGCATGTAGCAGGCCGCTCGCGCCGCTGGCGATTTCTCGCCACACGTCGCGCTGAAACCCGAATGGCTGCCAGCGCCGCGTGGCGAACCACGCATCGAGTTTGTCCGTGAAAGGACGCCGCGCTTGTTCGGGTGCATATGACGGAAATGGCAACGGTTCGAACGCGGACTCGCGCGCATCGAGCCGCGCCTGCTGCGCGCGACTGCGCGGAATCCGGCGTGGCCGTGGCGCGCGGCGCGACGCGTCGGCCGTCGACAGTGGCGCGGTGGCGGGATCGTCGCGATCGTCAGGTGGGGCCGGCTCGGTCATCAACAGCGATCGGTTAGCAATGGAGTCGCGTGCCGGCGAACGGCTCGCCGGCCTTTTCACATGGACTTCGGAATGGCCGCGGTGGTTCATCGAAAGCCCGTGCTTGGACCAGCCGGCGGCACGCGCGACACGATCCGCTACAATGCGGCGACTCGCCCCCAACTGGAGATTTGCCTTGAAATCACTCGTTGCATTGCTGGCCGCAACCGTAGTTTGCTCGACCGCAATGGCCGCCGCGCCGGCCACGGAAAAGCTGCCCTCCGGCGTTGTCGTCGAACATCTGACGCAAGGCACGGGCCCGCAACCGTCCGCGACCGACGTCGTCAAGGTCAACTATCGCGGCACGCTTCCCAACGGCACCGAATTCGACAGCTCCGCGAAGCATGGCGGCCCGGCCACGTTCCCGCTCAATCGCGTGATTCCGTGCTGGACCCAGGGCGTGCAAACAATGAAAGTAGGCGGTAAGGCGCGGCTCACCTGCCCGGCGGCGACCGCTTATGGCGATCGCGGCGTCGGCCCGATTCCGCCGAACACCGACCTGACGTTCGAAGTCGAACTCGTCGACATCGTCAAGTAATAGCGCGAAATGCGCGTGATGCGCTGAACCGCAAGCCTCGCTACGAAGATCGCAGCGAGGCTTTTTTTGGGGCGACCGACTGGCACACCGGCGAGGTTCAGCATGAAACGCGGCCGAACTGCGGTGCAGGCGGCCAGCATCGGTTTCGCCCGAAACACTGCGCAAAGTTCTTCGATTTGCTGAAGGATGCCCAGATAAAAAAGGTTCGCAAACGTTCGTCTCAGTGAACATTGACCAGTTCAATGTCACCGGATGCTCGCACTCGAATATCTGAACGGCATTGGAATAATCGGCTTTCGATTACGCATTCGACCTGATCGAGCCGTTCCGCGGACGGCTCACGCGGTGTCTCACGGGTCTTTTCCTGCGTGTTTTTCCGTACTTTCGCTGTTCCGAGGGTCGCGCGGTGTCGCATCGGCTCTGTTATTTTCGGCGATCGGTCGAACGTTCGACTGGCGAAAAACACCAAAAAGCGTGTCTTTTTTCAAGCTCACGCCGGTAGCTCGTTTACTATCTACTCACACGCGGTCCCCCTACCTTCCCGCGCCGCGTCCGGGAGTACGCCGCCGTACTTCTTCGCGCGCAGGAGCGCATGCCCATGAATATCGATTTCCACTACGGCGTGGTCTACATTGCCGCGCGAGTCGGCGGAATGACGGCTGGCGATGCATTGACGGTCGCGCATGCATGCCAGTATGTCGACGATGCGACGACGAGCGGAATACTTCGCTTTAAAGGCGGCGAGACATTCGAGCGTTTCGCGACCGCGCACAAATTATTTGATTACGCCAATACCGAGAACGACCAGAACCGCCTCGTCTGGGCGCCATTCCATTTTCTGCCTGCCGGAGTCGGTGATAGCCTGGCGGAAAAAGCGATTTGCCGGCCGGATAGCGAAGTGGCGCGCGAAGTCGTGCGGCGCGCGATTCGGCAACGCGATTCGGAGACAGCCTTGCACCGGCTCGGCGTGACCCTTCATACGTATGTCGATACATGGGCGCACCAGGGGTTCGCCGGAATCGAAAGTCCGTGGAACCGCGTGCATTCGTTGCAAGCCGAAGATTGCACGCACGACGGTTGGCGAGCGAGCCTTGAGCGCGCGGTCGGCCATCTGATCGAGCATCTCGAGGAGGATTTCCTGACGATCGCGCTGCCGGTCGGCCATGGCGCCGCATTGCATTATCCCGATCAACCGTGGACGCGATGGCAATACATAGACGGCCAGAACAACCTCATCGCGCGTCACAATCTGCCAGATTTCGTCCAGGCGGCGGAAATGGCATGCCGCGCGGTGCGCGGTTTTCTGGCGGCCCACGAAGACTTCGAGAACCAGCCGGGTATGCCTGACGATGTGAAAGACGCAGTGACCACGTTACTCGACACGAACCGGAATCTCGACGACAACCTTCGTTTGAGCACTATCCGCGAATGGGTGAAAGCCGGCCGTATCCCGGGTTTGAAAGAACCGGTGCCCGGTTATATTGCCAAGGGACGCGGCTCCTGGAAATACAAGGCCACCGGTCTCGTCTGCGATGACGACAGCGGAGACAGGCCCGCCTGGAGCAGTGACTTTGAGAAGAGCGATTACCGCCTGTTTCATGACGCGGTCAAACAGCACCGCTTCGTGATCACTCAGGAGATCTTGCCCGCTCGCGGATTACGCATTGCGTGAGCGCGTGCGGCGGGGCGTTTTGCCACTGAGCCGATTTCAGCCATTAGCGTGTGATCGACCGCCGGCGGTGCCCCGCTTATTTCCCTGACTATTGCATTGCAGGCTGCTGACCTCCGGCGCGTTGCGCCGCGCGCTGCGGCGTGGGCGGTACAGCGGCGGCCTGTTCTTCGGCATGCTTTTTCGCCATATGTCGGCCGACCACGCAGCCGCCGAGCGCGCCAACCACCGCATGATGTCCCGCGTAATGTCCGGCGACGCCACCTACTACCGCGCCTTTGAGGCAACCAGCCGCATTCGCGGTGCCGGCCATTGCCGCACTAAGCGCCATCGCCGTGACGGCGGTTCGAAGAAAACCAGCTTTCATTTCAGGTACCGTGCTGTTGAGTCGGTCGAAGATGGCGCAGCCGGGCTTCTTTTCAATAGCTTCCGAGTACCTTTTTTCCAGGAGCCTTGCGATTGGCGTCAGGAAAAAAGCGAACCGCTCCTTTGAATATCCGAATGCTTGCCTATAGTAGAAGCGGTTATTGCCGCGAACGACGGCAGCGGCCTTTCGGTCGTTGACACGCATGACGGGGAAACAGAAATGACGCCATCGAATGCTGCGATCTATCAGACCAGGAGTTGCACGCCGGAGTCGTTAAGAACACTGGCGGGGTACCTCGAATTGGCTCTCGACGAAGGCAAAAGCCTGGTTGTGATGCGAATTGGCAGCCAGGTACGCAGCGTTTATGTGGGAAATCCGTCGGGCGCATTGGAGGATCTAACGGATTCCGGTGTTATCGATGCATTTCAAGCCGATGAAATGCTCGTGTTGACCCGTGTGGGGCTCAACCGGATCACGGCGGACGGTCAACACTACCGCTTTATACGAAGCGTGAGGTACATCGACGACCGCCAGGCCGTCGTTTTTACTCCGATCTGAGCGACGAAACGGAAGCAACGGGGAGCTGAGTCGGCGCAAAGGAAAAGAAAGAAAGGCGCGAGGAAGCAGTAGCAAAGCTGAAAGATTCGTATTTGTACCGCGCGCGCGAGTGATCGCATCGATGTACTGAAGTTGCAAATAGACTAATAGACTGCCTTTCTCGCTTCATTCATGGCATAGTTCGACGATTACCACATAAAGGAGGAACCAGATGCCTTCGTTAGAGCAAATCCAAGCAAAGCTTAAGAAGCTCCAGGCGCAAGCCGATGTTTTACTTGCCAGGAAAGCACAAGCCGCGGTCGATCAGATTCGCGAACTGATGCTCGCGCATGGCCTGACAACCGCCGATATCGAAGACCGCGCAAAGGCGAGGCGCACGGCGCGCGGGCTGAATGGCGCCACGGGCAATCGTCGAGGAAGACCCGCCGGCGCGAACAAGGCTGTTAAATCCGTCGGGTCGGCGAAATATCGCGACCCGAAGAGCGGCGCCACCTGGACCGGTCATGGCCGCGCGCCGGGTTGGATCGCCGGCGTGAAGGACCGTACGCCGTTCCTCGTCGGCGGTGCGAGCGAAACCAAAGCGGCGGTAGCGCCGGCCGGGCGCGGCAAAGGTCAACCGAAAGGCGCGCAACCGCCGAAGTACATGAACCCGAAAACCGGCACGACGTGGAGTGGCCGGGGTCCTGCGCCCGCCTGGTTGGCGACGGTCAGGGACCGCAGCAAATTCCTGATTGACGGCGCAGCTGCGTCTCCCGACGCCGCCAAAGCAGCGGCGAAGGCCGGTAAGCCGAAGGCGACGGCAGGCGCAAACGCTGCCGCGAAAAAAACAGTGGCTAAAAAAGCCGGTACGTCGGCCAGGGCGCCGGTGAAAAAGACGGTGGCTAAAACGGCGACGCCCGCGAGCAGAAAAGCCGCGGCGAAGAAAAGCGCCGGCCGCAAGAGCGCAACGAAGACGGCAAGAAAAGCTCCGGTGCGTAAGGTTGCCGCGAAGAACATCGCGGCCCCTGGTGCGGCTGCGCCGCAAACCGCTGCAGCCGAACAAAGCGCATAACCGCGGCCGGAGCCCTAAGTAGATGGTCAGCACGGTCGATGTGCGCCAGCAGGAGGACCTGGTCGTCCTGCTGGACTCCATTCCCCATCCGGCAGCCGATGCCGCTGAACCGTTCATCGTCGCGAGCGAGCGCCGGGTGATTCTGACGTATCCGATCGCGGAGTCGGACTTTGAACGGTTCGGACCATTCGATCCCGACGACGATCCCTTTTGCGCGGTGCTGTTTTCCGACACCGCGTTTCATCGGCTCGGTCCGCCTGGCGACGTCGATCTCGCGATTCATCCGCTTGCAGCGCAAGGGCTGTCCAGCTATTCGGCGCATGAAGTCGTCAATTCATCGTTGTGCGCTGAAATTGCGGCAGTACCGGACCATGCGGCTTCGATCGCGGCAGTGTCACCGGCACGGCGTCATTTCGTCATTACGTTTCTCGAGTCGACGTTCGAGTGCGTGGCATCGGACCATACGGTAATTGGTGTGTTTGGCGCGGGCGAAATAGCGAGTCGCGAAGCATTCGCGCTGGTCAGATAGTTGTGGAAGCCGGCCGATCCGTCCAGTTCGGCAAAGCTTCGTCGCGAGCGTCGATTGGCAGCGAAGTTCAATGTTCCAACGCACAGCCAATGTGTGCGTGTTGAGAATGCCGATGCTTTCGGCATCGTCAGCGTTTCATTCGAATCGCTATTTCAATCGCCGTGAGCGCGCGCTCAAAAGGAAAGATAACGCGCGTTAGTTAAGCAAGTGGCGGGCCCATATCGGGCACGCGCCGTGCATCTCGCCAGCAATAGCGAAAGCCAGGCGCAAGTCCGGCACTCTCCGTCGAACGCGCGGCGCACATCGGGTGCCGCCGCTTAGCATCGAGGCCACGCATGCTGACGATTCCCATTACCGCATTGGTCACACTCGTCATTGTTCTGGTCATTGCCAACCTGTCGAGTGGCGAAAAGAAAATAGAACACAAGATCCAACGGCTTTACAAGAGCGACGATCCGCAATTCCTTCGTTCGATGGGTTTGCTGCTCGGCCCGGCGGTGGTGCCGGGCAACCGCTTCGAGATGCTGCTCAATGGCGACCGCATTTTCCCATCGATGCTCGAAGGTATCCGCTCGGCGCGTCAAACCATTACGTTTGAAACGTTCATTTATTGGTCCGGCGACATTGGCGAGCAGATTGCGCGTGCACTCGCTGACAAGGCGCGCGAAGGTGTCGCCGTCCATGTGCTGCTCGATTGGGTCGGCTCATCGAAAATGAATCGGCGCTATCTCGATATGCTGCACTCGGCGGGCGCCGAAGTAGTCAAGTTTCACAAGCCGCATTGGACCGGCCTCGGACGCATGAACGATCGCACGCACCGCAAGCTATTGGTGATCGACGGCCGGATCGGTTTTACCGGCGGTGTCGGCATTGCGCCGGAATGGACCGGCAATGCGCAAGACGAAAAACATTGGCGCGATACGCATTTTCGCGTGACGGGCCCGGTGGTCGGCCATATGCAGGCGGTATTTATGGACAACTGGGTCAAGGCGACCGGCAATGTGTTGCACGGCCCCGCCTATTTCCCCGATATCGATCAAGAAGCCAAAGGAGAAGGCGAAGGGCTCGCGCATATGTTCAGCAGCTCGCCGTCGGGCGGCAGTGACGACATGCAGTTGATGTATCTGATGGCGATCACCGCCGCCACCGAGAGCCTTCACCTTGCGAGCGCGTACTTCGTGCCCGACAAACTGACCATCAACGCAATCGTCGAAGCCGCCAAACGCGGGGTGAAAGTGCGGATCATTACACCGGGCAAGCGTATCGACACGCATACGGTGCGCGAAGCATCGCGCGCGTGCTGGGGCGATCTGCTCAAAGCCGGGGTCGAGATCTTCGAATATCAGCCAACCATGTTCCATTGCAAATTGCTCGTGGTCGACGAGTACCTCGTCTCAGTCGGCTCGACCAACTTTGACAGCCGCTCGTTCAAGCTCAACGACGAAGCGAACCTGAACATCTATGATCGCGACTTCGCCAAGCAGCAGACCGCCGCGTTCGCCGACGACATCGCGAAGTCCCAGCGTGTCACGCTCGAAGCGTGGACACACCGGCCATTCACCGAGAAGCTGATCGAAAAGTTTGTGCCGTTGCTGGACACGCAGCTCTGAAGCGGCGCGCAGCGCGCTAATTGCCCGGTTCAAGTACTGGTTTGTCCGGATTCGCCCGGGTCCGGTAGGGCAGTTGCGCGGCATGCGCATTAGTCACCGTGTTGTCGATCACACGTTCGACGTCCGCCGTTTTCGTCAGTTCGGAGAGAAATGTCTTCTTGTCGAAGCCGGGCGCGATGCAACCCTCGACATAAATAAAGCGGCGTTGCAGCGTGAGCCATAGGCTCGACTGTTCGCGCCAGTGCGTGGCGGCATTCAGGGTCGCCAGACGCCGCTGCACGCTCTCGGCGATGTCCGGGTCGTACAAATACGCATTCGGCAAACGGCAGCGGCCTTCTATCCAGCAGCTATTGCCTCGCTCTATCCGGTAATGGCTGTCGTCGAGCCATTCCTTGTCGGTTTCGAACGGACCGAGCGGTATCGGGCAATCGGCGATGGCGGTGGAGATCTGCATGAACGGATCGTGACCGCGATTGACGCGCGCCGGTTCGCTCTGCGCGTGAGCTGCGCACGAGAAGATCAGCAGACTGGCGACGAGTTCGAACGGACGTTGCATGCCGGGACCGCTCCAGGTGATTGAGCCATTACGTGCGGCTGGTTGTCAGCGTCGCGCGCGCCGATGTTCGACCGCGAACTTGATCAATTCCGCCTGACCTTCTATGTCGAGTTTGCGCTTCAGATTCAATCGATGCGTTTCCACCGTGCGCACCGACAGATCGTTGCGCTGCGCGATCTGTTTGCTCGACAGTCCTTCGGCGAGTGCATCGAGGATGTCCAGTTCGCGCGGCGTCAGACGCTCGATCGGCGATTGCGTGGCCGAGGCCTGAATCAGCCGCGAACTTAATTCCGCGCTAAAAAAGGTTTTGCCGTCGAGTACCGCGCCAATAGCCTGAATGATTTCGATGGCGGGCGAGTCCTTCAGCACGTAGCCGCTCGCGCCCGCGCGCACGGCCTGGGTCACGTATTCCAGATTGTCATGCATCGACAGCATCAGCACGCGAATTGCCGGAAAACGCTCGTGAAAAAGATTGGCGAGCGCAATGCCGTTCATTCCATTCATGCCGACGTCCATCAACGCGAGATGCGGCGCTTCTGTCTCGGCGAGCGCGAGTGCTTCCTGCGCGTTCCCCGCTTCGCCGACCACTTCGAAATGACGTACCGCTTCGAGCCGCGCGCGCAATCCGTCACGCACGAGCGGATGATCGTCGACGAGCAGCAGCCGCGCGATAACAGCAGAGGAGGTGTCGTTCATGAGCTGATTTCCTGCAAGGACCGCAGCGGCGCGCTCTGTGTATGCAGTGGCACGCGCGCGGTGACGGCGGTGTGGCCTGCTTGCGAACTCAACGACAAGCTGCCGCCAAGCGCTTCGAGCCGCTCGCGCATATTGCGCAGACCGACCCCGGAGCGCCGTCCGACGAACGCATCGGTCACGTCGAACCCGCGGCCATTGTCCGAGATCGTCAGCGTCACCGCGTCGTGCGAGATGTCGAGCGCGAGCGACGCATTCGACGCATGCGCATGACGCACGATGTTCGTCAGTGCTTCCTGCGCGATACGAAACAGCACGGTGTTGACCGCATCGGGCAACGTGGCCGCATGGGTGTGCGCGATCTGCGTGAAGCCGATACTCACGCCGGACTCGTCGCCAAGTTCGCGCGTCAGTTGTTCGAGCGCGGCGGCGACGCCGAGATCGTCGAGCATCGACGGACGCAGCGCGTGCGAAATGCGCCGCACCTCGCGCAGCGTATCGCCGAGCCGCACGAGCCCGGTCGATAACGCGGCTTCGGCGGCGGGCACGCGCGCGTCACTGCGCTCGAGCCGCGCGAGCGCGGATTCGAGCAGCAGCTTCACCGATACCATCATCTGACTAATGCCGTCGTGCAATTCACGCGACAGCCGCGCGCGTTCCTGTTCCTGCGATTCGACCACTTGCCGTGCAAGCCGCTTCAGCTTCGCGTCAGCGCTGCGGTATTCGGTCACGTTGAGCACGAGCGCGCACAGCGCGATCACCGCGAGCCCGGCCACCGCGATCGCGTCGATCCACCGCATCGTCCGATCGATGTTGGCGGCCGCCTCGCCGTCGATATGCGCGAGCGCCGCGTCGACGTCGTCGAGATAGATGCCGGTGCCGATCATCCAGCCCCAGCGTTCGAGCGGCACCACGTAGCCGAGTTTCGACGCGACCTTGCCGGTCGACGGCCGATGCCACAGATAGCGCACATAGCCGCCGCCGCGCGCGGCCGCGGCGAGCAGTTGCTGGATCGTCGGCGTGCCCTGACTGTCGCGCAGCGACCAGAGATCGCGCCCGACCAGTTCGGGCTCGCGCGGATGCATCAGCGTACGGCCATGCATGTCATAGACGAAGAAGTAGCCGTCCTTGCCGAAATCCATTTTTCCCAGCACGTCGAGCGCACGCGTGCGCAGCAGCGCGTCGTCACGCGCGTTGTCGCTGCCGGCGTCATAGAGCGGCGCGATGGCGGTGGTCGCTAGCTCGACGTAATGCTTCAGTTCGAGCTCCTTGCTCGCCATGTACGCGGCCTGGGTGATCGCGTGCTGCCGCTCGGCAAGCGCGGTGGCTTCGCGGCGCACGCCGGTTTCGATCGTGGCGATCGCTGCCAGAAACGGCACGATCGCCAGCAGCACAATTTTTGCTTTGAGTTTCATCTTCAGAATAAGCCGCGAGGCTACGTGGTAATACGTAGAGCACATACGTAGTTGCGCGCTTGTGGGGACGCTCGTGAAGGCGAATACTACATCCCCGCGGCTTGGTGCGTTCCGCGGGGCCCCCGCGCGTGGTTTTCGCGCGCGCCTTTACCGGCGCTCGACAAGAGCCATGCGCGCCGGTCCGCAGGCGTTGTTGCGAGCCAGACCGCTGCGGCCGTTTTCCGGCGCAATGCCAGCCGTTTTGTCCGCCTGAACTCAGGCAAACCGGACACTCGCGTACCGGGCCACGAGCCACGACACGCGGTGTCGATAATATTCAGGAGATGTTCGTGGAGACCCCCTCGTCGGCCGGCCGTTCATGGCTCTGGCTCATTTTGCTGATCCCGTACGTCGCGCTGCTGTGGCTGCCGTTCTATAACGACACGCACCCGGCGCTCGCGGGCTTTCCATTCTTCTACTGGTATCAGTTTCTGTGGGTGCCGTTGACCTCGCTACTGATTTACATCGTGTATCGAGGTGTCAAATGAGCGACCTGAATCCTGTGAACCCGGTCGCGATGACGGTTTTCATCGCATTTTTCGTGCTCGTGACCGTGATCGGCTTTTTTGCCGCGCGCTGGAAACGCGGCGACCTGACGCAACTGCACGAGTGGGGCCTCGGCGGGCGCCAGTTCGGTACGCTGATTTCGTGGTTCCTCGTGGGCGGCGATTTCTACACGGCCTATACGGTGATCGCGGTGCCCGCGCTGGTGTACTCGGTCGGCGCGTATGGCTTCTTCGCGTTGCCGTACACGATCCTCGTCTACCCGTTCGTGTTCGCCGTGATGCCGAAGCTGTGGAAAGTCGCGCACGCGAAGAACCACATCACCGCGGCCGACTACGTGTATGGCGAGTACGGCGGCAAGTGGTTCCCGGCGGCGGTCGCGCTGACCGGCATCGTTGCGACGATGCCATATATCGCGCTGCAACTGGTCGGCATGCAGGTCGTGATCAAGGGCCTCGGCGTGGGCGGTGAAATGCCGCTGATCGTCGCGTTCGTGATCCTCGCGCTGTATACGTATGCGAGCGGCCTGCGCGCACCGGCGATGATCGCCTTCGTCAAGGACATCATGATCTATATCGTCGTGATCGCGGCGATATGGCTGATTCCGGTGAAGCTCGGCGGCTATGGGCACGTGTTCGATCTGGCCGACGCGCACTTCCAGGCGAAGGGCGGCGCGACCGGCATTCTGCTGAAGCCCACGCAGTACACCGCGTTTGCATCGCTTGCGCTGGGTTCGGCGCTCGCCGGCTTCATGTATCCGCATACGATGACAGCGGTGCTGTCGTCGGCATCGGCGAAGACCGTGCGCAAGAACGCGATCTTTCTGCCTGCGTACACGCTGCTGCTCGGTCTGATCGCGTTGCTCGGCTATATGGCGATCGCCGCCGGCGTGACCGTGAAGTCCGCTAGCGATGTGGTGCCGGTGCTGTTCGGTACGCTGTTCCCGTCGTGGTTCGTCGGCTTTGCGGCTGCCGCGATCGCGATCAGCGCATTGGTGCCGGCCGCGATCATGTCGATCGGCGCGGCCAACCTGTTCACCCGCAATCTTTGGCGTCCGCTGGTGTCGCCGAACATCTCGCCGCAGGCGGAAGCGGCCAATGCGAAGCTGGTGTCGCTGGTCGTGAAGTTCGGCGCGTTGCTGTTTATCGTGTTCCTGCCGACGCAGTACGCGATCGATCTGCAACTGCTCGGCGGCGTGTGGATTCTGCAGATATTCCCCGCTGTGGTGTTCTCTCTGTATACGCGCCGCCTCAATACGCCGGGTCTGTTCCTGGGCTGGCTGGTCGGCATCCTGCTCGGCACCGGTCTCGCGATCTCCCAAGGTCTGAAGCCGGTGTATGGGCTGCATGTCGGCCACGACAACTATCCGCTGTATATCGGCCTGATTGCGCTGGTCGCGAATATCGTCGTGAGCTTTGCGGTGTCGGTGGTGTCGCCGCGGCGGGCTGCTGTGACGGCCTGATTGCTGGCAGCGTTGTCTTCATTGAACGAAAACGCCGCGGAGTTCGTGCTCCGTGGCGTTTTTATTGCGCACGTTCGCTGAA
>NZ_DASXHN010000124.1:0-22601 GCF_036488505.1 Paraburkholderia sp. | reverse complement strand
CGCGAAGAAGCTGGTGACGATTCTCGAGCGCAAGGCCGGCCGGATTCTGGTCAACGGTTTCCCGACTGGCGTCGAAGTGTGTCACGCGATGGTCCACGGCGGCCCGTTCCCGGCCACCTCGGACAGCCGCGCGACTTCGGTCGGCACGACGTCGATCGACCGTTTCCTGCGCCCGGTCTGTTACCAGGATTTCCCGGCCGAACTGCTGCCGCAGACGCTGGCCGATGGCAACCCGCTCGAACTGTGGCGTCGTCGCGATGGTGAACTGACGCGTGGTTAAAGCGTGAGTGCGCGCGGACCGAAGTGACTGGTTGCGTGCTCAGGCTGATTAGCTGCGCACGCATTCGGGCACGTACGGAAAGCGCCGCGGGACATAAGCCGCGGGAATAAAAAATGGCCGGGGAATCCCGGCCATTTTTTTCGTGTGCGAGCTGCGCGCAGTCAGTGATTTGCTTCGCTTGCCTCGTTCGCGCGACGCAGCCGCTCACGGCTATTCGACAGATGCATGCGCATTGCCGCGCGCGCGCCTTCCGCGTCGTGCCGCGTAATGGCCTCGAGGATGCTTTCGTGTTCGAGATTGACGAGCGACAGATACGCATCCGGATCGGCGCGCGCAATGCCGGCCGAATCCAGCCGGTTGCGCGGAATCAGCGCGCTGCCCATCTGCGACAGGATGTCGACGAAATAACGGTTGCCGGTTGCGCGTGCGACCGAGATATGGAACTGCAGGTCGGCCTCCACGCTGTCGAGCCCGTTGTGGCGCGTGGCTTCGATCGCATCGAGCGCGATGCGCATGCGGCCGAGGTCGTCCGGTTTCGCGCGCTGCGCGGCGAGACCCGCGCATTCGGTTTCGAGGCTGATACGCAGCTCGAGGATGGACAGCACGTCGCGCAGCGTGGTGGCGGGCACCATGTCGATGCCGAGCTTTTCGCGCTGCGGCTCGAGCACGAAGCTGCCGATACCGTGCCGCGTCTCGATGACCTTGCCTGCCTGCAGACGCGAGATTGCTTCGCGGATTACCGTGCGGCTGACGCTGAGCGTGTTCATCAGCTGCGATTCGGTCGGGAGTTTGTCGCCAGGTTTCAGCGCATTGCTTGCAATCTGCTCGGTGACGTAGTTGACGACGAACTCGGCAAGATTGCGAGCGCGTCGTGGCGGGGCGGCGGATGCCAGTGGTGTAGCCATCGAAAACGCTCCCTGATCGGATGTTTGCCCGGAAACCTGCTGTTTCATTATATCGTCGTCTGATGACTGATTATATAAGCGCCAAATCATTTTCGGCGCAAATGTCACATATATCGGCGGATGCCCGCGGCGCGGCGCGGCGCGGCGCGGCCGCGAATGCGCCGCGTATGCGGGCCGCCCGCGCAACCGGAAGTACGATAACTGCGGCGGCTTCAGACGCCGCGCAACTCGACTCGCTCGATGTCCTTGACGATCACCAGGTAGCTGATCACCGTGACCAGCGCGTTGGCGCCGACGAACACCAGCGCGCCGTTGAACGAGCCGGAGCGCGCGACCAGGTAGCCGATCACGATCGGCGTCACGATGCCGGCGGCGTTGCCGAACATGTTGAAGATCGCGCCAGAGAGTCCCAGCGCCTGTTTCGGCGAGGTATCGGCGACCACCGCCCAGCCGAGCGCGCCAATGCCCTTGCCGAAGAACGCGAGCGACATCAGTGCGACGACGACCCAGTCGGTCGACACATAGTTGCAGCCGATGATGCAGGTCGACAGCAGCATTCCGCCGACGATCGGCACCTTGCGCGCGACCGTCAACGAAGAGCCGCGGCGGATCAGCCCGTCCGACAGCACCCCGCCGAGCACCCCGCCGAGAAAGCCGCAGATCGCCGGCAGCGACGCGACCAGCCCCGCATGCAGGATCGTCATCCCGCGCGCCTGCACAAGGTAGATCGGAAACCACGTCAGGAAGAAGTACGTGAGCACATTGATGCAGTACTGCGCGAGATAGACGCCGAGCAGCATGCGGTTGCTGAGCAACTGCCGCAGTAGCGCCCAGCCGCCAGTTTGCGGCGCGTCACCGGAAGCCGTCCTGCGCGCGCCGCTCACGAGGCCGCCGCCTTGCTCGATATAGTCGAGTTCGGCGCGCGACACGCGCGGGTGATCGGCCGGATTCTTCATCACCTTCAGCCACGTGAGCGCGAGCAGCAAGCCGATCACGCCCATCACGACATACACCGAATGCCAGCCGAACGCGTGCGTGAGCCATGCCATCAGCGGCGTGAACACGACCGCGGCGAAGTATTGCGCGGCGTTGAAGATCGCCGACGCGGTGCCGCGCTCGTTGGTCGGAAACCAGCTCGCGACGACCTTTGCATTGGCCGGGAACGCGGGCGATTCCGCCGCGCCCATCGCGAAGCGCAGCACGAACAGCCCGGTGACCGCGGCGCCGGCGCTGCCGAGCAGCCCGATCGAGCTTTGCAGCAGCGTGAACAGCGACCACGAGAAGATACTGGCCGCATACACGCGCCGCGCGCCGAAGCGATCGAGCAGCCAGCCGGCCGGCAGTTGCGACAGCACATAGGCCCAACTGAACGCGGAGAAGATGTAGCCCATGCGGATCGCGTCGAGGTTGAACGCCGAGCGCATCGCCGAGCCGGTGATGGACAACGTCGCGCGGTCCGCGTAATTCAGGGTGGTGATCACGAAGATCAGCAGCAGAATCGCATAGCGGACCTTGCTGCGTGCAGCCGTATTGGCGCTGTCGGTGTTATCCGCGCTATCGCTCGCGCGCGTGGAACCGGCCGTGCGGCTCATGTCCATCAGTCATCTCCTGGAGGGTCTGGCGGGAGGGTGGTCTCTACGCCGCGCGGCTCATCGGCCGCCTGCCTGTTGGGCAAAAACAGAAACGCCCGGCGACGTTGCCGTGCCGGGCGTTCGCGACGCAGCCGTCTGGGCGGCCCTCGTCGACAGGACTCGCGCTGCTCGCGCGAGCCGTAACGCCGCTCGCTTACTGCGCGCCGAGCTTCTTGATCAGCGCGTCGAGCTGTTCCATTTCGTCTGGCGTCAGATCGGTCAGCGGTGCGCGCACCGGACCCGCGTCGTGGCCGACCAGCTTCGCGCCGGCCTTGACGATGCTGACCGCGTAGCCTGCGCGGCGATTGCGGATCTTCAGGTACGGCAGGAAGAATTCGTCGAGCAGCTTGCCGACCGTCGCGTGGTCGTCGGCGGCGATCGCGCGGTAGAAGTCCATCGCGGTCTTCGGAATGAAGTTGAAGACCGCCGACGAGTACACCGGCACGCCCAGCGCCTTGTACGCGGCTGCATAGACTTCCGCGGTGGGCAGGCCGCCCAGGTACGAGAAGCGGTCGCCCATGCGGCGGCGGATCGTCACCATGTTTTCGATCTCGCCCACGCCGTCCTTGAAGCCGATCAGATTCGGGCAACGCTCGGCCAGACGCTCGAGCATGTCGGCGTTGAGTTTCGAGTTAGCGCGGTTGTAGATGATCACGCCCATGTTCGGCACGGACTTGCAGACCTCTTCCGCGTGCACCGCGATGCCTTCCACGCTCGCTTCGGTCAGGTAGTGCGGCATCAGCAGGATGCCGTGCGCGCCGAGGCGCTCGGCTTCCTTCGCATACGCGATCGCGACGCGGGTCGGGCCGCCGGCGCCAGCGAGGATCGGCACCTTGCCCTTGCAGACTTCGGTCGCGGTGCGCACGACGTTCGAGTAGTCGTCTTGCGTCAGCGAGAAGAACTCGCCCGTGCCGCCAGCGACGAACAGTGCCGAAGCGCCGTACGGAGCGAGCCATTCGAGGCGGCTGGCGTAGGTGTCGGCGCGGAAGTTGCCCTGCGCGTCGAAGTCGGTGACGGGGAAGGACAGGAGGCCTTCCGAAACGATCTGCTTGAGTTCCTGCGGTGTCGTCATGATGAATATCCAGGCGTCGGTTTGAATCGATTTGATAGGTCCGACTAGTCTTATAGTGGTCAGACTAGTAGAGATTTCTAGAATTCGGATTTCTTATACGTCATCGTACAACAACAAATTGGGTAACTCAACGGACTTTTAGCGTCATAATGTGTGTCATAGGGTAAATACGGAACGTCCGCGCGCAGATTCGCGTTGTAGGATGACGTATGATTAGCTCGCGCAACAGATTGGAAGCGCGTCAAGGATCGATCAATGGAACAAACTCCGCTCTACATTCGCGTTCACCCCAATGACAATGTCGCGATCGTCGTCAACGACGGCGGTCTGGGCGAGGGCGCGGTATTCCCGGATGGTCTCAGGCTGCGCGAGCGTGTGCCGCAAGGCCATAAGGTCGCGTTGGCCGATCTGGCCGAGGGCGACGAAGTCGTCCGCTATAACGTGGTGATCGGCTATGCGCTCAAGCCGCTGCCGAAGGGCAGCTGGATCAACGAGCACGTGATCCGGATGCCGAGCCCGCCGGGGCTCGAAGACCTGCCGGTCGCGACCATCAAAGCGCCGCAGATGCCGGCGCTCGACGGCTACACGTTCGAGGGTTACCGCAACGCGGACGGTTCGGTGGGCACCCGCAACATCCTCGCGATCACGACCACCGTGCAGTGCGTGGCCGACGTGGTTCAGCACGCGGTCACCCGCATCAAGGCCGAGTTGCTGCCGAAATACCCGAATGTCGACGATGTCGTGAGCCTCGGCCACACGTACGGCTGCGGCGTCGCGATCGACGCGCCGGACGCGATGGTGCCGATCCGCACGGTGCGCAATATCGCGCTGAATCCGAACTTCGGCGGCGAGGTGATGATGGTGAGCCTCGGCTGCGAGAAGCTTCAACCCGAGCGCCTGATGCCCCCAGGCACCATTCCGATCGCCTCCGCACTGAACCCCAGCGAGATTGCGGACATCGGCGACCTCGGCGCCGATGAGAATGGCGACGTCGTCGTGCTGCAGGACGAGTCGCACGTCGGCTTCCAGTCGATGATCGACTCGATCATGAGAATGGCCGAAGGGCACCTGAAGCGCCTGAACAACCGCCGCCGCGAAACCTGTCCGGCGTCCGACCTGGTGATCGGCGTGCAGTGCGGCGGCAGCGACGCTTTCTCGGGCCTGACCGCCAATCCGGCTGTCGGTTTCGCGACCGACCTGCTGGTGCGCGCCGGCGCGACGGTGATGTTCTCCGAAGTGACCGAAGTGCGCGACGGCGTCGATCAACTGACCGCACGCGCGGCCAACCCGGAGGTCGCGCACGCGATCATCCGCGAGATGCAGTGGTATGACGATTATCTGAAGCGCGGCGGCGCGGACCGCAGCGCGAACACGACGCCCGGCAACAAGAAGGGCGGCCTGTCGAACATCGTCGAAAAGGCGATGGGCTCGATCATCAAGTCGGGCAACTCGGCGATCTCCGGCGTGCTGTCGCCGGGCGAGAAGGTGAACCAGAAAGGCCTGATCTACGCGGCCACGCCGGCTAGCGACTTCATCTGCGGCACGCTGCAGGTGGCGTCGGGCATCACGTTGCACGTGTTCACGACCGGCCGCGGCACGCCGTACAGCCTCGCCGAAGTGCCGGTCATCAAGGTGGCGACGCGCTCGGACCTCGCGCGCCGCTGGTTCGACCTGATGGACATCAACGCAGGCACGATCGCGACCGGCCAGTCCACGATCGAGGACGTGGGCTGGGAGCTGTTCCGTCTGATGCTCGAAGTCGCGAGCGGCCGCAAACAGACCTGCGCCGAGAAGCTCAAGCTCCACAATGCGTTGGCGCTGTTCAACCCGGCGCCGGTGACCTGACCGCACGCGTAGTTCCATTAAGCCTCGAGCGAGCGCCGGCTGGTTGCGGCGCTCGCTTTTCGTTCAGTTGACCCGATCGCAATCTCACAAAAAAGACATGACCGATTCGAACCTTGACCGCTCGGCGGCAAAGAAACCCTTCCGCCGTCTGTTGTTGACCGGCGCGGCCGGCAACCTCGGCAAGCAGTTGCGCCCGGCGCTCGCCGCCTGGGCGGACATCGTGCGGGTGTCCGACATCGCGCCGCTCGGCGAAGTGGCCGCGCACGAGGAAGCCGCCGTCGTCGATCTCGCGGACCAGGCGGCGGTTCACGCGCTGCTCGAAGGCGTGGACGCCGTCGTGCATCTCGGCGGTATTTCGGTCGAAGCGCCGTTCGAAGACCTACTCGAGGCGAATATCCGCGGGCTCTACAACCTGTATTCGGCCGCGCAGAAGCATGGCGTGAAGCGGGTGATCTACGCGAGCTCGAACCATGCGGTGGGCTTCCATCCGGTGACCTCGGTGCTCGGTACCGACGCGCCGCTGCGCCCGGACGGCCTGTACGGCGTGACCAAGTGTTTCGGCGAATCGCTGTCGCGCTACTACTTCGACCGCTTCGGTCTCGAAACCGTCTGCCTGCGGATCGGCTCGTCGTTCGAGCAGCCGAAGACCGCGCGCATGCTGGTCACGTATCTGAGCTATCGCGACTTCATCGAGCTGGTGCGCTGTTCGCTGTTCACGAATCGCGTCGGCCATGCGATCGTCTACGGCGTGTCGAACAACCGCATTTCGTGGGTCGACAACACCAACGCCGCATTCCTCGGCTTCCGTCCGAAGGACAGCTCCGAGCAGTTCGAGCATCTATTCCCGCCGGGCGCGCCCGACACCCGTTACGACGACCCGACCCAGCAGTTCCAGGGCGGTCCGTTCGTGCTCGCGGGGCCGATGGAGCCGCAGCGGGAGCCGAAATGAGCGCGCCGGCGGGTCTGAAAGTCGAGCGGCTCGAAGCCGCCGGGCCGCTGCCGGCCGCGACCGGTGAAAGCCCGGTCTGGCGCGCGGCGGAACAGGCGTTGTATTGGGTCGACATCCCAGCGAAGAAGATCGTGCGCGCGCGCGTCGAAAGCGGCGAGCGCACTGAATGGCAACTGCCGGAACAGGTGGCCTGTATCGCATTCGATCGCGCGGGCGCGGTGCTCGCCGGTTGCGAGACCGGGCTGTTCGCGGTCTCGCTGGGCGAGGGGCTGGGTGCGGAGACTGGCGAAGCGCTGCAAGCGACCACGCGCAAGCTCGTGGCGCCTGAATTCCCGCGCGCCGGCATGCGTTTCAACGACGGCCGCTGTGACCGGCAAGGGCGCTTCTGGGCCGGCACGATGGTGCAGGACATGGCGGCGGCGATTGCGGACGGCGCGCTATACCGCTTCGACGAAAAAGGCGTGCTGTCGGCGCCGGTCGTCGATTCGCTGATCACGCAGAACGGCCTCGGCTGGTCGCCGGACGGCACGACGATGTATTTGTCCGACTCGCATCCGCTGCGCCGGCTGATCTGGGCGTTCGACTACGACGTCGTGACGGGCGAGCCACGCAACCGGCGCGTGTTCGCCGATCTGCACCATTACTCGGGGCGCCCCGACGGCGCCGCGGTCGACGCTGATGGCTGCTACTGGATCTGCGCGAACGACGCCGGCCTGCTGCTGCGCTTCACGCCGCAAGGCAAGCTCGACCGGCAGATCGCGCTTCCGGCAGTGAAGCCGGCGATGTGCGCATTCGGCGGAAGCCGGTTGGACACGCTGTTCGTCACGTCGATTCGCCCCGGCAGCGGTGCGAGCGAGCACGACGGTCATGTGTTTGCGCTGCGTCCCGGCGTGACCGGCTTGCTCGAGCCGGAATTCGCCGGCCAACTGTAATCACCTTTGCGCTTTTACAAACGCCGGGACGAAGCGGTTGTCCCGGCGTTTTGCTTTTTGGCACTTTCGTGCCCTTTCTTCGTCACTCGTCGTACAACATACGGTTGGAAGGGCTTGCCCGCTCTTACATTTGTCCTTAAAAAACAACATCTGACGAGACGCTTTCACCGTTGCGTCCTAGCCTCGACAGCCCCGCCCGCGCTGACGCGGCGCTCGGCCGGTCATTCGTGCCGGGGGTTTCTCGGGTGCGGGTAAATACCGTCTGTACAAGTCAAAAGCGCTTTAATAGACTTCATATGTCATCGTACAACATATAAGCCCAAACAAATGGCTTTCTGCGGGTTTAGGTTGGAGTGCGAACACGGCGGCTTTCCGGTGAGACGTTTTTCTCGGGGCCGGAAAGCTCGCCGACGTGATCGAAGTAATGAGCCGACTTGTCGGCCGGAGTGCTGGGTAACTGTGCCGGGGACGTTGCACAGCCAGTACGGCAGCGCGCAGCGACCCGCGACGGGATGAGCGCGCAGCCGGAGACGCATTAAAACCATGTCACATCCGCAATCGATGGGATGGTCTATTTCTCAAGGAATGTCACGATGAACAAGAAGTTTGCCTCTTCCCGTGTTTCGATGATCGTCGCAGCCGCGGCGCTGGCGTTCAGCACGATCTCGGCCGAAGCGCGCGTGTTTCGCTCCGCGGACGTGCACGGCGACACCTTCCCGACCAATATGGCCGTGAAGTACATGGGCGAGGAAATCAGCAAGGCGACCAACGGCAAGGATTCGATCAAGGTCTTCGGCAACAGCGCGCTCGGCTCCGAAAACGATACGGTCGATCAGATCCGCATCGGCGCACTCGACATGGCGCGAATCAACGGTGCGGCATTCAACGAGATCGTGCCGGAATCGATGATCCCGTCGCTGCCGTTCCTGTTCCGCGACATCGACCATTTCCGCAAGGTGATGTACGGCCCGGAAGGCCAGAAGATTCTCGACGCGTTCGCGGCGAAAGGCATGATCGCGCTGACGTTCTACGAGAGCGGTGCACGCTCGATGTACGCGAAGAAGGCGATCAAGTCGCCGGCTGACATGAAGGGTGTGAAGGTGCGCGTGCAGCCGTCGGACCTGATGGTCGACGAAATCAAGGCAATGGGCGGCACGCCGACCCCGATGCCGTTCGCGGAAGTCTATACGGGGCTGAAGACCGGTCTCGTCGACGGCGCGGAAAACAACCTGCCGTCGTACGAAGAGACCAAGCACTATGAAGTCGCAACCGTCTACTCGGAAACCCAGCATTCGATGACGCCGGAAGTGGTGGTGTTTTCGAAGAAGGTATGGGACACGCTGAGCCCGCAAGAGCAACAGATCATCAAGAAGGCGGCGGCCGACTCGGTGCCTTACTACGAGAAGCTGTGGACCGCGCGTGAAGCCGAAGCACAGCAGACGGTCACCAAGGGCGGCGCGACGATCGTTCCGGCCGCGCAGATCGACCGCGCGGCTTTCGTGAAGGCGATGCAGCCGGTGTGGGCGAAGTACGAAAAGACCCCGCAGATGAAGCAGATCGTCGACGAAATCCAGGCAATCAAGTAAGTCACGCGTCCCGACGCAATCAGTATCTGCACATTGGTGGCAGCAGCGGCGTGAATGGTCCCGTGGGTGATCCCACGGGCTGTTGCGCCGCGTCGTGTCGCGTGCGTGCGCGATTGCATGCGGCGGAGGTCGTTGTGTGGATTAAAGACAGGTCGGTCGTAAGCAAGGACGGGGTCAATGAGTTTCCTGAAACGCCCAAATGATTTTCTCTTTCGCGCGCTGCTGGTGGTGGCATCGTTAAGTCTTGCCATCCTCTGCCTGCTCGTGATCTATAGCGTCGTGATGCGCTATGTATTCAACGACGCGCCGGATTTCGTCGAACCCATCGCGTTGCTGCTGGTGATCGCGATCGCCATGTTTGGCGCGGCGCTCAAGGTGCGCGAGGGTGGCCATATCGGGCTCGACTCGTTCGTGAAGAAGTTGCCGCCGAAAGGCCAGGTCGCCGTGACGGCAATTCAACATATCTGCCTGACCGCTTTCGCGGTAGCCGTTTTCGTCGGCTGTTTCGAGATGGCGCAAACCACGATGAACGATCGTATTCCGATCATTGGTGTGCCAGAAGGGCTGCGCTATTGCATTCCGCTCGTCGCGAGCATCTGCATCGCGTTGTTCTCGATCGAGCATCTGCTGGCGCTCTTCGCCAGCAAACAAAAGTAGAACAATCATGGAACTTGCCCTTCTTACCGTCAGTTTTCTTGTCTTCCTCTTCTTAGGGGTTCCCGTTTCGTTCTCGTTGGGACTGTCCTGCGTTCTGACGTATCTGTACGAAGGTCTGCCGACAGCCACCGCGATGCAGGCGATGATCTCGGGGATGAACGGCTTTTCGTTCCTCGCGGTCCCGTTCTTCATTTTCTCTGGCGAGCTGATGCTCCACGGCGGTATCGCCGACCGCATTCTGCGTTTCGCGCAGGCAACGGTGGGCCATTTCCGCGGTGGCCTGGGCATGGCCAACGTGGTCGCCTGTACGCTGTTCGGCGGCGTGTCGGGCTCGCCGACCGCGGATACGTCGGCAATGGGCGGCGTGGTCATCCCGTTGATGAAGCGCGAAGGCTATAGCGCGGCCTACGCGGTCAACGTGACGACCCACTCGTCGCTCGCGGGTGCGCTAATGCCGACATCGACCAACATGATCATCTACGCGTTTGCCGCGCAAGGCGTGAGCGGCGTGCTGCACGGTATGCCGATGAGCGGCGTGTCGATCGGCGATCTGTTGTTTTCCGGTCTGCTGCCGGTGCTGTGGGTGATGGGTTTCGTGCTGATCGCCGCTTACTGGCAAGCGGTCAAGTATGGCTATCCGCGCCGCGCGGACGGTTCGACCGGGGTGCAGAAATTCCCCGGCTGGATGGCGGTGCTACGCGCGTTCATCGGCGCGGTGCCGGGGCTGATGGTGATCGCGATCATTCTGTTCTGCGTGGCGCGCGGTATTGCCACCGCGACGGAAGCCGCGGCCATCGCGGTGGGCTACTCGCTGGTCCTCACCATCGTCGTATACCGCTCGATGACGCTGAACAAGCTCGGCCATGCGCTCGGCAAGGCCGCCAAGACCACCGGCGTGGTGCTGCTGCTGATCGGCGTGTCGAACATGCTGCGCTTCCAGATGGCGTACCTGGAGATTCCGGATGCGATCGAACGCATGCTCGACGGCGCGACCAGTCTGCCGTGGCTGATGCTGCTGTACATCAACGTGATTCAGGTTTTCCTCGGTACGTTCGTCGACATGGCGGCGCACATCCTGATCACGACCCCGCTGTTCCTGCCGATGGCGATGCACAACGGCGTGGGTCCGGTGCAGTTCGGCATCATGATCCTGTTGAACTGCGCATTGGGCCTCGTGCATCCGCCGATCGGTTCGGTGCAATTCATCGGCTGCGCAATTGGCAATGTGTCGATTGGTGAAACTACCAAGGTGGCGTGGCCGTATTACCTCGCTATCTTTTCGGCGATCAATATCGTCACCTACATGCCGTGGTTCTCGACCTGGTTGCCAAGCGTGATTAACGGTCACCCGGTGTTCTGATCAAAAAAACATCTTCCACACTCAGCGGCGCTTGCAACGGCCGCGCATTAGAAAGTTTTTAACAGAGGAGTAAAAATGAAAAAGGCACTCGTTACTTCGGCCTTGGGGTTGGTCGCTCTGGGCGCGCATGCACAAAGCAGCGTGACGTTGTACGGTATCGTCGATACTGGGTTTGGTTATCAAAGCAGCTCGGCGGCACTGGGCTCGAACTCGGGTGGCCACTCGCAAGTCAAGATGATCAACGGCATTTGGGCGGGTAGCCGTTTCGGCCTTAAGGGCTCGGAAGATCTGGGTGGCGGCACGAAGGCGATCTTCCAGTTGGAGCAGGGCTTCAACAGCGCAACCGGCGCGCAAAGCGTGTCCGGTCTGGCGTTCAACCGTCAGGCATGGGTCGGTATGACGAATGCGTCGTTCGGTACCCTGACGGCTGGCCGTCAGTACACCTCGTACTACACGCTGCTGTCGCCGTACAGCCCGACCACGTGGCTGACCGGCGCATACGGCGCGCACCCGGGTGATATCGACTCGCTGGATACGCTGTACCGCGCGAACAACTCGCTGGTCTACACGTCGCCGAACTTCCACGGCCTGACGGTCAGCGGCTCGTACTCGCTGGGCGGCACGCCGGGCAGCTTCAGCGCAGGCCAAACCTGGAGCGCGGCAGCACAGTACATCGCCGGCCCGATCGGTATCGCAGCAGGTATCCAGCGCATCGACAACGGCAACACGAGCGGCGGCGCATGGGGCGCGAACTCGACGATGTCGAACAACGGCGCGCAAGCCGGGGTGTCGGCTATCAACAACGGTTTCCAGTCGGCGGCGAAGCAGCAGCGCGTTGCAGTGACCGGCGGCTACGCGTTCAACTCGGCATGGGATATTTCGTTCGCGTACTCGAACGTGCAGTACGCGGCAGGCACCGCGTCGCTGTTCCGCGGCACGCAGATCTGGAACACCGGCGGCGCAGTGCTGCACTGGAAGCCGACCTCGGTGCTGGACCTGGCCGCTGGCTATAGCTACACCCGTGCCACGTCGTCGAATGGCATCCAGAACACGGCCAGCTACAACCAGTTCAACCTCTCGCAGTACTACACGCTGTCCAAGCGTACCGGCTTGTACGCGCTGGAAGCCTATCAGCGCGCTGGTGGCCAGACGCTGGGCACGAACGGCAAGTCCATCATCAACGCAACGGCAGACATCGGCGACGGCCAGAACAGCGCTCCGTCGTCGTCGCGCAGCATGGTGGGTGTCGGCGTGGGCATCATCCACAAGTTCTAAGTACTTAGGTAGAACGGGCGGCAAGTTGTTTGCCGCCACGGCAACGCGTTGAAATACGCGTCGCCATTCATATGAGCTGCGTGCGTCAAGCACGCGGCTCTTTTTTCGGCGATCGATTGCCATTGCGCAAGGGTGAACACCGATCGCCGAGACTTCCGTCGCTGTTGCATCAATGCGACAGCGAGGTCATCTCAATGCGATGCATCGCACGATGCAATCGCCGTCGCGCCGTTTACGCCTCCGACCACAAACGGCCACCCGTTGCCCAGTTTTCGCGTCTCACATCGGTGAGAATGATATCGACCGAGTTCGGTTCGACGCCGAGTGATTCGCAGGTCGCCTTGGTGATCGCTTCAACGAATTCGCGTTTCTGTTCCAGCGTGCGGCCTTCGAAGAGTTCGATTCGAAACGTGGGCATGACATGACTCCGTGGTGAGAAATGGTTGAGCGCTGAGTAGAGCGGATCGCCGCGGCTTGACGATTTGATGGCAAGCCCAATCGCAACTGCGCATGTGTTCAGTTCAGTCGCGATAGCCGCGGTCGGACCGGTCGAGCTTGCGTAGCAGCGCCGGCCATTCGAACGCGCCTTCGATCGCGCCACCATCGTAGAGTTGTTCGGCGGTGCGTGTGGCGATCGTGTCGTTCGGCACCACCAGTGGCGCGCCGCAAGCTTGCGCCTGCAACTGGATCTCGCAGGCCTTCACCAGTGTCGCCATGAGTACATAGGCTTCGGCGATCGTGCGGCCGACCGTCAGCGTGCCGTGATTGCGCAACAGCATCGCGGGATTGCCGCCGAGATGGGCGACGAGGCGTTCGGCTTCCGCAGGCGTAAACGCGAGACCTTCATAGTCGTGGTACGCAAGCTGCCCATAAAAGCGCAGCGCGTGCTGCGACGCGGGCAACAGACCCGCCGGCTGCGCGGACACCGCGACACCGGCGGTGTTATGCAGATGCATCACGCAGATCGCGTCGGCGCGCGCGGCATGCACGGCTGCGTGCAGCGCGAAGCCGGTCGCGTTCACCGGATGCTCACTGGCGCCGACGATATTGCCCGCGATATCGATCTTCACGAGATTCGACGCGCGCACCTCATCGAACGCGAGGCCGAACGGATTGATCAGGAAGTGGCCCGGTTCGCCCGGCACGCTGGCCGATATATGCGTGTAGATCAGATCGTCCCAGCCGTTGAGCGCGGCAAGCCGATAGGCGGCGGCGAGATCGATGCGGGTTTGCTGTTCCGCTTCTGACAGCGGACCGGATGCGGCGATATGGCCGGCGGGGGAATGCGCAAACGACATGTTCATCTCCGATGTGAAGCACGATTTAGCGCGATAAACGTGAATAGCGTTTGCGATCGTACCGCACGAGAGTCTGCGCGTGGTGGCGCGTTGCGCGGCATTCGCCGGTGCGATTGGCTCGTCTTCGATACGGCGTTGGAGCCATTGAATGGTCCACGCCGCGAGTACGAACGAGGCGGTCAGTGCGGGAACACAGAACTGCGCGGGCGCCGCTTGCAGCAGCACCGTGATCGCGATGCCTCCCAGCGTCGGCATCGAGCCGAAGTCCGCCAGCGCGAGTGCGGCGAGCCGACCCGCAACAAGCAGCTGAAAATGAGATGAGCTGAACTATCGTCAAGATTTGTCACAACGGCTCTATCCCAAATTAAAGCTGTTGACACCGTGCCCCGTCTAGATGGTTAATTCGTTGGATGTCGTCCGGTACTTAAGAGGAGATCGAGTGGAGCAACAGAAACAGAAAAGCATTGGGGAGAACGACGAGTGCCTGCTTTGCCGCGTGACGTAATCCATATTTTCCAACTTCCCGCCAATGCCGTCCGCAATGGCGCTGAACGTCGAGACCAACGAATTCTTTCCACAGAATTTGCTTCTGTCGTACTCAAGTGGGTACCAAATGGCCGACTACAGTCCCAAGGCGCAGAGACACCTACATAAGAAATACCCCGCGATATACCCCAGCGTTCCGAGCTTTCTGACGCCTGAGGTAATCGAAGTGCCAAACCCGCCAGGAGTTTCGGATGAAGACTTCAAATTTTATAAAAACGTGCGTTAGTGCGTTATTGCTTTTGGTGGCATCGGCGAGCAATGCGCTTCCACTATTGCCATATGGACCGGACGGCCCCATCAATGAGGTCTATCGGGGACCCGGTGGGTGGGCGTTATCTGTGCAATGCAAACACAACGGTGCGCCTGATGACTGCGTTATCTCGGCCACAAAGGACGGGCGCGTAACTAAGGTCATCAGCAAGACATCCGTGTTGCCAGGTGTTCAATGGTACTCAGACATTGCGATGATGCGATTTCGGTGCGGCTCTGGTTGTCGCCGTGATTTGTTCTTTAGTCCACCAGACAAGATAGACGGGCACGAGCTAGTTGCGCAGGACGCCATCAACACTAAGCGGCGCCTGGTTGTTAGTGTTGCATCGAACCCACTCAGGGTGTTTAAGCTCTTCGGAGGTAAAGAGCCCGTCGCAACGCTGCGCCTCGCAACTTTGCACACGCAACCGGACCTTGAATCAGTTCGTTGGGAACGTAACCGCCTCGATGTTTGGTATAGGGACGATACGGGCAAACTCAAGCGAGCATCGGTGGAGATCCCGGCGAGTAGGTAACGTCTCCCCCTGCAGTGTTAAAGCGCCGAAAATGTGAAGCAAATCTCTTACAACCGGGGCTATGATGCGAGTCGCTGATATTTCCTTTCTCCTCTTTGCGGCATCTTCGCCGGCATTTTCGTCAAGCTCAATCTATGGGTCTGTATTCGACTACACGAAAGCCACGCCGCTAGTCAATACTTCGTCGGCAAGGATCAAGATGAGGTTCAGCGATTTTGCAAGAATGATGCCGTAGCGACCATGGACGTTTCGGCTTGCGCTCAGTGCGATTTCGAGCGCGTCGCACAGACGCTCGAAAAGAACTATCTTCAATACAGCGAATCATGGCCGACGGCCACAAAGAGCATCGGGCGAATGGCGAGCCCCGAGCACTTCCGTATTTTAAAAGAGGACAGGAGAACTGGAAGCGCTATCGCGACGATGAATGCTATGCCAACGTGTATGAAGTCGGACAGGCATGGTTGCGATTCGTTGAATTCTGGGAGCGCATGACCAGAATCACAAAAAATCGACTTGATGAACTAACCACGCGGATTAATGAATAGGCCTGTTAGAAAAAGTGCTAATCAGAAATGAGTACAACTGCGCTCGGCGGGGCTGCCAATCTAGCGTGGAAAAGAATCGCGTGTCGTGTGCCGTGCATCACGCGACAATCCGGCGCGATCACCAATGGCAATCCGGCATGTCTAGGTCATGCGGTGAGCGGGCAGACGCCGGTGAAAGCGTTCGGTTGCAGCACGACCTGGCCGAGGCGGCGCAGCAGCGTACGAAAAGGCGCACTGGGTGAGGTACTAAGCGGATTGCGTTGCGCATCGGTCACGGTGACGGCATCAGTCGGATTCTGATTCATGGACGCCGGCGAGCCTAGTCCAACGACGCCGCACGAGACAGCGCCGCGCGTCGATAGTGGCTATTTCTCGTCTGTGTGCGCCTGGGTCGAGAGCGCTGCGCCCACGCGCATTCGCGCTACGATAAGCGCACCGGCGCGCCGCGCCGTTTCGCGAGGAGCAGCCGATGCGGGAACTACGATGGGCCTCGGAGGAGGGTGACGGCATCGAACATCTACGCTTCGATGCGCACGACGACGGCTTCGCGGTCGAGAGCGTCGTCGTCGGGCAGCGCTACGGCCACGCGTACGGATTGCATTACACAGTGCGCTGCGACGCGCAATGGCGCACCCGCCATGCGTGGCTGAAGATCGTCGGCGGCGGCGAGCTGGAGTTGCGTGGCGATGGCACCGGCCGTTGGCGCGACGGTCACGGTCTCGCGCTGAGTGCGCTCGAAGGCTGTATCGACATCGACATCGCGGCGACGCCGTTCACCAACACGTTGCCGACCCGCCGGCTGCAACTGGCCGAAGGCGAGCGTCGGCCGATCGTGGTCGCGTATATCTCGACACCCGATCTGCAGGTCACGCGTGCCGAGCAAGCGTACACGTGCCTCGAGTTGAATCGCGAGTACCGCTACGAAGGTATCTTCCGCGAGTTCACCGCGGATATGAAGGTCGACAGCGACGGCCTCGTGATCGACTATCCGACGTTGTTTACACGCTTGCCGCGCGCGGGTTAGGCACCGTCGCCGGGCGGGCTGGACGCGCCGCGCCCGAGCGTGCGCTGCATCAGCGTCGTATCGAGCCAGCGGCCATGCTTGTAGCCGACCGCTTTGAGCGTGCCGGTCAGCTCGAAGCCCAGCTGGCTATGCAACGACAGCGAACCGCCTTGGCCGCCATCGGCGATCACCGCGATCATCTGTCGCCACGGACCGCTTTCGCAGCGCTCGATCAGCGCCTGCAGCAGCACGCGTCCGACGCCGCGTCCGCGATACGCGTCGCTCACATAGATCGAATCTTCGATCGTATGGCGATAGGCCGCCCGCGGGCGATACGGCGTCGCGTAGCAATAGCCGGCGACCACGCCGTCGATCTGCGCGACCAGATACGGCAAGCCATGGCCGCGCACCGCCGCGAGCCGCGCGCGCAAATCGTCGACGGAGGGTGGGGCTTCTTCGAACGACGCGACGCCGGTCAGTACGTGGTGTGAGTAGATTGCCTGGATCGCGGGTAGATCGGCTTCGCTGGCGTCGCGGATGTGCGGTGAGTTGGGCGTCGGGGCCATCGGTAGTGTGAGGTCAAAGGTCGAACTGATCGAATTCGCTCTGCAACTCGCGGTTGCGCGCCACGCGGCCGTCGATAGCCGGCCCGAGCCGTTCGACGACCGCCGAGATCAGCAGATTGAACAGGCATGTGAGCGGCGCGAGCGAATCCCAGAATTGCCCGACATCGGTCTTGACCTGCAGCAGATCGCCGTCAAGATCGCGTGCCCACGAGCAATAGATATCGGTGACGAACGCGAACGGCAGGCCGCGGCGCGACGCGGCTTCGCAATAGCGGCGCGCGATCGCGGAGTACGCGCGCGTGTCGGTGACGAGCAGGTACGGCGCGTCGAATTCGGAGTTCAGCGAGTCGACGTAGGAGCCCGACATGCCGTCGGAATAGAACACGCGCGGGCGGATGTATTCGAGGTAGCTGTAGAACGCGTTGCTGATGCCGCGCGTCGATTGAATGCCGAGGATGTAGATCGCGTCGGCGTTGGCGATGCGCTCGGCAACACGGGCGAACACCGGCGAGCGCGCGAGTTCGTACACATGCTGAATCGCGCCGATCTCGAGTTCGAGGGACTGCGCGAGCGCGCCGTCGCGACGCGATGAAAGCGCAGTGCCGGCGGCGCGCGGCGCGGACTCGCTGGGCTGGACCGCCTGATCCGCGCCCCGGCGGAACGCGTCGAGCCGGTCGGTGATCAGCCACGGCCGCTCCTGGGTGCCGCGTAATTCGCGCTTCAGGTCGTCGAGGTTCTGGTAGCCGATGCTGCGCAGGAAGCGGCCTACCGAAATGCCGCTCGTGCCGGCTTGCTGTGCGATCTGGTCGGCGGTTTCAAGACCGAGCCGGTCGAGATTGGCCAGCATGTAGCTGGCCACGCGTTTCGAGGCCGGCGTGAGTTCGGCAAAGCGGGCTTCGACGGTTTGGGCAAAAGCGGTCGGCATCGTAGGTCGTGGTGCTGAGCGGTGGTTGAGCGATCACGGGAATGATGGCATAGGGACGCCCGGATGCCCGATTCCATCCCGAAAAGACCATCGCGCGCACCCGGCCGGCGTGGGTCAGACGGCCGGCCGCGCCGGTGCCGCGCGTGAGAAGCGCCGGGCGCCCGCCACGCATGCGACCACGACGACGGTGACGATGATCATGGACGGCGGCACCTGTTCGTGCAGCAGCAGGCCGGCCAGCAGCAGGCCAAAAAACGGCTGCAGCAGTTGCAGTTGCCCGACTGCCGCGATGCCGCCGAGCGCAAGCCCCCGATACCAGAACACGAAGCCGATCAGCATGCTGAACAGCGACACATACGCAAGACCCCACAGCGCCGCGGCGCCGACGCCTTCGAAGGACGCCGGCCGCGTCCACCATGCGAGCGGCAGCATCAGCGGCAGCGACAGCACCAGCGCCCATGAAATCACCTGCCAGCCGCCGAGATCGCGCGATAGCCGCGCGCCTTCCGCATAGCCGAGCCCGCATACGACGATCGCGGCGAGCATCAGCGCATCGCCGAGCGGCGACGCATCGACGCCGTGACGCAGCGCGAACGCGGCCACTGCGGTGCTACCGAATGCCGAGAACAGCCAGAACGCCGGTTGTGGCCGCTCGCCGCCGCGCAGCACGCCGAAGATCGCGGTTGAGAGCGGCAGAAGACCGATGAATACGATGGCGTGCGCAGCGCTCACGTGACGCAATGCCAGCGCGGTCAGCAGCGGAAAGCCGACCACCACGCCGAGCGCGACCACCACGAGTGGCAGCAGATCGCGACGCGCGGGCCGTGCCTCGCGGAACACGAGCAACAGCAGCAGGCCGAGGACTCCTGCGATTGTTGCGCGCGCGACGGTCAGAAACACCGGATCGAGCCCTTGCACGGCTAGCCGCGTCGCCGGCAGCGAGCCGCTGAAGATCAGAACGCCGGCAAAGCCGCTGAGCCAGCCGCTGGTTGTCTTGTCCATGAAAGAGTCCATCCCGGTCAAAGAAGCTGATGATGCCCCCCGCTGCCGGAAACTGTCAGCTACAGATCAGTCGAATTCGTACAGACTGTACCGAACATCGAGCGGTACAGATGGCGAACAGCGATCGTCGCGGGTCGTGGGAACCTGCGACCAAAACAAAACAAAAATGCCGTTCAGTTGCTCTGCTTCGTCGCGCGCAATGACCTTCGGCAGATGCGCGCGCAGCAATTCGACCCACGTGCGCGTCTCTGCATCGATAGGTGGACAAGACTGGTTCAAGGTTGACGAGAGCCAGCTTGCCTGCGAAAGCGGGGCGCCTGCGAGCACACTCAGCTCACGTGCGCGCTACGTGCGCGCGAGTGCTGGCGGTTTCGTGCCGACGAAGCCGCAACTCGGCCGCGGCTCGAACCATGTCGGTAGCGTCACTGTTTCGGGCTCGCCCGGCGCTTCGATATGCGCAAGCAGGATCTGCGCGGCCCGTGCGCCGAGCAGCGACGCGTCGCGCATCACCGTTGCAATGGCAGGCTGGTGGTATCGGGATAGCGGAACGTCGTCACAACTGACCAGCGAGAGGTCGGTGCCAAGCCGGATGCCGCGCTCATGCACCACCTCGAGCGCGCCTTCAAGCAATTGATTGCCGCCCAGTACGATGGCGCTTGGTGGCTTTTTTGCCGCAAGCATGTCTTCCAATGCCGCCTTCCCATGTTCCGGCGACAGCGTGCCGGGGTGGACGATCATGTCGCGCTTGACGCCGGACGTGTCGAAACCCGATTCCATCGCGCGGATTCTCTCTCGTGTCGGGCGCACGTCACGACCCACCACGAGGCCGATACGCCGGTGTCCGCTCGCCAGCAGATGGCGCGTGGCGTCGCCGACACCCTGAAAATGATCGGACAGCACGTAATGCGCCGGAATGTCCGCAGGCAACTGGCGGTCGATCAGCGCGATGGGGGCTTGCGTGTTGCGCAACGCCGCGAGCGTCGCGGGATCGTCTTCCAGTGCGGGCAGCACGATGAGCCCATCCACCTGCCGTTGCAGCAGCAATTCGATACGCTCGGCGTCGACGCTCGCGACGCCGGCAGAATTGGTCAGCAGCACGGAGAAGCCGGCTACGCTCAGCACGCTTTCCGCTCCACCCACGATCGATGCGATCAGCGGGTTGGTGATGTCAGATCCCACAAAACCGATCGAGCGGGTCGCTTTTCTGCGCAATCCCTGCGCCAATGCGTTCGGTGTGTAGCCGAGCGTACGCGCCGCGTCCAGCACGCGCTGCGTCAGTTGCGGACTCGATCCTGGCTGCCCGGACAGCACACGCGACACCGACGCGATGCCCACGCCGGCCAATGCCGCCACCGCCTTGATTCCCGGCCTCGCTTTCGGGTCGCCCGGCATGTTGTCACTCATCGATTCTTCTCCACTTGACGGGACAGTTTACAACGATTATTGTCCGGAAACGTTTCCGGGAAACGTTTCCAAGCAGCGAAAACCGGGACTGACGAAGGCGGAGCCGCAAGCTACTGGCAAAGCGGCATCCATCATGGAGCGAGACGGCACGCGGCGCTCAGACGTCGCGGGCGCACATAAAGAGGTGATACGTGGAAAGCGCTGCACGTATGACGCCGGAAATCCGGCGGGCAGTTCGCAATGCGACTTTGAGCGCGATTGTGGGCACGGCGATGGAGTGGTACGACTACTACCTGTACGCCACGGCCGCCGCGACCCTCTTCAATCATCTGTTTTTCCCTTCTTACGATCATCTCACCGGCACATTGCTCGCGTACGCCAGCTTTGCGATTGGTTTCATCGTGCGTCCCGCGGGCAGTGTCATCTTCGGGCGTCTGGGCGATCGCATCGGACGTAAGGCCGTGCTGATCATCACGCTGTTGCTGATGGGCGGGTCGACCACCCTGATGGGATTGCTGCCGACGTATGCCGCCGTCGGCGTATGGGCGCCGGTACTGCTGTGCGTGCTGCGCGCGGCCCAAGGGCTAGGATCAGGCGCGGAATACGCGGGTGCCGTGCTGATGGTGATCGAATACGCGCCGGCCAAGCGGCGCGGCTTGTACGGCTCCTTGCCTTACACCGGTGTCGCGCTCGGGCTGCTGATGTCGCTGGCTACTTTCCACATCTCGTCGTCGATGTCGAAAGACAGCTTCGAGGCCTGGGGCTGGCGCATACCGTTTCTTCTCAGCGCGGTGGTGGTTGCGCTCGGTTTGCTGCTGCGTAGTCGGCTCAAGGAAACCCCGGTATTCGAGGAGTTGCGCCGCAAAAAGGCCGTGGTACGCGCGCCCATCACCGAGCTGCTGCAAACCTCGTTGCGACCGATGCTTTGCGCGTGGGGAGCGCGTCTCGGCGACAACTCGCTTGCGTATATCTACGAATCGTTCGTGATCGTGTACGTGACACAACAACTGCACATGTCGCGCGACACGATCGTGACCGCGCTGATGTGGAGTACCGCACTGCAGTTCATCACCGTCCCGCTGTTCGGCTGGGTGTCGGACATCATCGGCAGAAAGCCGGTGTACATAGCGGGAGCACTGATTTCAGGCATCGCGATCTTCCCGTTCTTCGCGATGCTTCAGACGGGACAACTCGTGTGGATCTACACGGGACTGTTCCTTGTCTCGTCGATTGCCAAAACGATGATGACCTCCGCGCAGAGCCCCTGGCTGGCAGAGATGTTTCCGTCACGGGTCCGCTACACAGGCTTCTCGCTTGCCCGTGAGGTCACTTCGCCGATCTCTGGCGGCATCGCGCCGATGATCGCTGTCGCACTCCTCGCGGTTGCAGGCGGATCACCGCACCTGGTGGCATGGTACGTGGTCGTGCTGGGTGTGATTACCGCGGTGTCGGTGATGCTGGGACCTGAAACGCGAGGCCGCACGCTTGACGATCCCGTAATTGAGAAAAGAATGGAATCGGGTCCACCCGTTGCCGTTTCACACGACGCGCGTTGAACGAGCGCCTGTGCCGTCTTTCAGTGATGTCATGGTATTGAATACAGGAGTAGCAATGAAGATCACCAAGGTTGAACCGCTGCACGTTGGCCAGTTCATGTTCGTGCGCATCGATACGGACGAAGGCATCACAGGCTATGGCGAGGCCGGCATCTGGGGGCATATTGAAGCGGCGGGGACCGCGATCCAGCGCTTTGCCGAATATCTCGTTGGCAAGCGGGCGTTCGACATCGAGCATCATTGGAATGTGATGCATCGCTTCAGCTATTTTCAGGGGCTGGCGATCAATGCGGCAATCTCGGCGATCGACATCGCGCTGTGGGACATCAAGGGTAGGGCGCTCAACGTGCCGATTTATGAACTGCTTGGTGGCCCTGCGCGAAAAAAAGCCCGCATTTACGGCCACATATACGAAAGCACCATCGACAAAGTACTGGAAGAATGCCAGCGCAAAATGGAAGCGGGGTTCAACGCATTTG
>NZ_DASXHN010000093.1:0-11976 GCF_036488505.1 Paraburkholderia sp. | reverse complement strand
TGCTCACGCTGCCCGTCACGATTCTTACGCTCGGGCTGTTCATTCTGGTCGTCAATGCGCTGTGCTTCTGGTTGTGCGCGTCGCTGTTGAAGGGCTTCGAGGTGTCGGGCTTCTGGTCGGCGTTCTTCGGCTCGATCCTGTACAGCATCGTGTCGTGGCTGCTGTCGGCACTTATTTTCGGCAACCGCAGCATAGGTTGACCTCTCTGATATGAATCCGATCGAACTTTCATTCGAATTCTTCCCGCCGAAAACGCAGGAAGGCGTCGACAAGCTGCGCGCGACGCGCGCTCAACTGCTGTCGCTCAAACCCAAGTTCGTGTCCGTCACGTTCGGGGCCGGCGGCTCGACGCAACAAGGCACGCTCGATACCGTCGTCGCTATCGCGAAGGACGGGCTCGAAGCGGCGCCGCATCTGTCCTGCGTCGGTTCGTCGAAGGAAAGCCTGCGTGCGATCCTCGACGAATACCGCGCGCATGGCATCCGCCACATCGTCGCGTTGCGCGGCGATCTGCCGTCCGGGATGGGCGCGGTCGGCGAGTTGCGCTACGCGTCCGAGCTCGTCAGCTTTATTCGCGCCGAGTTCGGCGACTGGTTCTGGATCGAGGTGGCTGGCTACCCGGAATACCATCCGCAGGCGCGCTCGCCGCGTCACGATCTCGAGAATTTCGCGCGCAAGGTGAAGGCCGGCGCAAATTCGGCGATCACCCAGTACTTCTTCAACGCTGACGCGTATTTCCGTTTCGTCGACGACGCGCGCCAGCTCGGCGTCGACGTGCCGATCGTGCCGGGCATCATGCCGATCACGAACTTCTCGCAACTGATGCGTTTCTCCGAGATGTGCGGCGCCGAAGTGCCGCGCTGGGTTGCGCGCCGGCTCGAGAGCTTCGGCGACGACCGCGAGTCGATCCGCGAGTTCGGGCTCGATGTGGTGACGGACCTGTGCCGGCGGCTGGTCGACGCGAAAGTGCCGGGGCTGCACTTCTATACGCTGAACGCGGCCACCGCGACGAAGGCGGTCTGCGAACGTCTCGGCGTCTAACGACGACGGGCGCGCTGGCACTGGCACTGGCACTGCCGCGCGGCGCCCGCCGCCAGGCGCGGCGGGCAAGCATCGCCTCTACGATGTGCCAAGCCACCCCAACCCCCGCGCGGCTGCACTGGCCGCTCGGCCTCTCCAAGCCGGCGTCCGCGTTTTCCCGCCAACGCGTCGCGCCCGTCAGTCAGGGAATTACCAGAATCGCGCGCTCTTCGCGAGCGTCTATCTCCCCCAAAGCCCCGTACGACAAGCGATTGCGCACGCAATCCAGCCGGCGGCGTGGTAAGTCCCTGTTGAAGCTCATTTTTGTGCTGTCTATGATCGAAGCGCAGCTAACCCGGCTGCTGTGCGGAGGACGATATGACAGTGACAACAAAGACTGCGGCACAACGACTGCTCTCGCTTCACCAGTTCTGCCTTCCCGCTCTCGCCGCGTTCACGGTGGCCGCGAGCGGCCTCGCGCCTGCCGCGTCGCAGGCGGCCACGCTGCCGGACAAGACGCTCGTGTTCTGCTCCGAGGGCAGTCCGGCCGGCTTCGACACCGCGCAATACACGACCAGCGTCGAATTCACCGCCGGCTCGTACACCGTCTATAACCGGCTGGTCGAATTTGCGCACGGCAGTACCGACATCGAACCGGGCCTCGCCGAGAAATGGGACGTGTCGCCGGACGGTCTCACCTATACGTTCCACCTGCGCCACGGTGTCAAATTCCAGACCACGTCGTTCTTCAAGCCGACCCGCGAATTCAACGCGGACGACGTCGTGTTCACCTACGAGCGCATGCTCGATCCCGACAACGCGTTCCGCAAGGCATATCCGGTCAACTTCCCGTATTTCAGCGACCTGGGTCTCGCGAAGAACATCGCGAAGATCGAGAAGGTCGATCCGTACACGGTGCGCTTCACGCTGAAGGAAGTCGACGCGCCGTTCCTGCAGCAGATCGCCATGCCGTTCGCGTCGATCCTGTCCGCTGAATATACGGACCAGTTGCTCAAAGCGGGCAAGGCATCCGATATCAACCAGTACCCGGTCGGCACCGGCCCGTTCATTTTCCGCAGCTACACGAAGGACGATACGATCCGCTTCGATGGCAATCCCGATTACTGGAAGCCTGGCATCGTGAAGGTCGGCAAGCTGATCTTCTCGATCACCGTCGATCCGGCGGTGCGGCTGCAAAAGCTCAAGCGCGGCGAGTGCCAGGTGATGGCGTATCCGCGACCCGCCGACATTCCCACCGTGAAGGCCGATGCGTCGCTCGCGATGCCGAGCGAAGTGGGCTTCAACCTCGGCTATATCGCGTACAACACGACCAAAAAGCCGCTCGACAACGTGCTGGTGCGCCGCGCGCTCGATATGTCGGTGAACAAGAAGGCGATCATCGAGGCGGTCTACCAGGGCGCGGGTCAGGCGGCGACCAATCCGATGCCGCCGACGCAATGGGGCTACGACAAGAATCTCAAAGATGCGCCGTACGACCTCGACAAGGCCAAAGCGCTGCTCAAGCAGGCGGGCTACCCGGACGGCTTCGACCTGACGCTGTGGGCGATGCCGGTGCAGCGGCCGTACAACCCGAACGCGCGCCTGATGGCGGAAATGCTGCAATCCGACTGGGCGAAGATCGGCGTCAAGGTGAAGATCGGCACCTACGAGTGGGGCGAGTACATCCGCCGCGCGCATGCGGGCGAGCATGAAGCGATGCTGATTGGCTGGACCGGCGATTACGGCGACCCGGATAACTGGCTCGGCGTGTTGCTCGGCTGCGACGCGGTCAACGGCAGCAACTTTTCAAAGTGGTGCTACAAACCTTACGACGACCTGATCAAGCAAGGCCGCAGTACCACGAACATGGCCGATCGCACGAAGGACTACACGCAGGCGCAGGAGATCTTCAAGGACCAGGTGCCGTTCACGCCGATAGCTCACTCGACCGTCTATCAGCCGATCAGCAAGAACGTGGTGGGCTTCAAGATCGATCCGTTCGGCCCGACGCAATTCATGGGAGTTGGACTCAAATAAGCGCGGGCCGCGCTTCTTTCGCAGCGCTTGCGCTGCGCGTCGACGCGAACCGCCCGTGCGGGCCGCGCCGGCGGGCGGTGCGACGCTCGCCAAAACGTTTCCGACAGTCGAGCGCGGGAATTTCCTCCGCTTGGTGCTGTGAGCCAAGCTCAAGTAATATCCGGCTACGCTGGCGCAAGCCGGCCTTGAACCTGGAGGAAACATGAAGCAAAACAAACTGTTGCGCGTCGCGCGTGGGACCACGCTCGTCGCTGCCGCAGCGGCATCCCTGATCGGCGCAACCGGCGCTCATGCGCAAGGGATTCCGAACAAGACCCTCGTTTACTGCTCAGAAGGCAGCCCGGCGGGTTTCGATCCCGCCCAATACACGACGGGCGTCGACTTCACGGCCAACACGTTCACCGTCTATAACCGCCTCGTCGAATTCAAACGCGGCGGCACGAAAGTGGAGCCCGGCCTCGCGGAAAAATGGGATGTGTCGCCCGACGGCAAGACCTACACGTTCCATCTGCGTCATGGCGTGAAATTCCAGACCACGTCGTTCTTCAAGCCGAGCCGCGAATTCAACGCGGACGATGTCGTCTTCACGTTCCAGCGCATGCTGGATCCGAACCAGCCGTTTCGCAAGGCGTACCCGGTGCAGTTCCCGTACTTCACCGACATGGGCCTCGACAAGCTGATCACCAGCGTCGAGAAAGTCGACCCGTACACGGTCAAATTCACGCTGAAAGAAGTCAACGCGCCGTTCATCCAGAATCTGGCGATGGAATACGCGTCGATCCTGTCGGCCGAATACGCCGATCAGTTGATGAAGGCCGGCAAGGCCGCCGACATCAACCAGTACCCGGTCGGCACCGGTCCGTTTATCTTCCGTAGCTACACGAAGGACGCGACGATCCGCTTCGATGGCAATCCGGATTACTGGAAGCCGAACACAGTGAAAATCTCGAAGTTGATCTTCTCGATCACCCCGGATGCCGGCGTGCGCGTACAGAAGATCAAGCGCGACGAATGCCAGGTGATGACCTATCCGCGCCCGGCCGATATCGCGCCGCTGAAGGCGGAGCCGAATATCGACATGCCGTCGCAGCCGGGCTTCAATCTCGGCTACCTCGCGTACAACGTGACACACAAGCCGCTCGACAACGTCGAAGTACGTCAGGCGCTCGACATGGCGATCAACAAGAAGGCGATCATCGAGTCGGTGTACCAGGGCGCGGGCCAACTGGCGACGAACCCGATGCCGCCGACCCAATGGTCGTTCTTCAAGGGCCTGAAGGCCGCGCCGTACGATGCGGCGAAGGCGAAAGACCTGCTCGCGAAGGCCGGCTTTGCGAACGGCTTCGACATCACGCTGTGGGCGATGCCGGTTCAGCGCGCATACAACCCGAACGCCCGTCTGATGGCGGAAATGATCCAGGCGGACTGGGCCAAGATCGGCGTGAAGGCGAAGATCGTCACGTATGAGTGGGGCGAGTACATCAAGCGCGCGCACGCGGGCGAAGACGACTCGATGCTGATCGGCTGGACCGGCGACAACGGCGATCCGGACAACTGGCTCGGCACGCTGCTCGGCTGCGAGGCGATCAACGGCAACAACTTCTCGAAGTGGTGCTACAAGCCGTTCGACGATCTGATCCAGAAGGGCCGCACGACCACCGACGTCGCCGCGCGCACGAAGATCTACGGCGACGCGCAGCAGATCTTCGCGCAGCAACTGCCGTTCTCGCCGATCGCCCACTCGACGGTCTATCAGCCGGTCAGCAAGAAAGTGGTCGACATGCGCATCGAACCGCTCGGCTATGTGCGCTTCGACGGCGTGAGCGTCAAGTAATCGTAAAGTTCGCACAGTACGCCGCAATACAGTACGACAACACAGTACACTTTTCGCACGGTTAGAAAACTGCTCGAAATGGTCCGGCGACCGGGGTCACGAGCCCTCGTCGCCGGTTGCGTTTTTTCATCACCAGTACCATGGGAGCGAGCCATGTTCCGCTTCGTTTCGCGCCGCATCGGCATGGTGATACCGACGTTCATCGGCATCACGATCCTCGCGTTCGCGCTGATTCACCTGATTCCGGGCGACCCCATCGAAGTGATGATGGGCGAGCGCGGCGTCGATCCGGCGATGCATGCCGCCGCGATGCACCGCCTCGGGCTCGACGAGCCGCTGCCGATGCAGTATGTCCACTACATCGGCCGCGCGCTGCATGGTGATCTCGGCACCTCGATCATCACCAACACCAGCGTGATGGGCGAATTCCTCGCACGCTTTCCCGCCACCGTCGAACTGTCGATCTGCGCGATGCTGTTCGCGCTGATCGTCGGCCTGCCCGCGGGCGTGTTCGCTGCGCTCAGGCGCGGCACGGTCGTCGATCACGGCGTAATGGGCAGCGCGCTGACCGGTTACTCGATGCCGATCTTCTGGTGGGGCTTGATCCTCATCATGGTGTTCTCGGTCAAGCTAGGCTGGACCCCGGTGTCGGGCCGCATCGCGGTCGAATACGACATTCCGCACGTGACCGGCTTCATGCTGATCGACTCGCTGATGTCGACCGACGAAGGCGCGTTCAAATCCGCGCTGAGCCATCTGATTCTGCCGGCGATCGTGCTCGGTACGATTCCCCTCGCGGTGGTCGCGCGCATGACCCGCTCGTCGATGCTCGAAGTACTGCGCGAGGACTATATCCGTACCGCGCGCGCGAAGGGCTTGTCGCCAGGGCGCGTGATCGTCGTGCATGCGTTGCGCAATGCGCTGATCCCGGTGGTCACCGTGATCGGCCTGCAAGTCGGCACGTTGCTTGCAGGCGCGGTGCTGACCGAAACGCTGTTTTCGTGGCCGGGCATCGGCAAGTGGCTGATCGACGCGATCGGCCGGCGCGACTATCCGGTCGTGCAGGGCGGCGTCCTGCTGATCGCCACGCTGGTGATCGTCGTGAACCTCGTCGTCGATCTGCTGTACGGCGTGCTCAACCCCCGCATTCGCCATACGAGGTGACCATGAACCCCCACACTTACTTATGTTCGCTGCGTCCCGAGGCGGCGCATGCCTGCCTCGGTGCGGCTTTGCGGGAGGCATGAGACCAACATGGCAGACATTCAAAACACCGTCCCCCAATCAGTCACTCCACCGGGCGGCCGCGCGCTCGCGGCTCGCGAGTTCTGGGCCAACTTCTCGCGCAACCGCGGCGCGGTCGGCGCCGGTATCGTCGTGCTGGTGCTCGTGTTTATCGCGATCTTCGCGCCGTTGATCGCGCCGCACAGCCCGATCGAGCAGTACCGCGATTCCGTGAAGATTCCGCCCGCGTGGCTCGACGGCGGCAACTGGAAGTTCATTCTCGGCACCGACGAAGCGGGCCGCGACATCCTTTCGCGTCTGATGTACGGCGCGCGGCTGTCGTTCTGGATCGGCTTCGTGTCGGTCGTGCTAGCGCTGATTCCGGGCGTCGTGCTCGGGCTCGTCGCCGCGTTCTTCGAGAAATGGGCCGACACGCCGATCATGCGCATCATGGACGTGCTGCTCGCGTTGCCTTCGCTGCTGCTCGCGGTAGCGGTGGTCGCGATCATCGGCCCCGGTCTCGTCAACACGATGCTCGCGATCGCGATCGTCGCGCTGCCGGGCTATGTGCGTCTGACACGCGCGTCCGCGCAAGGCGAATTGCAGAAGGAGTACGTGACGGCTTCGCGCGTCGCGGGCGCGGGCACCTTGCGCTTGATGTTCTCGCAAGTACTGCCCAATTGCACCGCGCCGTTGATCGTGCAGGCAACCTTGGGCTTTTCGTCGGCGATTCTCGATGCCGCCGCGCTCGGCTTTCTCGGCCTCGGTGTGCAACCGCCGTCCGCCGAGTGGGGCGCGATGCTGGCGTCGGCGCGCGATTACATCGACAGCGCATGGTGGATCGTCACGATGCCTGGCCTGTCCATCCTGATCTCGGTGCTCTCGATCAACCTGCTCGGCGACGGGCTGCGCGACGCGCTGGATCCCAAACTGAAACGGATGGCATAACCATGAGCAATCTCCTGACCATCCGTAACCTGGCGGTCAGCTTCGGCGGCCTGCCCGCGGTGGACCGCATCGACCTCGATATCGCGCCGGGCGAAGTGCTCGGCGTGGTCGGCGAATCGGGCTCCGGCAAGAGCGTGACGATGATGGCGCTGATGGGCCTGATCGATGCGCCGGGCAAAGTCAGCGCCGACGAAATCACGTTCGACGGCAAGAGCCTCTTGAAAGCGTCCGCGAAAGAACGCCGCCGGATCATCGGCAAGGACATCGCGATGGTGTTTCAGGACGCGCTGACGAGCCTGAATCCGAGCTACACGGTCGGCTATCAGATCAAGGAAGTGCTGAAGCTGCACGAAGGCCTGCGCGGCAGCGCGCTCGACAGACGCGCGCTCGAACTGCTCGACCAGGTCGGCATTCCGGACGCGAAGAACCGCATCGGCGCGTTTCCGCATCAGATGTCGGGCGGAATGAACCAGCGCGTGATGATCGCGATGGCGATCGCCTGCAACCCGAAGCTGCTGATCGCCGACGAGCCGACCACCGCGCTCGACGTGACGATCCAGGCGCAAATCATGGAACTGCTGATGCGCCTGCAGAAGGAACGCGGGATGGCGCTCGTGCTGATTTCGCACGATCTGGCGGTGGTCTCCGAAGTCGCGCAGCGCGTCGCGGTCATGTACGCTGGCGAGGTGATCGAAACCAACCGCGTGCCGGACATCTTCGCCGCACCTCATCATCCGTACACGGAAGCGCTGCTTGCCGCGATTCCCGAGCACAACGTGGGCGCGGTGCGGCTCGCGGCGTTGCCGGGCATGGTGCCGGGCCGCGACGACCGGCCCCGCGGCTGCCTGTTCGCGCCGCGCTGCAAGTACATGGTCGACGACTGCAACAAGGGGCGGCCGGCGCTCGCACCGCTGCCGGGTCACGCGGATGTCACGCGCGTGCGCTGCATCAAACCGTTGAATGTCGACAAGGACGCCAACGTTCACACGCAAGGAGGCGCGCGATGAATGCAGTACCCGAAACGCCGCGCCAGTCGAATCGCGCGGGTGATCACGTGCTGGTTGCCGACAAGCTCGCGCGCTACTACACGGTCAAGCGCGGGATGTTCGCGCAGGGCACGGTGAAGGCGCTCAACGGCGTGTCGTTCGCGCTCGAACGCGGCAAGACGCTCGCGGTGGTCGGCGAGTCCGGCTGCGGCAAGTCGACGCTCGCGCGTCAGCTGACGATGATCGAAACGCCCAGCAGCGGGCGTCTGCTGATCGACGGTGAGGACGTGGCCGGCGCGAATCACGAGAAGATCGCGGCGCTGCGGCGCCGTGTGCAGATGGTGTTCCAGAATCCGTTTGCGTCGCTCAATCCGCGCAAGACCGTCGAGCAGACGCTCGGCGAGCCGCTCGCGATCAATACGCAGATGAGCGGGACCGAGCGCGCCGAACGCATCGCGCAGATGATGCGCACGGTCGGCCTGCGCCCCGAGCATGCGAAGCGCTATCCGCACATGTTCTCCGGCGGCCAGCGCCAGCGCGTCGCGATCGCGCGCGCGATGATCCTCGATCCGCAGATCCTCGTTGCCGACGAGCCGGTGTCCGCGCTCGACGTGTCGATCCAGGCGCAGATCCTGAACTTGTTCATGGACCTGCAGGATCAGTTCAAGACCAGCTACGTGTTCATCTCGCACAACCTGTCGGTGGTCGTGCATATCGCCGACGACGTGATGGTGATGTACTTCGGCGGCGTCGCGGAGCTCGGTGACAAGAAGCGCATCTTCTCGAAGCCGCGGCATCCGTACACGCGCGCGCTGATGTCGGCGACGCCGTCGATCTTCGAGGCGGACCGCACGATCAAGATCAAGCTGCAAGGCGAAATGCCGTCGCCGCTGAACCCGCCGTCGGGCTGCACGTTCCATCAGCGCTGCCCGTACGTGATCGATCGTTGCCGTAGCGAGGAGCCGAAACTGCGTGAAGTGGATGGCCGCCAGGTCTCGTGTCACCGCGCCGAAGAGGTGGGGGACGTGGATGCCTGATGGCTTGGCGGCGCGTTGTCTTGCGCGCCGCTTGCGTGACGGCGGCCGCGTGGCTGTCTTCGCGCGGCGCTGCAAAGCGCGTGTGCTGAGAGCGGTCGCGCTTGGCGGCGCGTATGGCGCGCTGTGTGGTGCCTTGTCCTTATCTGGCGGCGCGGGCGTGCTGGGCGTCGACAGTGCGTACGCGGCGCGGCCGGTGGGGAATCCGGCCGCCCAGTCGACCAGGCCGGCCTACGCGGCGCGCGGCGCGGCCCCGCCTGCATCGATTGCACCCCCCGCGACGCCGGGCACCACCGCCAGCGGTCCGGTGCGTCAACAGCCGGCGCGCATGCCGTTCTATGTCGCGACTCGCGGCAACACCACGATCTACGTGCTCGGCACGCTGCATGTCGGCGACCCGGTCGACTATCCGGCAGGCCAGCCGTTCCGCGCACCGATTCTCGGCGCGCTCGCCGCGTCGCCGACGCTCGCACTCGAACTGTCCCCCGACGAATTGCTGGTGTCGCAGGACGACGTGTCGAAGTACGGCGTGTGCCGGCACGACTGCCTGCCCGGGCTGTTGCCCGAGCCGCTGTGGCACAAGCTCGCGCTGCGGCTGCGCGGCAATCCGGCCGCGCTCGACGCGATCAAGAAGATGCGGCCGTGGCTCGCGTCGCTGGTGGTCGAAACCTACGATTCGCTATCCGCCGGTCTGCAAACCGAGTACGGCACCGAAGCGCAATTGCAGAACGTCTATCTGAAGACGCGCGGCAAAATCGTCGGGCTCGAAACGCTCGCGCAGCAGATGCACGCGTTCACCGGACTCTCGGCCGCGCAACAGCGCGAGATGCTGGCGCAGGATCTGGTGCAGACGCCCGCGCAGAACGTCGAGGACGTGCGCACGCTGCATCGGCTGTGGCGGGTCGGCGATGCGGATGCGATCGCCGCATGGCAGGCCGCGAAGTCGGAAAAGCTCGCGCGCGACAAGCGCATCTCCGCGTCGATCGACAATCGCATCGTCTACGAGCGCAACCGCCGCTTCGTTACGCGGATGCTGCAACTCGCGGCGCCGAACAAGCCGCTATTCGTGGCGATCGGCGCGCTGCATCTGGGCGGGCCGAAAGGCGTGCTGCAGTTGCTGCGGCAGCACGGTTTCGTGGTCGAGCCGAGTTGAGGCTTGAAGTCGACGTTGGCGCTGAAGCTGCGGCGGCGCGCTTAGAAGGTCTGCCAGTCGGCGTCGGCGGTGGTGGCGAGCGCCGGTTCGGGCTTCGTGGCTGGCGCTTTGGTGGACACCGGCGGCGCTGACGCCGACCCCGGCTTCGGCTGCGCGTCTTCGCGCGGCGTGGGCCCGGCAAGCGCAGTACGCCTGGCGGGCAGGGCGGCGTTACGCTTTTTCGGCACGGGCGCAGCGACCGCACGCGGCGCGGACGATCCCACGCTGCCCACCTTGAACGTCGACACCACACCGGTGAGCTTGCCCGCCTGTTCTTCCAGCGACTGCGCGGCGGCCGCCGCCTGTTCGACGAGCGCCGCGTTTTGCTGCGTGACCTCGTCCATCTGATTGACGGCCTGATTGACCTGTTCGATGCCGCGCCTCTGTTCTTCGGAAGCCGCCGCGATTTCGCCGACGATGTCCGACACCTGGCGGATCACGGTCGTGACCTGTCCCATCACAGTGCTCACTTCGAGGGCCTGCGTCGAGCCGTCCTGAATCATTGCGACGGACGAGCCGATCAGTTCCTTGATTTCCTTCGCCGCGGCGGCCGAACGCTGCGCGAGGCTGCGTACTTCGCTCGCGACCACCGCGAAGCCACGGCCCTGCTCACCGGCGCGCGCGGCTTCGACCGCGGCGTTCAGCGCGAGGATGTTGGTCTGAAACGCGATGCCTTCGATCACGCCGGTGATCTCCGAAATCTTGCTCGAACTGCCGCTGATCCGGCCGATCGTCGCGGCCATCGCCTGCACGGCGTCGTTGCCCGTCGCGGCTTTGCTCGCGGCGCTGGTGGCGAGCGTGTTCGCCTGGCGCGCGTTGTCGGCGTTCTGCTTCACCGTTTCGGTCAGTTGCGTCATGCTTGCCGCGGTTTGCTCGAGCGATGCGGCCTGCTCCTCGGTGCGCGCGGACAGAACGAGATTGCCGGCAGCGATTTCGCGCGTCGCGGTGCTGACCGAATCGGTCGATGAGCGCACGACGAGAATGTTCTCTTCGATGCGGCGCATCAGCGCGTCGAACGCGACGCCGGCTCGGCCGAACTCATCCATGCGCGGAGTCGCTGCGCGCCGCGACACGTCGAGCGTCTCGGCGATTTCCTCGAATTTCCTACGCTGCCGGTTCAGGCCGCCGCACACGATGCGATTCAGATGCACACCACCGTAGACGGCGATTGCGGCGCTGATCCAGGCCACGACGGCCAGCGTGATGAACAGCGGGCGGGCCGCTGCTTCATTCGCACTCAACTGCGACAAACCGATGATGCCAGCGAGACCGGTGACAACGGTCAGCGCGGCGCAACTGCCGAATATCAGCAGCAGCTTGATCCTGATCGTGAGATGGAACTTCTGCACTTCGTCTCCTTCCTGGGGTATGCGAGATCCGCGTCCTAAATATTGGACGTCATGCGATCCACCATCGGACTACGGCAGATCGACGGCTTTCTGAAGGGCGTCGTGCGCTTTTTGTTGCCGCCGGTTTAAAAGGTCGAGCGTTCTTTAATTTTCGGAATTGTCCGGTTTGTTTCGTATTGCGGCCTTGTTAGGTTTGCCCGGCCTATCGGGCATTCATTTAACAGGGAGACATTCAAGGATGGCGCAGGACATTTTTATCAAGATAGACGGGATCGACGGTGAATCGCAGGACGCGGCGCATCTCAATGAAATCGATGTAATTGGATGGCGCTGGAAGATTTCGCAGCAATCG
>NZ_DASXHN010000443.1:0-10228 GCF_036488505.1 Paraburkholderia sp. | reverse complement strand
TGGCGCAACGCGCGGTTCCATTGCGATGCGGCAAATGCGCCGGCGGTCGATTCACGGCCGCCGTGTCAGCGGCAATTTTGGATAGTAATTGCGCCGCGGCCTTTTTCGCGCGATTCCCAGTTCACATTTTCCGCTTCGCTTCGGTTCACATTTCGCGGCAATTCATTACAGTGCCAATCCGAAATCAACGCGGAGAAAACGGTGCTTTCAATAGGCGACGCTTTGGCATTGCTCGGGCACTGCGGTGGCGTCAGGTTCGCTAACGCGCGGCAGTGGCGATTCAACGAGCGGTCACTGGACCGGCGACACCAGCAATGACACCGGCACCCCCTGACAATCGACTCGCGCGATCATCGTCGCGCCGAATGCCCGGCCGGATTTCGCGCGCGCGTCGAACGGGCTCGCTTCTCTATCGATCCGCAGAACATTGAGCGGCCACGACGGCCGCGACAGCCGCTCGTGCGCGAATGCACCGACCCACAGCGGCGCGGCGGACAGGCCGTTGTCCACCTCATAACCGCTTGGCCAGAAGCGCAGCACGTAGCGCTCGTCGCGCGTGTCGCCGGGGCGCATGAACACCAGCGACGATGGCACGCCATTGTTCAGCTTCGGCAGCACCGGCAGCGACACCGCCGAGACGTCGGGCGAAGCGAGCGACAGCAGGCTGTGCGCGGACACGTCGGTGCCCTCGATCCAGCCCTGCGCGCGCAATTCGTCGCGGATCGAAGCGGGCGCCGACACCCATTGCAGCGTGAACGGCTCCTTGCGATCGCCGCCCATGTCGGAGCGATAGCACGGCACGCGCCGCCATTCGAACTGCTGCCACGCGGCCTGGGTCAGCAGCACGGGCGGCGGCCCCGATGCACTGTCCAGCGGCGCGGGTGTCGCGACGCCGAACTGCACGCCCACGCTGGCCAACACGACCGCGAGCACGACGAGCGGCATGAACCTGCGGCGCGGCGGCGCCTGCGGATGTCGCCAGACCGCGCTCAGCGCGACGATCGCCACCCAGCCGTACGCGAGCGCGGCGCCGCCGATCGCATCGGACACCCAGTAGCGGCCGAAGTACACGTCCGCGAGCGCGACCACGATCACGACGATGATGCTCGCGGCCGCGACCAGCACGCCTTCGAGCTTGCCCACCCGGCGCGCGAGCAGGAACGCGAGAAAGCCGTACACGATGACGGTCGCCGCCACGTGATTGCTCGGAAACACATAGTGGCTGGTCATCAGCTCGTTGGGCGGCGCGCGGCGCATCGCGAGTTGCAGACCGAGAATCAGCAGCTGGGAAAACGCGACCGCCGCGAGCCAGTAGCTGATCGTGCGCCAGCGCCGCTCCCACACCATCCATAGCGCGACCGTGACGATCAGCGCGATCAGCGTGAGGCCGCTGCCGAGCGTCGCAAGATGGGCGAGCACGGCGTCGCCCCAAGGCGTGCGCACCGATTGCAGGAAGTGATAGACCGACAGGTCGACGGTGGTCAGCGGATCGTGGCTGACGACGTCCTCGAGCACCCCGAAGAACAGCGCGCCGGCCAGCAGCACGGCGAGCGATGTGACGACGAGGTGGGTCGCGTCCGGCGTGTCGGGGTCGAGCAGGTTGCGCGCGACGCGGCCGAGCGGGCCGCGATGGCGGCAGGCCCAGTCACCCAGATGGCGGCCCGCCGCGCTCGACCACGCGTTCGTGTGCGACACCAGCAAAGCCGCGCCGCGAAAGCTGACCCAGACGATGCACACGAGCATTGCGAGGATCACCACCAGCCGGAACGACACCGCGCCGGCGAGCAGCACCGACGCGCCGAAGACGACGCCCGGGAGGATATGCGCGGGCGCCCAGATCAGCGCCGACAGCACGTTGATCGCGTAGAAGCGCGCCGGGCGCATCCCCATCATGCCCGCGACGACCGGCACGATCGCCCGCAACGGGCCGATAAAGCGCGCGAGCACGACGCTCTTCGCGCCATGTTTGATAAAGAAACGCCGGCCCGCGTCCAGTACCTCGGGATGTGTGCGAAGTGGCCAAAGATGGGCGATGCGCTCCTTGTAGCGCTCGCCGAGCCAGAAGCTCATGCCGTCGCCGGCGATCGCGCCGAGGATCGCGCATACGAACACCCAGCCGAGGCTCAGCGCGCCCGTGCCGGTCAGCGCGCCGGCGACGAACATCGCGGTGCTGCCGGGGATGAAAGTGCCGATGACCGCAATCGCTTCGAGAAACGCCGCGACGAACACGATCGCGAGCATCCACCCCGAGTGGCCCGCGAGCAGATGCAAAACGTGAAGGTAGGCGTGTTCCATCGTGCGCGACCGGCCGTGCTGGCGTTATGACGTTCTGGTGTCAGGGCGTGCTGGTATAGCGACCGATCATAGCGCGCGCGGACCCGCTCGGGTGTGGCGGGGGACAAGCCGGGCTTGCGGGTGCCGGGCGTCGCTGCATGCGACGGGCGATCGGGTCACAATAGCGGGCAGCGCTGCTGATGAACGCAGGCGCTGAAACGTCGCCGGGCACGGCGGGTCGATCCAGGTTGGGGGAACTCATGCGCAGTGTAATGAAGGGCATCGGGGGTGGCATCGCGCGGTCTGCGCTGATCGCGGCGGTGTTGACGGCAGCGGCGGCAGGTGCGGTCGACGCGCAGCAGTTGGGCACACCTCAGGGTGTGGGCGGCGCGCAGGCGGCTGGCGGCGGCGCGGGCACCACAACGGGTGCGGGAACGGTGACTGGCGGCGGCTCCAGTTCGTTGTTGGGCGCAGGCATCTCAGGTGGCGCCACGCCCGGCACGGGCCCGGCCGGATCGGTCGGCGCGGGTCCGGCGCTCAACACCATGCGGGCCAATGGCACGGCGCTTTATATGCCCGCCGATCCGCGCGCACCGAATGTGAGCGGCAGGGCGGCGCCGCCTCGCTAGCTCGCCGCTACTACCGAACGCGCGGCACGCGGCAGCAGCGGATGCCGCATATAGAATGCAGGTCGGGTCCGACAACAGGGGAAGGTCAATGGCGCATGGCGAGCACAGCTACCACGTATCGGTGCAATGGACGGGCAACCGAGGCAGCGGCACGTCGGGGTATCGCGACTATGGGCGCGATCACGTGATTTCTTCAGGCAGCAAGCCCGATATTCCGGGCTCGTCGGACCCGGCGTTTCTCGGCGACGCGCAGCGCTGGAATCCCGAGGACCTGCTGGTCGCGTCGGTGAGCGCGTGCCACAAACTCTGGTATCTGCATCTATGTTCCGACGCGGGCATCGTCGTGCTCGATTATCGCGACGACGCCGAAGGCACGATGCTCGATAGCGCGCAGCCGGGCCGTTTCTCGCAAATCGTGCTGCGCCCGCGCGTCGTGATCCGCACCGGCGGCGATGTCGAACGGGCCGCGCATCTGCATCACGTCGCCCACGAAAAGTGCTACATCGCGAATTCGGTGAACTTTCCGATCCTCTGCGAGCCGCTGATCGAGACAGACGCGCGCTGACGCGTGTTCACCGCTTCGAAGGCGGGTGCAACGCGGCACAATCGACGCATTCGCCGTATCTGATCCAGCCTCGAATGCGATGGCGCCGCGAGCGGGATGGCTGCCGCTCAGCGCTTGCCGTCGAGCAGGTCGCCTAGCATCTCGTCGAATGCCGCTTGCGCGTCTTCGAGTTCCTGCAGCGCGGCGTCGAAGGTCTGCAGCGCAAACTGCGAGGGTTTGCCGCTGCCTGCGGGCGGGAACTGCGCTTGCAGCGATGCAAACGCCGTCTGCACGCGCCGGGTCGCGATCAACACGCGCTCCATCGCGGCGGTTTCTTCCGCTCGCGCCTTGTCGTGGTCCATGAAAACTCCGCTTGCTGTAGCTTTGTCGGAGCGGCTCGCGCCGCGTCAAGGGAGGACTATGCCACGTCCGCGCACGGCTCACGAGAGCGGTAGACCACCCAGCGGCTTCACTTCGCGCAACGATAAGGCGGATTCCACCGACGTCACGCCGGGCAGGCCGCGCAGCTCGTCGCGCATGAAGGAACCGTAGTCGTCGAGATCGCGCGCGACGACCTGCAGAATGTAGTCGGCGCTGCCCGACACGTTGTGACACGACAGGATGCGCGGGATCGCCTGCACTTCGCGCTCGAACCGGTTCGCCACCATGCGGTCGTGCACCGCGAAGCGCACGAGAACGAACGCGATCACGCCAAGGCCGAGCGCGGCGCGCGAGAGTACCGCGCGGTAGTGGTCGATATAGCCGTCGTTTTCGAGGCGCTTCAGACGCCGCGCGCAGGGCGTCTCGCTGAGGCCAACCGTTTCGGCGAGACGCGCGTTCGACATGCGGCCATCGGTTTGCAACGCGGCAAGGATCGCGCGGTCGGTCTTGTCCAGGTCGTCGGATGGCATCGTCGGTTGAGGGTCTTGAAGTTGGGGGAAAACGCTTTACGGTGGATATATGCTAGCGTATTCCTCCAGATATGGCCGTGCCTAGTCAGTAATTCGCCAACAAATGCTACCTCGTCGAGAGCAAGATGGAGCCTTCAGGAACAAGGAGGCTGCGATGATTTCCGCTCATCTACTGGCCGTCTATGTGGCGGCTTTGGTGGTCGTTTATGCGGTGCCTGGGCCGGACATGGCGCTGATTTTGCAAACCAGCATCACGCGCGGGGTGCGCAGCGGCTTTGCGGCCGCCGCCGGCCTTGGGATGTCGCGCGCGACGCACGTGACGCTGTCGGCCTGTGGGATGGCGGCGCTCCTGCGCAACGCGCCGTGGCTGTACGACGTGGTGCGCTACGGCGGCGCGGTTTATCTCGCGTGGATCGGGATTCAAATCCTGCGCTCGCCCGGTTTTGCGCTGCCAGCGCACGCGCGCGAGCAGCGGGACACGGCGCCGGCGGACGTGGCGAATAGAGCAAACCCGTCGAACCCCTCGGGCGGCGAGGTGGCCGGCGCGCTGCGTCCGTTGCGGGCTGCGTTCGTCAGAGGCTTGCTGACGAATCTGCTCAACCCCAAGGCACTGCTGTTCTGCTCGGTGTTGCTGCCACAATTCGTGCGGTCGGAAGCGGGTCCGGTCGCGTTGCAGATGATCGAGCTGGGTGCGGTGCTGCTGGCGATGGGCGCCTGTTTCGACGCGATGTATGCGCTGGGCGCCGCGCGCATCGCTAACTGGATGCGCGCTCATCCGCTCGCGCAGACTTTGCAGCGATGGACGTTTTCGGCCGCGCTGATTGGTTTCGCGGTGCGGCTTTCACTGGATTGACGCAGGTTTGGCGACAGCCGGTACGGCCACGGGCCGGGAGCAGGCACGCTCACGCGCGGTTCCTTGATGCGCAAACAGCTGCGCGCAGTGTTATGCGCCGGAGCAACACATGCTTCGGCGTGTGCCATTTTCGAGGACCGCAAGCCTGCCGCCTACCGATCGCGAGCAGCACCGGGGTTGCGGCGCCACTCACTTCTTCAACTTGCGTTCGCGCCGAGGCCGGTCCTCGAGGATCTTCTTGCGATGCTTGTCCTTCATCTTCTTCCAGCTTTTGCATTCATCGCGCGTGCGCGTGCAGCCGATGCAAAAGCCGGTTTTGTCGTCGAACTTGCAGATATCGACGCAGGGTGACTCGATGCTCATGACCGGTAGCCGTCGCGGGTTGAGGTAGCGTGAATGTCGCACGCGCGACGCGCGCGTTGCCAGGTAATCGTGTTAATCGTGTTAATAGAGCACGTGTTAATAGAGCCATAGCGCAGCCGGCATCGATGCCGCTTGCAACTCCAACGCGCAGACGGTCAACAGCCTGTGGCACGGCCTGCCGAGGGCCAACTGAGCGCAGCACCGGCTGGCCCGCGGCAGTCCGACGGCTTTGGCTACTTACTGCATGCCGCCCAGATAGTCGAGCTTGCCAAGCTCCACACCGTTATGACGCAGGATGCCGTAGGCGGTGGTGATGTGGAAATAGAAATTCGGCAACACGAAACCGAACAGATATGACAGCCCGGTGAACTCGATCGGGCCCGACCGCATTTTCAGCGTGATCGTGCGGCTTTCCGAACCGTCGAGCTGTGCGGCGTTGAATTCCTTCAGATAATCGATCGTCTTTTGCAGACGGGACTGCAGTTCGTCGAAAGTCTGCTCGACGTCTTCGAATTTCGGCGGTTCGACGCCGGCCAGTCGCGCGGCGCATCCTTTCGCGGTATCGCTCACGATATAGATCTGGCGTACGAGGGGCAGCATGTCCGGCGCGAGCCGGGCGTTCGTGAATACCGACTGCTCGATCTGCCTGGCCGCGGCATGCGCTTCGGCTTTGCCCAGAATGGCCTGCAGGTTCGTAAGGCCGCGAATCAGCACGGGCAGTGACGCTTGATGCATCGAAATTGACATGAGTTCCTCTGGTTTCTCGAGCGGGCGCGCACGCGGCGCGCGAGTCAATGAGACGGCAGGAATGCCGCTGCAGCATCATAGCGCGACGCGCGCGGGACGCGCATTGGCCATTCGGACGACTGCCACGCGCGCCGGAACTGTGTTCGAATGCTTTGGTCGGACGGTTGACCCAGTCCTATAACGCCCGCCGCGCGTTGCCATGTGCGCTTACGCAATGCGCAGGTGCGGGCTCGGGGTGTGCTAGCGAGCCCACGGCCCGCGGAAATCGCGCGTCGCCACGCCAACAGGAGAGTCGACACTATGAGCACCAAGCACCCATTGCCAGGCAGCGAACGAACGGTCGAGCAAGGCGCGCAGGTTATCGGGCAATGCGACCCGGCGGAGCGGATCGAGGTTTTCGTGATGCTGCGCCGTCAACGCCAGGCGCAGTTCGATGCGTTGATAAGCCGGATCGAAGCCGGCGACCCTAACGTGAAGCCGCTATCGCGCGACGAGTTGGCCAAAGACTACGGCGCCGCGCCGGATGACATCGTGAAGATCAAGGCGTTCGCCGCCGCGCATGGGCTGACGGTCGTGCGCGAAGACGCGGCGCAGCGCTCGGTGCTGCTGAGCGGCACGATCGCCCAGTTCCAGAACGCGTTCGGGGTCAAGCTCGAGCACTATCAGCACCACACGGCCGGACAGTTTCGTGGCCGCACGGGCACGATCAGCGTGCCGGACGATCTGCATGGGGTCGTCGAGGCGGTGCTCGGGCTCGACAATCGGCCGCAGGCACGTCCGCACTTCCGCATCCGGCCGCCGTTCGCGGCGGCGCGCGCGCATCAGGAGTCGTTCACGCCACTGCAACTCGCGTCGCTATACCAGTTTCCGCAAGGTGACGGCCACGGCCAGTGCGTCGGCATCATCGAGCTGGGCGGCGGCTACAGCACGTCCGACCTGAAAGCCTATTTCGCAAGCCTGGGCGTGGCCGCGCCGACGGTGAAGTCGATCGGCGTCGATCAAAGCGGCAATCGGCCGAGCGGCGACCCCAACGGGCCGGACGGCGAAGTGACGCTCGACGTCGAGATCGTCGGCGCGCTCGTGCCGGCCGCGACCATCGCGGTCTACTTTACGCAGAACAGCGACGCGGGCTTTCTCGACGCGGTAAGCCGCGCGGTCCATGACACGACCAATAAGCCATCGGTGATCTCGATTAGCTGGGGCGCGCCGGAATCGGTGTGGACCGGCCAGTCGATGCAGGCGTTCAACAGTGTGCTGCAGTCTGCGGCGGCACTTGGCGTGACCGTCTGCGCGGCTTCGGGCGACAGCGGCTCGAGCGATGGTTCGGGCGGCGGCGATCAGGTCGACTTCCCGGCGTCGAGCCCGTACGTGCTCGCGTGTGGCGGCACGAGCCTTGTCGCATCGGGTTCGTCGATTTCGCACGAGGTGGTGTGGAACGACGGCGCGCAGGGCGGCGCGAGCGGCGGGGGAGTGAGCACTGCGTTCCCGGTGCCCGCGTGGCAGAAGGCGCTGTCGGCGGCGTCGACGGGCGGCGGCAGCAAGGCGCTCAGCGGGCGCGGTGTGCCGGATGTCGCCGGCGATGCGTCGCCGATCACCGGCTACAGCGTGCTGATTGGCGGCACGCAGACGGTGGTCGGCGGCACCAGCGCGGTGGCGCCGCTGTGGGCCGGGCTGATTGCGCGGATCAACGCGGCGAAGGGGCAGCCGGTGGGCTTCGTCAACGCGAAGCTCTACCAGACGCCGGGCGTATGCAACGACATCACGCAGGGCAATAACGGTAGCTTCGCGGCATCGAAGGGATGGGATGCATGCACGGGACTCGGCAGTCCCAATGGCGCGAAGGTGGCGGCCGCACTATAGTCTGCAACACGCGAGACAGATGCGAGACCAACACTGAGCAAACGCGAGGCGAACGCGGGATCAACACCGGAAGGGCCGGGCATCCCCGCGGCGTCCACGCTGGCATTGGATGTAGACGACGTAAGCACGAGGACGCACGACACGTAAAACAAACCTTGGAGCGATCATGACGAACACAGAGTCAGCTTCCGGCAATCAGCATCCGTCGCACGACGCGCCCGCCGCGGCCACGGCAGGCGCAGCTACCACCACGAGCGCCCCGCACAAGGCCAGCACGCGCGACCAGCCGTTCTTCGATCCGGTGGCCTACGGCAACGGCCCCGACGACTCGGTGAGCGCAACCGACGAGAGCGCCGCGATCACGCACCATGCGATCACGATCGGCGGACGCAAGATCGAGTACACGGCGACCGCGGGTCACCTCGTGATCGTCGATCCGAGCAGTTCCCAACCCGAAGCGCGGATGTTCTACGTCGCGTTCACGCAGGACGATCAGAAGGAAGAAACGCGGCCGGTCACGTTCTTCTATAACGGCGGCCCGGGTTCGTCGGCGGTATTCGTGCTGCTCGGCTCGTTCGCGCCCCGCCGCATCAAGACGTCGATGCCGAACTTCACGCCGCCCGCGCCGTATTCGATGGAAGACAACCCGGACAGTCTGCTCGACAAGAGCGATCTGGTCTTTATCAACCCGGTCGGCACCGGCTATTCGGCGGCGATCGCGCCGAAGAAGAATCGCGAGTTCTGGGGCGTCGATCAGGACGCTGACTCGATCAAGCAGTTCATCAAGCGCTTTCTGACGAAGAACAACCGCTGGAATTCGCCGAAGTATCTGTACGGCGAGTCTTACGGCACGGCGCGCAGTTGCGTGCTTGCGTATCGTCTGCACGAAGACGGTGTCGATCTGAACGGCATCACGCTGCAATCGTCGATTCTCGATTACACGCAGTCCGGCAATCCGGTCGGTGCACTGCCCACCGCGGCCGCCGACGCGTGGTATCACAAGAAACTCGGTGTCGCGCCCCGACCCACCGATCTTGGCGCGTTCGCCGAAGAGGTCGCGCAATTCGCGCGCACCGACTATCTGGCCGCGCTGCGCAAGTTCCCCACCACCGATTCCGCGACCGTCGAAAAACTGAGCGAATACACCGGCATCGACAAGACGACGCTGCTCGCGTGGAGCCTGGATATCGCGGGCTATGACAGCCGCGGCAATTCGCTTTTCCTGACCACGCTGCTGAAGTCGCAGGGCCTTGCGCTCGGCGAATACGACGGCCGCGTCACCGCGATCGATACTGGCATTGCCGGCAAGATCGACCCGAACTCCGGCGGTAACGACCCGACGATGACGGCCGTCACCGGTGTCTATACGACGATGTGGAACGTGTATCTGAACGAGCAACTCAAGTACACGTCGAATTCGGCTTTCACCGACCTCAACGATCAGACGTTCAAGTTCTGGGACTTCAGCCACATCGATCCGACCGGCGCGCAGAAAGGCGTCGATTCGAAGGGCAACATCATTCTCTATACGGCCGGCGACCTTGCCGCGGTGATGGCGCTCAATCCGGACCTGAAGGTGCTGTCGGCGAACGGTTTCTACGATTTCGTCACGCCGTTCTATCAGACCGTGCTCGATCTTCAGCAGATGCCGCTGCTCAGCCAGCAGGTGCGGCAGAACCTGTCTGCGCGGTTCTATCCGTCGGGGCATATGGTCTATCTGGATGGTGGATCGCGCACCGCACTGAAGGCCGATCTCGCGCAGATGTACGACGAGACCGTATCGAATACCCAGGCGCTCGGCCGGATTCGTGCGTTGCAGGCGCGCGTCGCAAAGTAGCGGCGGGTTGGCGGTCGTCGAGGCGGTCGCGCGCCCGGATGGTCGGGCGCGCGAGGCACGCTTATTCTGACCAGGCGAAGCCTCGGGCCGCGTCTCGCCGATGCACGGCTTTTGTACTGACGTATATCGGATGTGTTTTAATTGCCCTGCGAATTGAACTACCGCGCGCCGCCGCCGGCGCGCCGACGAATGAACGCAGGCATTGCAGAC
>NZ_DASXHN010000438.1:0-12272 GCF_036488505.1 Paraburkholderia sp. | reverse complement strand
TGGATGCATCGGATGATGGTGGCGATGGGGCCGGCTGGTTTGATCGCGTTGCTGTGCGGCTGGACGGTCACCGAGGTCGGCCGCCAGCCGTTCACCGTCTATGGGCTTTTGCGCACCGTCGACAGCGCGTCGCCGATCGCCGCGCCGGGCGTCGCGGTGTCGCTGGCGAGCTTTGGCATCGTCTACATGATCGTGTTCGGCGCGGCCGCGGTCTTTCTGCTGCGTCTGATGGCCGCGCGGCCGACCCTGGAAACGCCCGGCCCCTCGAAAGACAAACCGCAGCGCAGCGCCGGCATCACGCCAGGACCCGCGCAAAAGCAGCCGGCTTCACCGGTGACAGGAGAGCGCTCTGATGACGACAGGCACACTTGATCTGGCTTTGATCTGGGCGGCGATCCTCGCCTTCGCGGTGCTCGCGTATGTGTTGCTCGACGGCTTCGATCTCGGCGTCGGCATCCTGTTCGCGGTCGAGCATCGGCGCGCCGACCGCGATCTGATGGTGAACTCGATCGCGCCGGTCTGGGACGGCAATGAAACGTGGCTCGTACTCGGCGGCGGGGGGCTGTTCGCGATGTTTCCGCTCGCTTACTCGGTGCTCCTGCCAGCGCTCTATCCGCCGGTCATCGCGATGCTGCTCGCGCTGGTATTTCGCGGCGTCGCGTTCGAGTTCCGCTTTCGCGCGATCGGCCGAGGCCGCGCATGGTGGGACGTCGCGTTCTTCGGCGGTTCGGCGCTGGCCGCCTTCTGCCAGGGTCTGGTGCTGGGTGGCGTGCTGCAAGGCGTGCGCGTCGAGGGTTTCTCGTATGTCGGCGGATGGTGGGACTGGCTCACCGGCTTCACGATTCTATGCGGGCTCGGCGTCGCGGCGGGCTATGCGCTGTTGGGCTCATGCTGGCTGATCTGGCGCACCGAGGGTGCGTTGCACGAGCGCTGCCGCCGCCATGCGCGCGCGATGGGCGTGACCGTGCTCGCGCTGATCGTCGTCGTCACGCTATGGACGCCGATGTTGCAGAACTCGCTTGCGGCGCGCTGGTTTCGCTGGCCGGACCTTCTGTTCACCGGGTTCGTGCCGGTGTTGCTGGTGCTGCTGACGATCGGCTTTTTCCGCAGTTTGTCGGCGCGGCGCCATGTGCTGCCGCTGCTATTCGCTTACGGCATCTTCGTGCTGTGCTATGCGGGGCTGCTGATCAGCCTCTATCCGGATCTCGTGCCGCCGTCGATATCGTTTCGCGAAGCAGCCGCGCCGCGCCAGAGCCTTGCGTTTTTGCTGGTCGGCGCGGCGATCACGGTGCCGATGATCCTCGGCTATACGTTCTACGCGTACTCGGTGTTCAAAGGGAAGATGCGCGCGGGCGAGGGGTACCACTGACATGTGGCGCCGCCTCGCGTGGTTCGCCGGCCTGTGGGCAGCCGGCGTCCTGACGGTCGCGACGATTGCCGGCGTGCTGAAGCTGCTGCTGCACGCCGCCACGCATTGAGCGTGGCGTGCGTTGCAGTCACCGGGTCACGGCAGGTTAGGGCAACGCATAGGCAATCACGTAGTCGCCCTGCTTCGTGCCGAGCGAGCCGTGGCCGCCGGCCGTGACCAGCACGTATTGCTTGCCGTTGCTGTCGGCATAGGTCATCGGCGTGGCCTGGCCGCCCGCCGGCAGACGGCCTTGCCACAGCCGCGCGCCGGTGCGCACGTCATAGGCGCGCAGATAGTAGTCGAGCGTGCCGGACAGGAACGCGACACCACCGCCGGTCGTCACCATCCCGCCAAGGCTCGGCACGCCGAGCGGCAACGGAATCGGCAAGGGCGCGCTATCGCGAATGGTGCCGTTCTTGTGCTCCCACACGATATGCCCTTGCCGCAGGTCCACCGCGGCCACATAGCCCCACGGCGGTGCCTGGCACGGAATCCCCAGCGGCGACAGGAACGCGTTCAGTTCGAAGCCGAATGGCGTGCCGAGCGCGAGCTTGATGCCGCTGGTCTCGCTGCCCTTCTTATTGCCATTGTTCGAGCCGATCTGCGAACGCGGCACCAGCTTCGACGTGAACGCCATATAGCTTGGATTCGCGATCAGAATCTGGCGCACCGGATCGACCGCAATGCCGCCCCAATCGAACACGCCGAAATTGCCCGGAAACACCAGCGAGCCCTGCTCGGACGGCGGCGTGAACATGCCGTCGTAACGCAGCGATTTGAACTTGATGCGGCACCACAGTTGATCGAACGGATTGGTGCCCCACATGTCGCGCTCACGCAGCGTCGGCGGATCGAAGTTCAGCGCGGAGAACGGCTGCGTCGGCGACGTATGGTCGCCGGGCGCCGCGCCGCCCGGCACGGGCCTCTCGGTGATCGGAATGATCGGCTTGCCGGTCTGGCGGTTCAGCACGTAGATGCTGCCCTGCTTGGTCGACGCGATCAGCGCGGGCTGCACGCCGTTCGCCGTTTGCAGATCGACGAGCGACGGCTGGCCGCCCACGTCCATGTCCCACAGATCGTGATGCGTGAACTGGTAGTTCCAGCGCATCTGGCCGGTCGCGAGGTCGAGCGCGACGATGCCGGCAGCCACCTTCTCGGACGCGGGCGTGCGCAAGCCGCCCCATTGGTCCGGCGTTTGATTGCCGAGCGGCAGGTAGATCATGCCGAGCTTTTCGTCGACCGAAAACACCGACCACATGTTCGGCGAATTGCGCACATAGGTCTGCCCCGGCTTGATCGGCTGCGTCGCATCGGGGTTGCCCGCATCCCAGTTCCATACGAGGTGGCCGTCATGCACGTCGAACGCACGCGTGACCCCGGACGGCTCGTTGGTCGATTCGTTGTCGCTCACGTGGCCGCTGATGATCACGAGGTCGCGCGTGACGGCCGGCGGCGACGTCGAGTAATAACCGCCGGGCGTGAACGGCCCGATATGCGTGCGCAGATCGATCGTGCCGCCATTGCCGAAGTGCGGGCATGGCTTGCCGGTGTCGGCGTCGAGCGCGATCAGACGCGCGTCGGCGGTCGGCAGGAAAATACGGCGCGGGCATTCGCTCGCGACCGCGGCCTTCTCGCCCGGCGTGCTCGGCGGCGCCGGGGTCGGCACGGTGCCCTGACCCGCCGCCGCCGCGGTGGCGGCTGGGGTTGCGGTTGCGTTTGCCGCTGAGCTTGCCGCGCTGTTGCGCGCCGCCGCGGCGGCCGCGGGCAGCGCCGGATACAGCGCGTCGTCGTGATAAGACACGCCGCGACACGTCATATGCTCCCAATGCTTGAAGGTGCCGACCGGAGTCTGGATCTTTGGATCGAAGCGCCACAACTGATGGCCGGTCGCGGGATCGAGCGCGATCACGATGCTGTGCGGCGTACACAGAAACAGCTTGTTGTCGACCTTGATCGGCGTGTTCTCGTCGGTGGTTTCCGTCGGGTCGTTGGGGCCCGGCTTGTCGCCGGTCTCGATGCTCCACGCCACTTTCAGCTGGCTCGCGTTATCCGGCGTGATCTGCGCGAGCGGCGAATAACGCTGCCCGAGCGGCGAGCCCCCGTAGTCGGTCCAGTCGCTCGCCTTGCGGTTCGAGTCGCCGGCGAGCGGCGCGTCCGCCGGCGCGGCCGATGTCACTTCGACCTGTCCCGGGTGATCGTACGGATGGTTGAACGCCGTGACGATGCCGAGCAGCACGGTCAGCACCGCCGCGCCCGCGAGCGGCAATACGCCCTCGCGCGACACGGCCGGCGGCCCGAACACGAGCCGCTTCGACACCGGCGGCAGCAGCAGCCACAGCGCCAGCACCAGCCACACCCATAGCCGTGGCAGCAGTTGCCAGAAATCGAAGCGCGCTTCGACCACCGCCCAGATCGCCGACGCGAACAGCATGATGGCGAACACGATCAGCGCAGTGCGCCTTCTGAGCCACAGCAGCACGCCGGTTGCCGCGATCGCGATACCGGCGAGCACGTAGTACCACGAGCCGCCGAGCATCGCGAGCCGGATGCCGCCAATCGCGAGCAGGACTCCGATGATGACGAAGACCACCGCGGGAACCGCGAGCGCGGCCGGGAAACGGGAAGAAGTCGAGCGGGGTGGAGTCGAACTGGGCGGAGTCGGCGTGCTCATGACAAGGACCTCGGCAAAATAAAAAGCGCAGGAAGCGGAAGGTGGAAGAAGACCCGCGCGGCTCACCCCGGCGGGTTGAACGACGCGCCGTATGCTGATCGTGCCCACGGGCTGCGAACGGTCGCGCGCGGCGGCCGGTCGCCAAGGTGTCGCCGCGCAACAGCGAGCGCGTCGACCCGGTGGCACGCGGTCCGCCGCGCCCCCGAAGCAGGCGCAGCACCGGCAACGGGCGGCCGTGACGGACTCCCGTGGCAAGCGGGCCATTGCCCGCGAGTGACTCAGCGCAAGCTAGCGGGCGCTATTCATTGCCGACGCCCTTCGACACTTCCGCCGGACTCTCGTATTGCTGGTCCGGCAAGTCCTGTAACCGCCGCAACACGTCTTCGTCGGCGCCATTCGCTTTGGCGGTCTCGAGAAGGCTGTTTTTGTCGGCGGGATAAGACGCGCCCTTCAATGCCTTCTGCACGTCGATAAACGGGCTGAGCGGGCGCTCGCCCGTGGTCGAACGGGATGTGGTCATATCGTTCCTCTGCGTGGTTAGGTTGAACAGCTTTGCGCAACGATGCGCGCAAGCGGGCGTCGCATGCGTCGCGTCGCGCCATCAAGTCACGGCGACGCGGAGCCGGGCCCTCGGACATCCGGCGTATCGCGCACCGGCTGTTGGTCAGGCTGGACGTCCACGTCGGGCTGCGCTTCGGGAATCCGCGACGGCGGTGTGCCGCTGCCGATCTCCGCCTGCTGGACGTCGGGCTTCGCCGGTTCGGGCGCCGCCGGGTCGGGCTCGTGTTGCATCGACTGCCTCCTTGCAAGGTCGTGGCGCACCGCGAATCGACAGCAGGCGAGCGCGGCGATGTCTTTTGTCCGCATCCGGCGTGCCTGTCGCGGTCTGCTTCGCGAGCGCAGGCGCGCCTGATGTTGTGTCCGCGTTTTGTCGGCCGTTTTGTCGGGCCCTTTGCTGGCCAGCCGTCGGCATTCCCCCGCCATCGGCGCACGTCAAAAATGGCATCCCGCGTTAAAAAAATTGCCTGCCTGCGCACCGCGGTGTGGAAGCCGCACATTGCACTTTCACCGCGCTGCCGCCACCAGGTTCGTGTACACGTCGACGTATTCGTCGGCCATGCGCGCAGCGGTAAAGCGCCGTTCAAAGACTTCGCGGCAGCGGGCCCGATCGATCTCGCCGATTCTCTTCAGCGCATCGACGGCCTCGTCGATGCTGTCGACGATAAAGCCCGTCACGCCATCGTCGATGATCTCGGGCACCGAGCCGCGGCCGAACGCGATCACCGGCGTGCCGGAGGCCAGCGCCTCGACGAGCACGAGTCCGAAGGGCTCCGGCCAGTCGACCGGAAACAGCAGCGCGCGCGCCGCGCCGATGAAGCGGTCTTTGTCGTGCCCGCCCAGTTCACCGCGATAACACACATGCGGTTGCCGCATCAGCGGCGCGATATCGCGTTCGTAATAGGCGCGATCGCCGTCGTCGATCTTGGCCGCGATTTCGATGCGCAGATTCGCGCGGCGCGCGATTTCTATCGCAAGATCGGGACGCTTGGTCGGTGCGATGCGGCCGACGAACGCGAGGTAGTCCGACGGCGTGGGGTTGAACGTATGAATCTCGGGCGGCAGGCCGTGGTGCACGGTGCGCTGCCAGGCCAGTTGCGGCAACGGTGTGCGCTGCGCGTCCGAAATCGATACCAGCGGCACGTCGCGGAATTCGCGATACAGCGCATCGAGCCCGGGGATGTCGAGCCGCCAGTGCAGCGTCGTGACGTGCGGACATTGCAGGCGGCGACCAAACGGAAAGCTCGTGTAATCGGTATGAAAGTGGACGATGTCGAAGTCGGCCGAGCGCCGCACGACCTGCTCGAGCATCGCCACGTGGAACGCCTGCGGGTCGGCGGTGTTCTCGATCTCGCGCAACGGGCGCGGATAGACAGATACCAGCCGCGCCTGCGTCAGTGAGTCGCCGCTCGCGAACAGCGTGACGTCGTGGCCGCGCGCGACAAGCGCCTCGGTCAGCCATGACACGACGCGCTCGGTGCCGCCATATGCGACTGGCGGGACGCGCTCGTAAAGGGTCGACACTTGTGCGATGCGCATCGCGAAGCTCCGTCGTTCGTTGTTGTTCGTACCGCTGCTGACGCTTCGTCAAGCATCCGCCGTTCCACCGACGCGACGGCAACGATGCTGACAAGGTACGACGCTTGCGTCACGCTCGACGAAGCGTGCCGTTCTGTCCGCTTCACTTCCCCCCTCTTACTCATCGAGGAGAAAACATGAAGCGCCTTACCGCCATTGCCGCGTTGTGCAGTTCCCTGGCTGCCGTAGCCCCTGTCGCCAGCGCGCAAACTCAAGCAGCATCCACGACCGCCGCCAATCCGCTGGCGGGACCCGACAAGGATTTCGTCCAGGCCGCAAGCCAATCGTCGTCGACCGAAATCGACGCGTCCAAACTCGCGACGAAAAACTCGGACGATAAGGACGTGAAGTCGTTCGCGCATCACATGATGGTCGACCACACGAAGCTCACGCTGCAGTTGAAGATGGCCGCGCCGCATGGCGTCACCGTGCCGAAGGACAACTCCGACACTGCGGTGCTGGACTCGCTGAAGAATCTGAAGGGCAAGGAGTTCGATACGGCTTACATTCAGAAGGTCGGGCTACAGGGGCATCAGGAGGCAATCGCCGCGTTCAAGAAAGAGATCGCTGACGGTCAGAACAACGACCTGAAGAAAGCCGCGCAAAAGGGGCTGCCCACCATCGAAGAGCATTACAAGATGGCGCAGGACCTCGCGGCGAAGAAAGGTGTGACCCAGTAGCGGTATTCACGCTGGGGGCGCGCGATGAGGGCGGCAACGCGATGAAGCAGCTGGGCGACGGTTGCGCATGTTCGCGCACGTCTTCCGGCGTTGCGGAGCTTGCCGGCGGAAACTCCTAGTCGCTGTCGGTGTCAGTGGCTCCCGTTGGCTCCCGTTGGCTCCCGTTGGCTCCGCCTTGGCTCCCCGTGCCGCCGGTGGCCGCGGCGGCCCCCGTAGCGGATAGCTGTGGTCGTCCGACGGCATGCAGAGGACAGCCGGCGCCGCCGGCTCGACCAGTTCGCCAAGGCGCTCGAGGATGCCTATCGCCGAGACCGGCCGCTCGATGACCAGATCCGCTTCGGGCCAGTCAGCTTGGCGAAACTTCGCATCCGACAGCACGGCGAGCCTGCAGCGCAAGCTGTGCTCGTTGATGAGCCGCATGGTCCTCGCCTTCTGCGCGACTCGAGAGGCGAGATCGAAAAAGACGACTTGCGGACGGTTTTGCGCAAGCAGTTCCAGCACGTCGCCGCACCGGCCGCACGTCGCGTCGAACCCGTGCACGACGGACAGCACGAAGACAGACTCCGCGATCGGCTCGCGCTGTTCGTAAAGCACAAGCAGACGTCGGCCGCGGCCGATGTTCCGGATCGAGCTCCGCTCAAGGTTCGACGCGTTCATGACCCGTCCAATTGGTGCCTGCGGGATACCGGTGACGTTCGTGCTCGCGACAGACGCGCAAACGGACTGACGCCGCATGATGGACCACGTGCGGCACAGCAAACCTGAAAGCACCCTGGCAGCGAGATATCGAACACAGATACCGCGCGCATCGCGCTCCAACACGACAAGCAGAACAAAGAATAGGACGTTGGAACGCGCATACAAGGGGGCATCGAAAAAAAACAACAACTGTGACGCTCGCGCGTTTGGGTATCCCATACTGTTCCTCCCAGCGCGCCCGCGTCTATAAATAAGCTCGCCACGCCGGAATGTGTCGCACGCGGCGCGCCTGACCGGCGGCCGAAATGTCCGATTGAAAACACAGTGCCGGTCATGCTCCGGCAACAGACCCGCCCGATCATGAGGTCGCCGTCCAGTCAACTTTACGAGGCTATTCAGCGATGAACGAATACTGCATGTTCAAGGGCAAACTTCTGCGCGCGGCGCCGTTCAAGGACGCGTATGTGGGCAGCCCGCACTACGTGGTCACGGTGTGCGCGGCGAATAACGTACCGTTCAATCTCGTCGTGAACTCGGCTTCGACGGAACCGGGAGAAGATGGCAGCGACGACGTGTATTTCTATGCCGATCTGAACTTCACCGATCCGGTGACCGCGAAACTTCAGGCGCTCGATCCCGGCCTCTATACGAGCGGCTTTCCGCGGCTCGACTACTGGCAGGACAGCAGCCTGCTCGACATTCACCGGATGCGGCCGGTTCCGTATAAAGACGAAAACGGCCAGCGCGCGGACGTCAACGACATCGTCGACGAGATCCTGAGCATCGATGAAAGCCAGCCGTCCGAGAGTCTGCCTTTCGACAACGGCAGCGGGCAATTGCACAATCGCGATTTCTGGACGCCCACGTCGGCCGGCATCGTCGTGTACGGGTTTGGCTTTCTGTTCCTGCCGAAAAAGGATGGCCTTCACGAGACCCATATGAATCAGGGCAATCCGCCGGGCAAGCACTACCGGGAAAACGGCGCGTTCCAGGACGGCGCGGTGATCGTGCAGCGCGCCGATGGATTCGCCGCGATGTTCACCGCGTTTCAGACGCAGCGTCTTCCTACCAATGCGCAAGGCAATCCGACGTCGAACGCGCAGCCGTTGCCGGACTTCATTCGCGGAGGTTGAGCGTAACGCTGCGCTCGGGCCTGCGCGGGCTTGAGCACGACGCCGGTTGCGAACTCGCCCGCAGTGATCGCCCGCGGATCCGGCGTGCAGTTCGTCGCGCGTGAATCAGAAGCTATGCCGCAGGCCCGCCATCAGGCCCAATTGGCCGGCTCCCTGCGCCGGGGTCGTGCCGCCGCCACCCTGACTGACGGTATAAGCCGCCTTGTCGCTATTCCACAGGTACGCGCCCTGCAGATAAACGGCCGTGCGCTTCGACAGCAGATAGGTGGTACGCAGTGCGGCAATGGTGCCGCGCGCATCGTCGCGGCTATTGACGATGTGATACACGCCGCTGTCGACGATCAACGCCGGTGTCACCGGATAGGACGCCGTCAGATAAAACTGATCGGAATGCACGTTTGGCGTGGCCGGGGACACCGTGTCGACGCGTCGGCCGAGCCAGCCGCCGCCGAGTCTCAAGTTGCCGATGTGGCCATAGCCGTTCATTTGCATGCGCACATCGGTGTCGTCCGGATTGGTGAAGTCGAACGAAGGCGTGCCGTCATACATATTCGCCATCGCGCCCGGCCCGCCGTGCTGCTGATCATAGGCCGCGGCGACGCCATAGCCGTTGCGGTCGTAGCGCAGCATCGCCGACCACTCGCGACAGGTCGGTCCATTTCCCGCCGTGGGGCCCGCGCAGGTTCCTTGTCCCGGCGAGTTGCCGGTGCCCGTCGAATCGCGGCCGAACGACCACGTCGCGCCTAGCGTGAAGCCTCCGTAGCTGCCCTTGTACGCGATCGTGTTGTCGCTGCGCGAGCTCGGCAGGTACTGATCGAACGACGCAGTGCCTCCATAGATGTCGGGGCCGAACAGATCGGCATCCGTAAGCGCCCAGAACGTCATCGTGTACTGGCGCCCAAACGTCAGCGCGCCGTAACGCGTATCGAGACCGACCCATGCCTGGCGGCCGAACAGGCGGCCGCCCTGGTTCAGCGAGCCGTTGCGCAGATTGAAGCCGCTTTCGAGCGTGAAGATCGCCGACACGCCGCCGCCCAGCCCTTCCGTTCCGCGCACGCCCCAGCGCGACGGAAACTCGCCGGTAATGCCCGGCATGCGCACGACGCTGTCACCCGCCGCATTCGCGTGCGACACGTATTCGACCCCTGTATCGACGATGCCGTAAAGCGTCACGCTGCTCTGCGCGCACACCATCGTGCTGATGCTCGACAACACCAGTGCTGCTGCAATCCGAAGTTTCATAGTCTCCATCGCCTCCTGTTTTTAGGCCTGTTTTGAGTGCACGTCACCGTGCACACCCGGTGCTTTTTTGATTCGTCAAACGTATTCATTGGGCGTGCGCGATCCGCGCGCGGCACGCGAGCATTGAATGACAGCAAGGAAAAAATCAGATCACGCGCAGCAGTCGCTCGCGATGCGAGCGCACCGCGAGCGAGCGCCGATCACGGTGCCTGCACGGCGCCCGCGCGCGGAATATGCCGGCGCACCATGGCTAGCGCGACCAGCACCACGACCATCGCGATACCGAGCATCAGCAGATAGCCGAATGCACCCCCCGCGGTAATCACCGCCGCGCCCGCGAATGCGCTCAGAATCGCGCCGACGCGGCCGAACGCGAGCGCCGACGCGGTGCCCGTCGCCCGTACGCTGGTCGGATAGACGTACGCGCAAAGCGCGTACATCGTCGACTGCACTGCGTTGACGAACAGGCCATGCAGCCCGAGACCGACGATCAGCAGCGTTGTGCTTTGGGTCGCGCTGACGCCGAGCAGCATCCACGCGCTCGCGACCCCGCCCGCGCAGCACAGCAGCAGCGGCCAGCGTGAACCATAGCGGCCGATCGCCAGCGCGCACAGCACCGCGCCGATCACGCCGCCGAGGTTGTAGGCGCTCAGGCCGTAGCCCGCCAGCGAAACGCTCAGGCCTTCGCTGGTCAGCATCGACGGCAGCCAACTGAAGGCCGCGTACACCGCGAGCAGACACATGAAGAACGCGCCCCAGATCGCCACGGTGTCGCGAGAACGCCCGTCGCGGAACAGCGCGGAGAAGCCGATGTGCTTTTCCGCGCTCTGTTCGCGCACGTCGGTGAAACTCGCATCGGCCGATACGTCGCGCTGCATGCGACGCAGCAGTTTGACGAGTTCCGGCCAGCGGCGCGGACGGCGCGCGAGAAAGCGCGGCGATTCCGGCAGTGCGGCCAGCAGCACGATCGCGAGCACCAGCGGCAGCACGCCGCCCGCGACGAACAGTCCACGCCAGCCATAAACCGGCAGCACCTGCGCGGCAAACAGCCCCGCGATCATGCCGCCCAGCGGCACGCATAGAATCGTCGCCGTCACCGCGAAGGTGCGCAAACGCGCGGGCGTGAATTCTGCGGTCAGCGTGGTCGACGAGGGCAGCGCGCCGCCGATGCCGAGCCCGGCGATGAAGCGCAGCGCCGCGATCGCCGCGACGTTCGGCGCGAGGCTGATCGAGCAGGTCGCGATGCCGAACACGAACACGCTGCCGATCACCGCCCAGCGCCGGCCGAAGCGATCGGCGAACAAACCCGCGAACGCGCTGCCGATGCCCATGCCGATCAGCCCCGCCGCGACCACCGGCGCAAACGCGTTGCGCGTGATGTGCCATTCCTTGATGAGCATTGGAATCGCGAAGCCGATCAACTGACTGTCGAATCCGTCGACGACGATCGACAGCGCCGCGAGCACCACCGCGACTTTCTGCAGCAACGTGTAGGGACCGTCGTCGAGCGCATAACCGATATCGACGGCGCCCCCGCGCGAGATGCCGGCGAGCGCCGTTTGGTCGCGCGCGGTCGATGCCGCGGCCGAAGCCGGAGGAACGTAATTCATCAGCTTGTCTCCATTGTTTGCGCTGGCTGCGCGTTTATCGATTTTTTTATGGGTTGGCCCGCGGGCCCCCCGCTCGTCGGCGGGTCACATCGTCATGCTGGCCATCAGGGTTCGCGCGCATCCTGGCGCGCGATTGGGTCGAGATTGCTCACAGGTCATCGAGATCGGCCAGCGTGGCTCGATGGCCCGTTTCGGCGAGCAGCGCGCCGCACGGCGAGCCCATCGCGCCCGCGCCGAGCAGCGCGATATCCAAGGCGTCCGATATCGCGACGCTTCGGTCAGAACGGATATTGGCGCGGCGTCGTTTGCAGCGTGATCCAGCGCAGATCGGTGAACTCCGCTATCCCCGCCTTGCCGCCGAAGTGGCCGAAGCCGCTCGCCTTCACGCCGCCGAACGGCATCTGCGCTTCGTCGTGCACGGTCGGTCCGTTCACGTGACAGATGCCCGATTCGATGCGCCTGGCGACGTTCAACGCGCGCGCCGTGTCGCGGCTGAACACGGCGGCGGACAGCCCGTATGCGTTGTCGTTCGCGCAGGCGATTGCGGCTTCTTCACCGCGCACACGCACGATCGGCTTCACCGGCCCGAACGATTCGTCGTGATAGATGCGCATCTCGGGGGTCACGCGGTCGAGCAGCGTCGCGGGCATCAGCGTGGTCTCGCTGTTGCCGCCGCACAGGAGCGTTGCGCCC
>NZ_DASXHN010000423.1:0-3847 GCF_036488505.1 Paraburkholderia sp. | reverse complement strand
GACGACGCAGTTCGACCGCTAAAAGACCCCGTTAACAAGCGGGCTGCCATGAACGCGGAATCAGCGGCGATAACTAACCACACATCACGACAGCTCAGCGCGAATCGCCACCGACCGGACTTTCATCCGCGCGGCCATCGCGAGCGGCATGCAACCCCGGCGGCGGCCCCTCGCGCGAAGCGCCGCCGAAAACTGCGTTACTGCGCCGCTTGCGGCTTGTTCGACAGCGCGAGTCGCAGCAGATCGGCGACGGTGTTGACGTTGAGTTTTTCCATGATGTTCGCGCGATGCGCTTCGACCGTCTTGATGCTGATGCCGAGGTCGTCGGCGATCTGCTTGTTCAGCCGGCCGGCGATGATCCGCTCGAGCACCTGGTGCTCGCGCGCGGTCAGCTTGCCGAGGCGCTCGGCGGCGGCGCGCTGCTGCTGCACGCTGCTGCTTTCGCTGCGCGCCTTATCGAGCATGCGCTCGACCAGCTTGCGCAGCTCGGCTTCGTCGAACGGCTTCTCGATGAAGTCCATCGCGCCTTTTTTCATCGTCGACACCGCCATCGGCACGTCGCCGTGGCCTGTCACGAAGATGATCGGCAGCGACGCGTTGTCGGCGATCAGGCGTTCCTGCAGCTCGAGCCCGCTCATGCCGGACATCCGCACATCGAGGATCAGGCACGCTATCTGGCCAGGATGCTGATGCGGCTGCCATGCGTCGAGGAACTGCTCGGAACTCGAGAAGCATTGCACGCGGTAGCCGTTCGCCTCCAGCAGCCAGCGCAGCGAATCTCGCACGGCCTCGTCGTCGTCGACGACAAAGACGGTTACCTGTGTGGTGACTGGGCTGTTCATAGCTCTCCCGTAACGGTTTGTGGTGTCGGCGCCTCGGACCCGCCGTTGCTCGGGCCGTCAGGCTGTCCAATAGGCAGACTGCAATGGAACGTGGCGCCTGTGATGTGGCCGTCGGACTCGACGTTGTTGACCACCCACAGACGGCCACGGTGCGATTCGATAATCGAACGGCAAATGTTCAGCCCCATGCCCATGCCGTCGGACTTGGTGCTGTAAAACGGTTCGAACAGACGCTCGGCGGTTGCCTCGTCGACGCCCGGTCCCTGATCGACGACGCTGATGCAGACAAACCCGCTATCGAGCCGGACGACCACGCGAATCACCGGATCGACCGCGTTCGGCCGTGCTTCGGCCATCGCCTCGACGCCGTTCTTCAGCAGGTTGACCAGCACCTGCTCGATCAGCACCGGATCGACGTAGATCACCGGCAGACGCGCGCGCAGGTCGGTGACGATGCGGATGTGCCGCTTCCTCGCCTCGATTTCGGCGAGCCCCACCGCGTCCGCGACGATATCGGCGACGCGCGTGGCCTGCCGCTTCGGCTCGCTGCGCTTCACGAACTCGCGGATGCGCTTGATGATCATGCCGGCGCGCACTGCCTGCTGGGCGGTTTTTTCGAGCACCGGCAGCAGATTGTCAGGTGTCGTCCGACCGGATTTGACCAGCGCGACGGTGCCCGAGCAATAGTTATTGATCGCGGCGAGCGGCTGGTTGAGTTCGTGCGCGAGCGACGACGCCATTTCGCCCATCGTCATCAGGCGGCTCGTGAACTGCAGTTTTTCGTCCTGCTGGCGCGACAGTTCCTGCGCCTGCTTGCGGGTCGTGATGTCGGTCGCGATCTGCATCTGCGCGAGATGGCCGTCGACCCACTGGATGTACTGGCGGCGCACCTCGAACCACTTCTGGATGCCCGGAATATAGATTTCCTGCGCATCGGCGGTGCTTTCGGTCAGCGCGGCGGCGGGCAGACCGGCGTAGGTGTCCACCATATCGATCGAATCGGACGACGCCTGCGAGCTGTCGAAGCCGCCGCCCGCGAGTTCCAGGTGGCCGTCCGGGCGGATGCCGAACAGATGCCGGTAATAGCGGTTCGCGAACAGCAGCTCGGCTTCGTCGGCGGCGAGCACGGAGACCGCCGCATCGAGGCTTTCGAGTACGGTCGTGAAGCGTTCGTGCGCGGCCGCGAGTTCCTCGCGCGCGCGTTTCGGCTCGGTGATGTCGGTCATCGACGACATCCAGCCAGTCTGGCGGCCCGAGCTGTCGATCAGCGGCGATACATAGAGCCGCGCATGGAACAGCGAACCGTCCTTACGGCGCACGCGCAGTTCGAAGCCGGACGACGGCGCCTTGCCGCGCAGCGTCATGTCGAGCTGGCGCTGCATCTCCGGGTACGCGTCGCGCGGCCAGTAGGCGAACGGCGCGCTCTTGCCGACGAGGTCGCTTTCGTCCCAGCCGGTCATGCGGCAAAAGGCCGGATTGACGTGCGTGATGCGGCCGTGCATGTCGAGCACGCGCATACCGATCAGCACCGAGTTTTCCATCGCGCGGCGGAAGAACGCCTCCGCGTACAGCGCCTGCTGTGCCTCGAATCTCTGGCGCGTGTGCTTCCACAAACTCCACAGGCTCCACAGCACGAAGCAGGACAGGCCCGCCACCAGCCACACGAGCGTGTTGTTCGTGAAGTTGGTGATTTGCGGGAACGCATAGACGCGCACCGAGATGCCCTGGCCCGGCGGATCGAGCGGCAGGTCGTAGAACATGTCGCGCGGCAGGCGCGGGCGGGTCGACGTGGTGGTCAACTCGCGGTTGTTCACGTCGATGATCGAGATCTTGTACTTGGCCGACAGCTCGGGCGGGATATCGCGCTTCAGGATCCCTTCGACCGAAAACACCGCGGCGATCGTGCCGAGGAATTCGCGATCGCGGAAGATCGGCGTCTGCAAGGTAATGAAGCCGTTGCCGAGGTCGTCGTAAATCAGCGGCGAGTAGATCTGGCGGCGCGTGCTGCGCGCGTCGGCGAAGCCGGCCTTGACCGCTTCGTCCATCTGCGCATCACTCAGCCGCGCGAGACGCTGGCCGAGCACCGGCGGCGCCGCGTTTGGCCAACGCGGCTGCTGCTGGCTCGTGTACCAGTTCATGTAGAGGATTTCGGGGTGTCCCTGCATGATGTCCGTGCTGGACACGAGGAACGAATGCTCGTCGGCGTGGCCGGCGACGAGATCGCGCGCGAGCGCCTGGATCTGCTCCTGCGCGCCGGTCATCGACAGCCGGATCTGCTGCTGCGCCCACGCGACATTGCGGTATAGCGTGTCTTCCTGCTGTTGCTGCTCGCGCCGGTTCAGACTCCACAGAATCAGGCTCATGACGACCAGGAATACCAGGATCGACAGGAGCGGCGTGAGCAAATAGGAATTGGACCACCAGGGTCCATGGTGCCAGCGGGTAGACGGCGACGAATCCACTGGCGAACCGGCGGTGCGCGCCGAGCGAGAGAAAAGCCGTTCGGTCAACATGCGTGGCATTGTAGCGCAGCGCATGGGTGACAAATGGCGCAAAAAAGCACGGAAAGTCCAGTTAACCGGCGCAAACTAGCCGACGGATTCATCGGTTGGCAGTCAAACCAGGTTGCGCCGCAACAATTTTCCGCATTATGAGAATTGATCTCGTAATTTGAAAATTTGGTTGCACGGACGTCGGGACCCTTATTACAATCGGCCGGAACCTGCCGCGGCCGTTTGCATCCGCGTCGCCCGTTCGAAGTGCGTGCCCCATACCCAGGAGACGAGCATGTCCGCTGTACCCGACGAAGTCATGAAATATGTCGCCGCCGAGAATGACGACGATCCCCAGGAAACCGGCGAATGGCTGGAAGCGCTGGATGGCGTGATTTCTGCTGTGGGCCCCGACCGTGCCCACTACCTGATCGAAAAGCAGATCGAGTTTGCCCGCGTACATGGCGAACATCTGCCGTTCTCCGCAAACACCCCCTACATCAATACGATTCC
>NZ_DASXHN010000386.1:0-8371 GCF_036488505.1 Paraburkholderia sp. | reverse complement strand
GCCTGTCCCGCCGGCATGCCGAACAGGCGCGGCTCGTGCGCGGGCTCGTCGCGCAGCCGTTCGGCCATCGCACCGAGCGCGCCCGAGAGAACCAGCGCGATCGGCGCGCCGATCGGCGCGGCATAGAACAGGTTATGCCAGCTCCAGCCGCCGGGACGTTTGGTGATGTTGTAGAAATGAAAGCCGGTGCCCACGACGCCCGTCAATGCCGCGCCGAGATAGACGGAATCGCGAATCGTGTGGCGGGCGGGCTTGCGGTCGGCACCGCCGTGCAGCCCCGCCAGCAGCGACAGCGTCGAGACGACGAGAGGCGTGTACATCGCTGGATTGTCGAATGAGCCGCGATAGTGCTCCATCGCGCTGTCGGTGAGCACCGACAGTGCAAGCAGCGCAGAGCTTCGATTGAAAGTACGTGCTGTCTCGATGTGGGTTCTCACCGGCTGAACCGCTTGCGCTTGCGGCGTGCCGCGTCGCAGCAGCATGAGCCCGGCGGCTGCGAGCCCGCAGGTCAATGCAATAGTCGTGGACGTGGATTCTTTCATGGAGAGTCGTGTTCAAAGCGCCTCTCGGCGCACATCCGCGGGCCCGAACCCGAGCCCGCAGCCAGGCCGCGACCGGGCCGTGAATCATGCGTTGAACCGGGCCATGACGCTGGCCGTGAAGCGGGCGGACCTGGCCGTGAAAGGCCGCGATCCAGGCCACCCCCGGTCTGCCGACGTCGCCCCGGCTACTCTTTCTTATGCCCTGGCAACACCGCGCCCAGCACCTGCTTGGCCGTATCGACGATGATGTTGCCTTCGTCCGGATCGCCCTTGAAGAGCGTCGTCGCAAACGCCTTCGCCTGTTGCAGCGTGATATGCGGCGGCAGCGGAGCCACGTTCGGATCGGTCTTCACTTCGATCACGACCGGGCGGTCGCTCGCAAACGCTTCGTCCCAGACCGTGCCCATGCGCTCGGGGTCGTCAACGTAAAGACCCTTGAGCCCGATCAGTTCGGCGAACTTGTGATACGGCACCGATGGAATGTCCTGCGACGCCTCGAACTTCGGATCGCCGTTCATCACCCGCTGTTCCCACGTGACCTGATTCAGGTCCTCGTTGTTGAGCACCATGCAGATCCAGCGCGGATCGGACCATTGCTTCCAGTACTTCGCCACCGTGATCAGTTCGGCCATGTTGTTCATCTGCATCGCGCCGTCGCCGACCAGCGCGATCACAGGCCGCTCGGGATGCGCGAACTTCGCCGCGATCGCGTAAGGCACCGCCGCGCCCATCGACGCGAGGCCGCCGGACAGCGAGCACATCATCCCGCGCTTGACCTTCAGATCGCGCGCGTACCAGTTCGCGCACGAGCCGGAGTCGCTCGTGACGATCGCGTTCGGCGGCACGCGGGGCGACAGTTCCCAGACCGTGCGTTGCGGATTCATGCCGACTTTGGCGGGCTCCAGCGCACGCTTTTCGAGTTTCTTCCACCAGTCTTCCATCCAGCCTTCGATTCCCTTGCGCCAGGCCCTGTCCGTCTTCTGCTGCAAGAGCGGCAACAGCGCGCGCAACGTCTCGGCGCTATCGCCGACCAGATTCACCTCCATCGGATAGCGCAGGCTCAGCATGTCCGCCTTGATGTCGATCTGCACGCCGCGCGCGGCGCCTTCCTTCGGCAGAAATTCGGAATACGGGAAGCCGGAACCGATCATCAGCAGCGTGTCGCATTCGGTCATCAGCTTGTAGCTCGGCTCGGTCCCGAGCAGGCCGATCGAGCCGGTGACGAACGGCAGATCGTCGGGCAACGCGGCCTTGCCGAGCAAAGCTTTCGCCACGCCTGCACCGAGTTTTTCGGCGACGGCGATGACTTCGTCGGTCGCCTGCAGCGCGCCTGCGCCGACGAGTATCGCCACCTTGCTGCCTGCGTTGAGCACGTCGGCGGCGCGTTGCAGATCCTCGGAATACGGCACCATCTTCGGCGCGCGATAGCCGACGCCGGAGTGCACGGTGCCATGCTTGCGCGGGGGCGGCTCGTAGTCGAGGTCCTGCAAGTCATTCGGCAATATGAGCGCGGTCACGCGGCGTTCGCCGAGCGCGGTGCGCACCGCGCGATCGACGAGATGACGAATTTGCGCAGGCACCGAAGCTTGCTGCACAAAGGCGCCGGCGACATCCTTGAACATCGCAGTCAAGTCCAGTTCCTGCTGATAGTGCCCGCCGAGTCCGGCACGCGCCTGCTGGCCAGTAATCGCCAGCACCGGCATGTGATCGAGTCGCGCGTCGTACAGGCCGGTGAGCAGGTGTGCCGCGCCGGGTCCCGAGGTCGCGATGCACACGCCGAGTTCGCCGGTGAATTTGGCGTGCGCCGACGCCATGAAGGCGGCCATTTCCTCATGCCGCGTCTGAATGAATTCGATTTTGCCGTTCGCGCGATTCAATGCGCCGAATACACCATTGATGCCATCGCCGGGATAGCCGTAAATACGGCGCACGCCCCAGGCGTATAAGCGTTCAACGAGGAAGTCGCCCACGGTTGTTGCCATCGCAGATCTCCATTTGCTTGCAGCAGGTCCAGGTCGCCGGCCGGTGCAAATCAGCGAAGAGAACACAGCGCGACGTGCTGACGTTGCCCGCAAGAGCCGTACCGACCGCTGCTATCTGGCGGCGTTTTTTTCCAGTTGCCATTGCCCGACAACGTTGAGCGTCAGCAGGAGCAAAGGGCGAGCGATCGCGTCGCGCACGCCCCGCCCTATCCAGACGGCAACTTTTTCAACGGGTTGAAAGAAGAGCATGCTGTGACATATCGGATGTGGCCAGGGAGAAAACCTTCAGACGACCCGGCCAAGACATCGGCTTCCTGCCAACGGCGTTCCGAGCGGTTGCAACGCAACAGACGGCCACGCGCAGTCGCTCGCAGCGGCGGATGTACGCGACATCTCGATCCGGAACGCGGATTGCTTCGGCAGGACGGTTTGCAACCCGAATAACGCTCGTCATCGCCGTGGGAGACCCGTATGCCAGCACACCTGTCCGCGTCCATGGCGGCGGTATGGTTGTCGATATCTGTGGTGGCAGCCGGTAGCTTCGCGACGACCGGCCCGCTCGCGTGCTGGCTCGCGCGGCCGCGCGTGAAGGAGAAGACGTGAGCCGCTCGCGTCCATTGCCGAAGCGGCTCGTGCGCGTTATCGCGGCGGCCGGGATCGCGGCTATCCACGGACAGGCATGGGCGGACGCTGCGTCGCCCGACGACGCTTCTTCCGTCGCAGCCAGCCCCACGCCGCTTGCCTACTTCCTGCATGGCAACGGACCGGCGGCGCAGCCGGTGCTTCGTCTCGGGTGGGTGCTTACCGCTATCTGCTGTCTCGTGTGCGTCATCATCGCGTTGATGCTTGCCATCGGCATGTGGCGCCGGCGCAAGCAGCAGGATGCCAGCGCGTTGAGCGCGGAAGGCGGCACGAGGTTCGTTTATGTCGGCACGGGTATTTCCATCGTCGCGCTCGCAGCGATCACGGTCTATATGCTCGCGGTGCTGGCGAAGGTCGCCGATCCGCCGCGAGAGCCCTCGCTGACCGTCACGGTCACGGCCTACGACTGGTGGTGGAAAGTCGATTACGGAGACGGCTCGCATCACTTCACGACCGCGAACGAATTGCATATTCCCGTCGGCACGCCGGTGCTCGTGCTGCTCAAGAGCGCTGACGTGATTCACGCTTTCTGGGTCCCCGAACTATCCGGCAAGACGCAGACCATACCGGGCATCGTCAACCGCCAATGGCTACAGGCGGATCGTCCGGGCATTTTTCGCGGCCAATGCACGCAGTATTGCGGCGTTCAGCATGCGCACATGGCTTTCGAAGTGTATGCGCAGCCGCAGGCGCAGTTCGACGCCTGGTACGCCAGCCAGGCGCGAAACGCGGCACCGCCGCTCAGCGCCGCGGCGCAGCGCGGCAGCAAGCTGTTCGAGCAGCGTTGCTCCGGCTGCCACAGCGTGCGCGGCAGTTCAGCTAACGGTGTGCAGGCGCCCGATCTGACTCATGTGCTGTCCCGCCGATTGCTGGCGGCGGGCACGCTCGTCAATACGCCGGAGAATCTGATGGACTGGATCCAGCATGCGCAACAAATCAAGCCCGGAACGCTGATGCCCGACATGCACCTTTCAGCGGCTGAGGCGAGTGACCTGTCCGCGTATCTCGCCACTCTCAGGTAAGGGAACAGATAATGTCCGCGACGAGTGATCGAAGCGTTGGCCAACCCCGCCGGGCCGCATTCCGCCGTGAGCCGGAATTCGGCACGGTGCCGCACGGCTCGGAGTCGGAGAAGCACCTGCTCGACGTGTGGGAGGGGGAAGGGGGATGGCGCGGGTTCCTGACGACTGTCGATCACAAGAAGATCGGTTTGCGCTACATCGTCACCGCGTTCGTCTTTCTGCTGATCGGCGGTGTCGAAGCGCTGATGATGCGCTTGCAACTCGCGCGGCCGAACGAGACGCTGCTTTCACCCGATCAGTACGCGCAGCTTTTCACGATGCATGGCGTGACCATGATCTTTCTGTATGCGCTGCCGGTGTTGAGCGGATTTGCGAATTTCCTCTGGCCGCTGATGCTCGGGTCGCGGGATATGGCATTTCCCCGTTTGAACGCGCTGTCGTACTGGGTCTTTCTTTTCGCCGGGCTCTTTCTCTATTGCAGCTTCCCGTTCGGCGAGGCACCCAATGCCGGCTGGTTCAATTACGTGCCGTTCGCATCGATCGAGTATGACCGCGGACCGAATATCGACGTCTATGCGCTCGGCATGGTGCTGCTCGGCATATCGACGACAGTCGGCGCGGTGAATTTCGTCGTGACGCTGTTCAGGATGCGTGCGGTGGGGATGTCGGTGGATCGCTTGCCGATCATCGTCTGGGGCACGCTCACGATTTCGTTTGCCAATCTCTTTGCGGTGCCTGCGGTCAGTCTCGCGTTCGTTCTGCTCTGGATGGACCGCAATGTCGGCACGCATTTCTTCGATGTTGCCGCCGACGGCCGCCCGCTGCTTTGGCAGCATCTGTTCTGGATGTTCGCGCATCTGTGGGTCTATGTGGTCGTGCTGCCGGCGATGGGTATCGTCTCCGATGCGCTGCCCACCTTTTGCCGGCGTCCGCTGGTCGCGTACGCGGCGGTGGCCATGTCGACCGTGGCGACGATGATCATCGGCTTCGAGGTATGGATCCATCACATGTTCGCGACCGGCATCGCGCCACTCGCTTTGGCGTTCTTCGGTGCGGCCAGCGTACTGATTTCGATCCCGAGCGCGTTGGCGGTATTTGCATGGATCGCGACGATCTGGACGGGCCGCCCCGTGTTTCGCGTGCCGTTTCTGTATTTCGCGAGTTTCGTGCTGCTGTTCGTAGTGGGCGGCGTGTCGGGCGTGATGACGGCCGCGGTGCCATTCGACTGGCAACTGAACGAAACCTACTTCGTCGTCGCGCATCTTCACTATGTGCTGCTCGGCATCAATATCTTTCCGGTGTTCGGCGGCATCACATACTGGTTTCCGAAGTTCACCGGCCGGCTGATGAACGAGCGCGTCGGCAAGATCGCTTTCTGGATCATCTTCGTCGGATTCAACGTTGGCTTCTTTCCAATGCATATCTCCGGTCTGCTTGGCATGCCGCGGCGCATCTATACGTATCCCGAGGGAATGGGGTGGGATACGTCCAACCTGATCACGACGATCGGCTCGTTTATGCTTGGCGTCGGCGTGCTGGTGTTCGCCGTCAACGCGTTGTACAGCGCGCGGCGCGGCAACAAGGCGCCGCCTAATCCGTGGGATGCTGGGGGGCTCGAGTGGTCTGTGCCGTCGCCGCCACCCGCCTATAACTTCGCGGTGCTGCCGATTATCGAATCGCGGCATCCGATGTGGGAAGACCGGCTGCAGCCACCCGGGCGTCGCTCGAGCCTCGAAGAAGGCTATCTACTACATCAGGGGCGCGAAGCGCTCGGCGTGCATCCGTTCAGCGGCAAGCCCGATGTCATTCTCAAGATGCCGGAGGATGCGTGGTCGCCATTCTTCCTCGGGCTCTTCGCGGCGCTGTTCTTTCTCGGCGCATTGCTGCACTCGCCGGTGTTCGCGATCGCCGCGCTGCTCGCTTGCGGCGCGACGCTGATCGCGTGGATGTGGCCGCGCCGCTCGCTCGCGCAGCGCGAACCGCCCAAGCGCGAGCAAACCATTCCCGCAAAGGCAGACAACGCACAAGACGCGTTGCCCGTCGGCAGCGCAGGTGAGCATTCCGGCGGATGGTGGGGCGTGCTCGCGCTGGTACTGACCGAAGCGAGCCTGTTCGGCTATCTGATCTTCTGCTACTTCTACTCGCAGTCGCAGACGACGCTCAAGTGGCCACCTGAAGGGATGCCGAAAATCGGTGTCGGCGCGCTGAGCACCGGCGTGCTGATCACCAGCAGCGTGTTTGCATGGCTGGCGGAGCGAACCGTGAAAAAGGGCCGCCGCTGGATGGCGCTCATGTGGATGGTGGTCGCTATCGTACTCGGCTGCGCGTTTGTCGGCATTCAGTTGAAGGAGTGGCACGATCACCCTTATGGGATGACCGCGCATCTTTACGGCTCGCTCTACTACACGATCACCGGCTTTCACATGGTGCACGTGCTGGTTGGGCTGGTCATCCTGATATTGCTCGCAGTGTGGATAGCGCTGGGTTACTTCGACGAGGAACGCAATGCGCCGATGCGCATTGGCGGCCTGTACTGGCACTTCGTCGACGTGGTGTGGATCTTCATCTTTACATCGCTATACGTGACGCCGTTCTGGCTTAGGGGTAGCTGATGCAGAAGTCGGCAACCAACGAAGATCAGTTGACCGAGCGCGAAAAACGACGCCTTGCGTTGTGCGCGGGCGCCGGCTTTTTTCTGTCGCCGGGGGCATGGCTGTTACAGGTCATGATCTCCGAGACCGTTTCTGCGCAGGGCTGCGATGCAGTGACGACGCCGCTGAGGACGACCGGTGTCTCTCACATGCATGGATGGGTTTACGCAGTCTCGGCCGCGGCGATGCTGATCTCGGTCGTGTGCGCCGCGGCCGCGGTGTATGGCTACCTGTTTATCGCCAGAGCCGAAAAGCGCATCAAGGCGCGCGGCAAAACCGGGGACTCGGAAGGTCAGCCTTCCCGCCAGCGCGAACAGTTGAGCCGCAAACGCTTCATCGCGCTATGCAGCGTGCTGATCGGCTGCGGGTTCGTCGTCGGGCTCATCTTCACGATCCAGGCCGAGGTGTTTCTCGTCTCCTGCAGTCATTGGCATTGACATGAATTCGATCACCAGAAGGCCGAGCCTCGTTATTGCCGCGCTGTTGTGCGTTGCCGCGGCGCTAGGCGGATGCAAGGTCGGCGCGAAGGATAAGCTGCCGGCCGGCGTCACGAGCCAGTCGCCGCTCACGCAAGACTCGCGGCTGATTGCGCGCGGAGAATACCTGGCCAAAGCGGGCGACTGCAGCGCGTGTCACGATGCGGCGGACCATACGCCGCTCGGCGGCGGCATGCCGGTCAATTCGCCATTCGGCCCGATCTACGCGTCGAACATTACGCCGGACCCGACTTTCGGCATTGGACGTTATACGCTGCGCGAGTTCTCCGACGCTATTCGGTTCGGCAAGCGGCGCGATGGCAAACGGCTTTATCCGGCGATGCCTTATCCGTCGCTTGCGAACATGACGGACGATGACGTGACCGCGCTTTACGCATACCTGATGCATGGGGTGAAGCCCGCGCTAAAGCGTGCGCCCGAAACGCATCTGCCGTTTCCGTTCAACTTGCGCTGGGGCATGTTGTTCTGGAGCCTCGCGTTCGGCAACCATGATCAGTACACCCCCGACCCGAAGCGCAGTGCCGAATGGAATCGCGGCGCTTATCTGGTGCAGGGCCTTGGGCATTGCGGCGCATGTCACACGCCGCGCGGCCCGGCTTACAACGAGTTAGGCTACAGCGAGACGTCGCCGTGGTATTTGACCGGCGGTGTCAACGATCATTGGTTCGCGCCTAATCTCACCGGCGATCCCGGCAGCGGTCTTGGGCGCTGGTCCGCGCGCGACATCGCCGACTTTCTGCGCACCGGCCACGGCGGGGGCGCGATCGTATTCGGTGCGATGGCTCCGGTTATCGGCGACAGCACGCAGTACATGACCGATGCGGATCGCGACGCGATCGCCGAATACCTGAAGTCCCTGCCGCCTCGGCAGACCTATGGCAGCTACCACGACGATGCGCGCACGAAAGTGCAAACGGCGCGCAGCATCGACACGGGCGAGGTCGAGCGTCATGGCGCAGGCATCTATCTGTCCTTTTGCGCACGATGCCACCAGGCCGACGGAAGCGGGCAACCGGGCAAGGTCGCGGCGCTCGC
>NZ_DASXHN010000360.1:0-55303 GCF_036488505.1 Paraburkholderia sp. | reverse complement strand
CGATGCAACCCAGCACGTAGACGCCACGCCGGCTCCAGCGATCACCGAGCCAGCCGGCGAAGATCTTGCCGATAAACGCGACCACATAGGTGCCGATCATATAGCCGGTCAGCGAGCTGAACTTGATGTGCAGTTCTTTTTCGAGGTAGGTAGGCAGCCAGTTGTTCAGCCCATAAAAGCCGGACAGCACGAAGATCGACGCGAAGGTCCACAGAATGAACATCGTGCGCGCCTGGCGGTCACGGAAGATCTGCGCATAGCGATTGTCGCCGCGCTGCCGCGTCGTACCGTTGCCGTTGCTTTTGCCCTCGAGCGCGGCGGCGCGGCTTGCGAGCCAGGAGGCCGGTTCAGGCACCGCGAACTTGATCGCGAATGCGAGCAGCACCGGCACGGCCGACACGTAGTACAGCGCGCGCCAGCCGTAGTGCGGGAGGATCCAGTTGCTCAGCGCGATCACGATGATATAGCCCGCCGAGATGCCGGTCTGCAGCATGCCGAGAATTAGCGAGCGCCGCTCGGTGGGCACGTATTCGGCGACCAGCGTCGTCACCAACACCATGCAGCCGATACCCAGCGAACTGATGAAGCGCACCACCGCGAATTCCAGAAAGCTGTGCGAGAAACCAAGCATCCCCGCGCCGAGCGAGAACAGCGCGAGCGCCCATGCGACGACGCGCACACGGCCGAGACGGTCGCTCGCCCAGCCGCCCACAATGCCGCCAATCGCCATGCCGAGCAAGGTCAGACTGCCGAGCGCGCCGGCTTCGACATTGGTCAGCCCGAAGTCGTCCTTGATGCGCGACAGCGTGAGGCCGTACATCATCACGTCGGCGCCATCGGCGATCAACGCTAGGTAGCCAAGCAGGAAGACGAGCATCCACCGGCCCTGGGCCACGGCGGGTTCGATCGGTGCCTGATAGTGGGGAAGACCGGCTTGTGTTTTCATGAATCAGCGCTGTCGGCAGAAAATTTCCTGTTTTGCTTCATAAGAGCGGGAGCAAGAAAGGCGCCAATCAGGAGGCCCATGTCTTCATGGCGGCTCGTGTACCAGCCTTCCTTGTGTGTCAGGTTCATCGTGCCGATGCACACGCCGTCGTAGGCAATCGGAATGTTCAGTATCGAGCCGAGGCCCATGCCGGTCATCACCGCGTGATCGTCGAATGCGTCGCGAATTCCCTGCGAGGTTGCGGCGCGAAACGGCTTCAGATCCTGCAGGATCTGTTTCGACCACGCGGTGCCCTGCTTTTTCTTGCGGCCGCCGAGCGGATAAACCTCCGGCATGTTGGTATAGACGCGCTCTACTTCATGGCGCTGCGCATCGTAGGACATGATCGTGAGCAGCGCGAAGCCTATGGTTTCGGCGGCTACTGCGTGAACCGTGCGGAAAATTTCCAGTGGCTGGTCTTTCAGCCGGAGGGCCATCGCGAGACGTTCGAGGGCGGCGATGTTCAGCGCCTGCGTGCCGGACATCGCGGGCTCGCTCAGAGTGGGTTGCATCGTTTGCATAAAGAGTGTGGCAAAGCGCGGGCGCTCTCAGCCATGCATGTGGGTGGAATCGAGCCGGCCCGCAACGTTGTGGGCCGGTTCCAGTTCGCTCGTTTCGATATCTTCGAGCGAGCGATTACGCGTTTCGATGCCGAGCAGGAACACGACGCACGCGCCGATCAGCAGCACCGTCGTCGTCATCGCGAATACGCCAAGGAAGCCGAATACCGGATAAACGAGGCCGACGAGGATCGGCGCGCTGACCGAGCCGATGCGGCCGAACGAAGACGACGAGCCGGTGCCGGTCGTGCGGACCGCGGTCGGGAACACTTCCGGCGTGTATGCATAGACGCCGGCGAATGCGCCGTTCATGAAGAACGACAATGCGATGCCGGCGGCCATGATCTGAATGCCGGTGTGTGAAAACGCGAGCGTGATCGCTGCAATGCCGCCGAGCATCATGTACGAAGCGACCACCGCCTTACGGCCAATCTTTTCGTTGAGCCATGCCGCCGAGAAGTAGCCGGGGATTTGGGCACCGTAAATCGCGATCGAATAGCCGAAGCTCTTCGTGATCGTGAGTCCCTCCTTAACCAGCAGGCTTGGAATCCACGAGAAGAACGAGTAATACGCGAACGCGACCGAGAACCACATCAGCCAGCTGACCGCGGTGGTGCGCGCGAGCCGCGGCGACCACAGTGCGAGCACGTTGCGCCAGGCGCTGCTGCCGCCCTTTACAGCCGCGGGTGCGGGCGCGGCGCTAACCGGGCTGACCGTGCTAACCGGTGCGAGCGCAATGCCCTTGGCGGCGAACCACGCTTCGATCTTGCTGACGATGCTGTTCGCTTCGGCCGCGCGCCCCTGGCTTTCCAGCCAGCGCGGCGATTCGGGCAAGGTCCTGCGCCACCACAGCAGCATCACGACCGGCAGCGACGTAATGACCGCGAGATAGCGCCAGCCATCGGCGAAGTTGCGCACTACCGCGAAGCCGAGAATCGACGAAGTCAGATAGCCGAACGACATGAAGCCGACCAGCGCGCCGCAGAACATGCCGCGATAGCGCCGCGGCACGAATTCGGCGAGGAACGGTGCGATCACGACCGTCTCCGCGCCCGAGCCAAAGCCGGCCACCACACGCAGCGAGAAGAAGGTATGCCAGTCCGGCGCGGTGGCACTGGCGAGCGACGCGACGCAGTAAATCGCGAGCGCGCTCATCATGATGCGGCGGCGGCCGATCACGTCGGCGAGCACGCCCGACAGGAACGCGCCGAAGAAGTAGCCGATATAGGTACTGCTCGCAACGAGCCCAGTTTCGGCGCTCGTCAGATGCCACAGCTTGCTGACGACCGGCAGCAGGAACGCAAGCGACGACGAATCAAGTCCGTCGAACATGTATCCCAGCCCGCCGATCAGCAGGAGTCTGCGATGAAAGCTCGACAAAGGCAGTCTTTCAAGACGGGCGGCAACGGCGGACACGGCAACTTCTCCTGAAAATGACGCGGCAATCGATGCGCGCTTTGTACGTTTGGGCCGGCTACCGGGGCGTTTATCGTCGGGCTATCGGCGGGTGAAGGGCGGGTTAGCGGCAGGTGGTCGGCGGCTCACGAAGCCCGGCTTATCGTCCGATAGCGTAAGCCTGCATCTGGCGCGGGGTGGCCGCGCCTCGCAGCAAGCCGTTGCGGATCCCGACCGCGCATACGCGGCCTAATGCCCACGGTTCGGCGACCGTCAGATCGTGGCCGCGCGCGCGCAATTCGGCGAGCGTGCTGTCCGGGAAGCGCGATTCGGCGGACATCTTGCCGAGCTGCATCGCGCGCGGATAGAACGAGCCGGGGAAGTGCGCGGTCTGGAACGACGGAGCATCGGCGGCGGCCTGGAAGTTCATGCCGCCATGCACGTGCTTGAGGAACAACTGCAGCGACCACTGATCCTGCTGGTCGCCGCCCGGCGTACCGAAGGCCGCGTACGGCTTGCCGTCGCGCGTGACGAGCGTGGGCGACAGCGTGGTGCGCGGGCGGCGCCCCGGGCCGAGCGAGGACGGCAGGCCTTCTTCCATCCAGAACATCTGCGCGCGGGTGGTGACGTTAAAGCCGAGTCCGGGCACCGCGGGCGATGCCTGCAGCCAGCCGCCGGATGGGGTAGCCGACACCATGTTGCCCCAGCGGTCGACGACATCCAGATGCACCGTGTCGCCGCGCAATTCGGGCAGCGGCGCGAACGTCGGTTCGCCCTGGCCGAAGCCGCCTGCCTGTTCGCGGCCGGCGTTCGCGAGGATACGCGCGGCGCGCTGCGCGCTGTCGCCGAGCAGACCGGGACGGAATTCGAGCGACGCGCGCCGCCCATCGATGAGCCGCCGGCGCTCGTCGTTGTACGCGTCGCTGAGCAGCACATCCATCGGCACGTGCGAAAACGCGGGGTCGCCGTAGAACACTTCGCGATCGGCAAACGCGAGCTTCGAGCATTCGATGACGGTGTGGACGAAATCAGGTCCGAGCGGATCCATTGCGGCCAGATCGAAACCCTTCAGCAGCGCGAGCTGTTGCAGGAACATCGGCCCCTGGCCCCATGGCCCGGTCTTGTGCACGCGCAGGCCCGCGTAGTCGTACGACACCGGGTCTTCGTAGCTCGGCTCCCAGCGCGCCAGATCGCCGGCATCGAGCAGGCCGTGGTTGCGCTGGCCGGACGTATCGAGCACCGCGGTCGAGCGGAAGTATTGATCGATCGCGTCGGCGACGAAGCCGCGATAAAACACGTCACGCGCGCGTTCGCACTGTTCGGCGCGGTCGCTACGGGTATTCGCTTCGCGCAGGATGCGCTTGTAGGTTTCGGCGATCGCGGGATTGGCGAACAGGTGGTTCGGTTTTGGCGCTTCGCCATTGCGTAGCCATTGTTCAGCGGAGGTGGTCCATTCGGTGCGAAAGAAGTCCTGGATCGCGAGAATCGACGACGCCATGCGCGGCAGCACCGGATAGCCGTTTTCCGCGTAACCGATCGCATAGCTCAGTACGTCCTCGAGTTGCAACTGGCCGTAATCGCGCAGCATGGTCATCCACGCCCCGAACGCGCCCGGCACGACAGCGGGCAGCAGGCCGGTGCCCGGCACCACGTCGAGCCCCATCTTGCGCATCCGCTCGATGGTCATCGTGGCAGGCGTCACGCCTTGTCCGCACAGCACCCGCACCCGGTCCTCGCGCGCGCTGTAGAACACGACCGGCAACTCGCCGCCGGGGCCGTTCAGATGCGGCTCGACGATCTGCAGCACGAAGCCGGCGGCAGCGGCGGCATCGAACGCATTGCCACCTTTTTCGAGGACGGCCATGGCTGACGCGCTGGCTAGCCAGTGCGTGGAGGCCACCATGCCGAACGTGCCGATCAGTTCCGGGCGGGTTGTAAACGACATCTGCAACTCCTGGCGAAGCGGGCGAATATCCGAACCAATATGGAAAGGTTCGACTAACGAAAGTGAAAGCGCGAACGCGGCCGGGTTGCACCCGGTGGTAGCGCGCGAGACTGGACCTAGTATAGCGGAACAAAAAAGCTGGCGACGACGCTTGGTGCCGCTGCGATGATTCTGCTATCGTTGGTACCAATACTGATTGGTTCGGTGAGACTGATGGCAAAAGCGGTACTCGATGCGCTGCTCGACTACGTCGGCGCGCGTGAACTGAAGGACGGTGACTTGCTGCCGCCCGAGCGGGCGCTCGCCGAAGAACTCGGCGTGAGCCGCCGGGAGCTGCGCTCGGCGCTGGCTTCGCTGGAAGCGTCGGGCCGCGTGTGGCGCGGTGTTGGCCGTGGCACGTATCTGGGCGCGCGGCCGCTGAAGTTTGCGCCGTCGCTGCGGGGCTTGCGCGCGGGAACCAGCCCGGCCGACATCGCCGAAATGCGGCTGCTGTTCGAGCCGGCGCTCGCGGCCCTCGCGGCGGCGAAGGCGAGTGGCGACGATCTGCAGGAACTGGAGAAGTGCGCGCGCAAGAACGCCGCCGCGAAAAACGACGACGAATGGCAGCAATGGGATCATCGGTTTCACTTGCTGATTGGGCAGGCCACGCGCAATCCCGCGCTGATCGCGTTGATGGAGGTCATCAATGGAATGCGGGTGAAGCCGGAAGTCCGCGAGAAAACCGCCGCGCAGGAAACCCGGCAGTTTTTCGCGCAGCAGCATCAGACCATCGTCAATGCGTTGAAAGCGCGGGATGCGGAAGCGGCGGCGCGGTGCATGCGCGAGCACCTGCTGAGTGTTCAGTGGCGCGCGTCGGCCAACGCGGACGAGCTGGTCGCGCGCCACGTCGATAGCTGAAGGCTGCGTAGGCGCCGGGCGCTGGCTGCGCCTGGCTGGTTCGTCGTTACCGCGTCAGCTTTCTGTTCAGCCGGCGCATACCGTTGAACACCGCATCCGCGACGTCCATCGGGAAGTCGTCGGGCAGCCGGGACGACACAGCATCGATCACCGTATCCGTTTGCTCGGTTACCCCGGCGATCATCGCGTCGACGTCAGCGGCGGAAAACCCGACACGTTGTCCTTGCGCGATCCAATGCCGCCGCTGGATTTCATTGAGCAGGTAGTGGGCGTTCTTGCCGCGTACCGCCATCGCCATTTTGACCTTTTGCACCGGCAGGCGACCGGCGCCGGAACCGATGATCGGGTGAGCGGACAGCACGTCGTAAAGCGGCGTGGCGTCGTAGCGGTTGCCCGGCAAGTGCGCGATGCTGAAGTTCTTTGCGTGACCGTCGGTCGCGGCGAGCAGCCAGAAAATCATCTGCGTCGTGAAGAAGTTGCGGCGATCCGCGGCCGCGCGACTGGACCCGGCGAGCACCTGCATGATCGCCTCGATGCCCGGACCGCCGTCGGACTCATATTTATGCAGCGCCGACGTGCCAGTCGCCTGACACATGTCTTCCTGCGGCAGCCGCACGATCCAGCTCGCGTCGCTGGCGGGCCGCCGGTCGAACCGTTCGACGATCAACGCCTTCTGATCGTCGAAGCGCGCGATCTCGCAGCGGGCGACGGACAGTCCGTAAGCCGCAATGATCTGCGAACAGAGCCATTCGTTTTCCACCGACGTGCGCATATCGGCGCGCATGTTGCCGACGAGCCCGAGCGGCAGCTTGAAGATATGCGTGGTCGGCGTGCTGCCTTCGGGTAGCAGCCAGCGGTTGCGATCGCGCAGCAGCGCCGTTTTTTCCTGCGCGCCGGCAATCGACAGGCGCAGGTCTTCCAGCGGGTCGTGCTGTCCGAGGGGCGCCGCCGAGGTCGCGCCGCGCAGCAACGCGGCAATCTCGGCTTCGCTGAGTTCGCGCCCGCGGATGCTGGTGAGGTCGGTGGGCTCTTCGTCGGGCGGCAGCATCTGCAGCGCGCCGACGCAGTCGCGCCCGAGCGCGGCGAGCAACGCAAACGGCGCGGTGCTGCCGGTTCGGTAGCGCGCGGCGATGCGCCGGCGGATCGGTTCGCTATCGGGCAGCAGGTTGTCGAAATAGTCGGCGACGATCTGGCCGCGATACGGCTGATTGCCTGGCGTAAAGGGCAGCGATAGCGAGAGGGGGCGCCCTTGCGGATCGCCGACCCATTCGTCGAGATACGTAAGCCGTTCACCGCCGCGCGTCGTTTCCCAGTAACCGACGGGCAGACCATTCATCCACAGGTTCAGCCGGTTTGGTGTGTTGCGCGCCATGCTTACCAGTCCTCCCGCTTCTTGCCGGCGGTGGATTTCGCGGCAACGCGCGATGGCTCACGCGCGTTCTTGCCGTTCTTGCCGCGACCCTCGTGCGGGGCTGTGGTGGCGGAATGCTTTGCCGCGTTCGCGGTGCGCGCGGGCTTTTCCGGCGCGCTTTCGAGACCGCGGGCAGTTTGGGTCGTGCGCGTGGCGCCGCTGGCTGGCGCGATCCGCGCTTTGCTGGCGGCGCGGCGGGCAGGCGACCGAGCCGCGGCCGGCGGTTCGGTTGCCTCGCTGGCGCCGCTTTGCGCCGCGTCGCCCTGGGCGAGTTTCAGTTCGACCTGCAGTATCCGCAGGACCTTGAACAGCCGTTCGACGCTAACCGCCGCGGGATTGGCCTCGAGTTGCGCATAGGTCTGCTGGGTCACGCCCAGATGACTGGCCATCGCGGCCTGCGTGAGCCCGGCGGCTTTTCGGAAGCCCTGCAAAACCGGCCTTAGCTGGTTCAGCGTCTTGATGGGATAGTCCACGATCGATCTCCGATTCGGCTCGGCGCCGCAACAAGCCATAAGCTGTAAATGATCGATACAGTCTATACACTGTATTTGCAAAATACAAGCCACAGACTGTTAATACGGATCGATGCCGCCGCATGGGCCACACCCGGCGGATGCACTGCGCGGCGCAACTAACCGTCTGTGCTACCAAGCGCCTCCATCGCTGCTACGCAGCCATCCGAAGGCTGCCACCAGGCAGCGACCACAGTCGCAACGAATGATTTGCGCTGCGACATTCCAGTAACGTCCGCTCGCCCCAATCGATGCACGACGAATCATCGTGCTACCAATCCACTTCGCGCGAATCAATCGGTTCCATTCGTGCCTACACCCGGAGATCAGATACGAGTCGCACGTGTTCAGTGATTGTTCTGTACTACCTGAATAGAAAGAGGAATAGACACCAGTCGAACAGTGAAATGTCAACTGCCGTGAATTAGCGGGAATTCACCCGCTCCAATACCAATGACACGACCTGCGCGTAACGTTCTCAATGCATGAAAATTCGTCCAATAATGCGGCGCTCGCGCGCATTGCGCTGCATTCAGCGCATGCAAAAAACGTCCTTGGTCACGAGGTCATGGCTCGCCGTATTCCACTCAAACGAGCTTGGAAATTACCGAAAACGCTGTAGACTCTATACGGTGTCTGATGCAGCGAAGCCGAATTAACATACGTCGTTGAGCTTGAATGTCACGTTTGCAAGCGACTCCAATCCGTCATCAATTCTTCTGTCATTCAGGTGTCTAGCGCCCAATAGAACCAACCGACGAGCCACGTCGTCCGGTGAACCTGAAAGGAGAGTCGACCAGACACACACCCCTATTCAACATAACCCGATCGAGGCTGCCGGTTGCAATTCGGTGGCAGGCCGCTGGAGAACATCACTTTCCTGGAGTATGCGATGGCAATCAAACCACAATGGCGAACGCTGATATCTGTGACTTTCCTGTCGCTCGCAATGATGAGCAACGTCGCGCGCGCTGAAAGTATTCCCATTGTCACGGGCCAACAGTGGATGCAGTCGTCGGACGAAGCGAAGAAGGCGTACCTGGTCGGTATCGCCAATCTACTCGACATCGAGCGCGCGTACGCCGGCAATGCGGCGAACAGCAACGATATTGCGCAGCGCTTCGGTAAGGGTATGCAGGGCCAGACGCTCGACAGCGTGCGCATTGGCCTCGACCAGTATTACGCCGCCAACCCCACGATGATCCAGCATCCGGTGATCGAGACCCTCTGGTTCCAGATGGTCGTACCCGGCCTGCAGAAAAACCAGTAAGGACCACGATCATGAAACGACTTGGATGGTTCGTAAGCATCGGCGCGCTGGCGGTCATCGTCGGCTGTACGGATATGAGCCCGCAGGCGCAAGGCACGATGAGCGGCGCGGCAATCGGCGCGGGTGCCGGCGCCGGCATCGCGGCAATCTCGGGCGGCGACGCCTGGACCGGCGCGATCATCGGCGGTGCGGCGGGCGGTGTGGCCGGCAATATCCGCGGCCGCTAGTATCGCCTGTGACTAGGCGAGGCCGGCTCGGGCAGCGTTCCGCTTCCGGCCTCGATGGTCTTTCTGACTGGCTCGGCGGCTCGCCGTCGCGAGCGCAAATCGCCGCGACGCCATCCGGCGTTTCGAGAATCACCTCCCGCTGACTGCCGCGTCAAATGCCAAATAACGGAGCGCATCTGCCCGATCCACAGCTGATCGGTTGGCGCCCCGGTCGCCACGATCTCCGGGTTATCACGCACGTCATCTGTCCGTAAGCCGGCCGGGGCCGGCGACGCGCCGTGCGCTTTAGCTATAGAGTTTGAACGGATGATTAAAAGCACCTACGATATCCAGACCGGAACGCCGTCGCGCTGACAGCCTGAGCGCATAACGCACACCGCAGCTTGCGCTCGGTGCAACCTTCACAAGAGAACTCGAATGCTACGCACGTCGCTGAAGGTAATAAAGATAAGCGTATCGGTCGTGGTCCTGCTGGCGATACTCGCATTCGGATTGCGTGCGTGGTACTCGCAACGAGGGCCGGCCCTGTCGGTCTGGCATACCTATGTGCCGCGCGAAATGACCGTCGAGGAAATGAACACCGGCGACTGGAATGCCTACGTGAAGGCGGAGAACCGGATTTTCGAAGACGTGCGCGTCAATGTCGTCGAAAAGATAAAGCCATCCGAGCGCATTCCGGCAAACCGCTATTACGAAGGCTCGCCGATCTATCCGGCACATTTCGCCGATAACTGGAACCACTCGTACATTCTCGAGCCTTCGGGGCCGCCCATTGGCGCGGTCGTGCTGCTGCATGGGATGACGGATTCGCCGTACAGCCTTCGGCATATCGCGCGTCGTTACCGCGATCGCGGCTTTGTCGCGATCGGCATCCGCTTGCCCGGGCACGGTACGGTGCCGGCGGGTCTCGCCGACGTCCACTGGCAGGACTGGACCGCGGCCACGCGGCTTGCGGTGCGCGAAGCGCGCCGGCGAATCGGTCCCGGCAAGCCGCTCGAGCTGGTCGGTTTTTCGAATGGCGGCGCGCTGGCGCTGCAATATGCGCTGGATGCGATCGAGAATCCGGCGCTCACGCGCCCGACTCGCGTCATACTGATTTCGCCGATGATCGGCGTCACGCGTTACGCGCGCTTTGCGGGTCTCGCCGGATGGCCCGCGGTGTTGCCGGCGTTCGCGCGCGCCGCGTGGCTTGGCATCGTGCCGGAGTTCAATCCGTTCAAATACAACTCCTTTCCGGTAAACGGCGCACGGCAGTCATATCTGCTCACGAGCGTCATTCAGGAACAGATCGCCAGACTCGAGCGTGAGAACCGGCTCGACGCATTGCCGCCCATTCTGACGTTCCAGTCAGTGACCGACTTCACTGTCAGCACGCCCGCGGTGATGTCGCTGCTCTACGACAAGCTGCCCGAGAACGGCAGCGAAGTCGTGCTGTTCGATCTGAACCGCAGTGTGCGCTTCAGGACCTTCCTGCGCGTTGCGTCGTATACGGCGCTCTCCCGGTTGCTGCGCATCGGCCCGCAGAACTATCGCACGACGGTCATTGCCAATGCGTCGCCAGACACCGCTCATACTGTCGAGCGCAGCGTCTATGCGGACGAAACGCAAACGCGCGTGAAGCCGTTGGATATCGACTATCCGCAGGATATTTTCTCGTTGTCGCACGTCGCGATTCCGTTCCCGATTACCGATGCGCTCTACGGCATCGCGCCGGACGACTCAGAGAATTTCAACGAGAACCTCGGCACGCTCGCGCCGCGCGGCGAACGTGGCACGCTGATTCTGACGCTCGATTCGATGTTCCGTATTGCATCGAATCCGTTCTTCCCGTATCTGCTGCAACGTGTCGACGAAGGCATCGGCAAGATGCCGCCGCCGGTCGTCAAGTCGCCGAAGCACACCCATGAAACGGCCGACGGGCAACCCGACGATTTCGGTGAGGATCTGAGTGCATTGGAACAGGTCGGCTCCGACGAGCCTTGAGACCCATGAGACCCTGAGACGCCAACGCTTTAATCGACGCTCGCGCGGCCCGCTGTGCCGCCGGTTTCGCGACAAGGCCCGCACGCTTCAGTGTGGGCTTTTTTTCTGCTCCGAGACGAACGCCGATGACACGAAGCTGCTGGCGCGATCGCGGCAGTGCTATGAAAGCGCTTTCTGATTCAGCCGACCGGACCCACGCGCGCTGCTGCGTGTGCGAAGCAGCGTGCCAGTCATTCAAGCCGGACCAGCGGGACACGAAACGTCGTGGACCTTCAACGCGCGCGCTGCGTCGGACTTCGACCGCGCGGCAATGTCAGTCGCTGTCAGCGTCCGCGAGAAAGCAGGTTATTCACCGAGGTGACGCCATCGACCGTAGTCGCGCTTCGTTCAGCCAGTGCGACTTGTCCTCGCTCGGGTACCCATCCGATCAGCGTGACTGCGCCCGATCGCGAAAACACAAATACATGAGACAGACTGACGCCGTTGCGGGCGGCCTTGACTCGGACATCACGCGCGACTTGTTGGTCGGTCGCGTTTGAGCCGGTGTCGGCGTGAACGGCCGGCACGACGGTGCTGGAAATCAGCAACGCGAGTGCGGAAGCAATGACTGTTTTCACGGTACCTCCTTGAAGATACGCAGATGTGCCGGCTAACGCCGGCAGCAGGTCTTCCGGTCCGACGCGATGCGTGACCGGGAAGCGCATCGGACACGATCCTCTTTGCAGTGCGCGCATCGCTAAGTACCGCAATGGCGTGTCGAGGAGTGCGCCGCTTCGGACGGTGAGCGCTTGCGTGCCTTCGCCCGAAGAAAAGCGTGCTGGTGCAGTGTGTTCGAGCGGGACGTCGCGCGCGGCGTGGCGAGGGAACAGCGTGAGCAGCCGAAAGGCGGGGTCTGCCGGGGAGCGTTGCGCCTGCCGCAAGCAACCGGTGTTGTTCGGACCGAGCCCGGCTCATTGCCCGGCATCATGCGTTGATGATAGTCGCTAATGACCGCACCTGCTGACGGGGACGATGCCGGTCTCGTAGACCAATCCGCCGGCGCGCCCCGCGCACGTCGTTGCATCCTCACAACATCCGATATGGCCTGAACCGGCGTACAGGCGCCCTCGTGCGCCTGTGCACGCGCAGCCCGATGCACCGCGCGACCCGTATGCGCTTTTTTCTGCGATGGACGCAAACGGATTTGCCAGGCAAATGACCACCACGCGATGGTCACGAAGCGGGGTGCTACATCGGCTCGAACCGGCGCGCAACTGTTATCGGTAACAGCGTTTTCCCTGAGCCGAAAGTTCGATACCTGGTCGAAGGGCCGTTCCTATAATCGCCTCGAAATGCGAAGCCAGCATTTCAGCGAGAGCGGGGATATATAGAGAGAACACATGCATCCTGCGCGGCTTGGAGACGCCCAAATACATATAGGAAATCTAATGAGAAAAAAACTTCTTGCGTTGTCGATCATGGATCTTCTGGCGCATCAAGCTGCCGCATCTGCAAGGCGCGATCCGCACCGCGGTGCTGCTGTCGGTGCTCGGCTCGCTGCGCTATTTCGACCTGATCTACGTGATGACGGGCGGTGGCCCCGAAGGGTCGTCGGAACTGATGGCCACCTACATGTACCGCACGGTGTTCAGTTCGTTCCAGCTAGGCTATGGCAGCACGATCGGCTCCGCCATGTTCGTCATCGTGTCGCTGGTCGCCGCCATCGCAATGCGCTTTACCCGTCGTTACGAAACGGAAGTCTGAGCATGTCCACACCCGCATTTCGCGTTCATTTCCGCAGGATCCGCATCGGCGTGCCGTTGCTCGCGTTGATCTGGCTTACCGTGACCACGCTGCCGTTCCTGTTCGTCGTGGTGACGAGCCTGAAAACGCAGGAGGAAACTTTTTCGGCGCCGGTGTGGGCGTTGCCGGCACATGTGTATTTCGGCAATTACCTGGCGGTGCTGCATGGCCCGTATCTGACTTATTTCACCAATAGCGTGCTGGTGGTGGGCGTGTCGGTGCTGCTTATCGTGGTGCTGAGCGCAATGGCCGCGTACGTGTTCGCGCGCTTGCGCTTCCGTCTGAACAAGCTGCTGTTCGGCCTCGTGATCGCCGGGATGATCGTGCCGCTGCACGCGACGCTGGTGCCGATCTATCTGCTCACGCGCAACCTCGGTTTGTATGACACGCAGTTCGCGCTCATCGGGCCGTACGTCGCGCTGAGCCTGCCGATCTCGATTTTCATCCTGACCGAGTTCATGCGGCAAATCCCGCACGAGCTGGAGGAAGCGGCGCAGCTCGACGGCTGCGGTCCGTTCAAGATCTTCTGGCGCATTTTCTTTCCGCTATCCACGCCGGGGCTCGCGACGGTTGCGATCTACAACGGCATTGCGCTGTGGAACGAGTTCATCTTCGCGTACATGCTGACGTCCACGCCGCCGCATCGCACGCTGCCGCTCGCGGTGTGGGACTTTCAGGGGCAGTACTCGTCGAATATTCCGGCGATGCTGGCGGTCGTCACGATGACGTCGCTGCCGCTGATCGCCGCGTATGCGTTCGGTCAGGAGCGTCTGATCAAGGGGATGATGGCCGGCTCGCTGAAGGGCTGAAGAACGGCACAAGAAGGCCTAACGAACGGATGACGAAGCGGGCCGCGCGATCACCGCGGTCCAACGGAAGCAGCCGCGGCGCAGCAACTCGACGCGCGCTCCCGGCAATTTAACTGCGAATACAACGAGCTATGGCAAGCATTACCCTGAGCAAAGTACAGAAGGCGTACGAAGGCAATTCGCCGATCATTCGTGGCGTTCACCTCGAAGTGGGCGAAAACGAGTTCTGCGTGTTTCTCGGGCCGTCGGGCTGCGGCAAGTCCACTTTTGCTGCGCATGATTGCCGGACTCGAATCGATCACGGAGGGCGAGCTGCGCATCGACGGTCAACTAATGAACCACGTGCCGCCCGCGCAGCGCCGCGTTGCGATGGTGTTCCAGAACTACGCGCTGTATCCGCATATGAGCGTCTACGAAAACATGGCGTTCGGTTTGCGCCAGGCGAAGATCGACAAGGCGACGATCGACAGCAAGGTGCGTCGCACCGCCGCCGCGTTGTAACTCGACGGTTTGCTCGAACGCAGGCCCGCGGCGTTGTCCGGCGGTCAGCGCCAGCGGGTTGCGATCGGCCGCGCGATCGTGCGCGAACCGGGCGTATGCCTGTTCGACGAACCGCTGTCTAATCTCGACGCGTCGCTGCGCGTGCAGACCCGCATCGAGATCGCGCGACTGCATCGCGAATTTCGCCGCGCGAGTGCGATTTACGTTACGCACGACCAGATCGAAGCAATGGCGCTCGCTGACAAAATCGTGCTGCTGCATGCTGGCGTCGAGATGGAAAAGCACGGCAGCATCGCGCAGATCGGCGCGCCGCTCGATCTGTATCACCGGCCGAAGAGCCGCTTCGTCGCGGGCTTTATCGGCTCGCCGAAAATGAACTTTATGCCGGCCACGGTGAAGCGCATCGACGAAACAGGCATCGAGGTTGAACTGACGACCGGCGAGCAGGTGCGCGCGGCGGTCGACGGCCGCAAGCTGCAGGTAGGCTCGCAGATCACGCTGGGAATCCGGCCGGAACATCTCGGCTTGCCGTCGGCCCAGCCCGGCGTGCAGACGATCCGCTGCGCGGTGCGTCTGGTCGAACGGATGGGCGAGCACAGCTACGTGCATATCGACGGCGGTGCGCGCGACGGCCGCACGATGATCGCGAAGCTGCCCGGCGACGGCGGCGTCACGCATGACGAGCGCATTGGGCTGACGCTAGCGCCGAACGCATGTCATGTGTTCGACGACAACGATTTTGCGGTGCCTCGCTTGCACTGAGTTCCACCGCGTTCCACTGCGTTTCGCTGCCGTCCTTTGCGTTGGGCGGGTCGCAACGAATCAAGACATCACCCAGCCAGGACGTGACGCATTACGCGTTGCGTCGGCGTTCGATCGCCCGAACGAATTGCGCATTTCGAAGAGGCATCGGGAAGGAGCGGGGATTGCATTCGATAAAACGGCACCCCGCCGCACGCTTGTGAGAAAACGATTTGTCGGCGCGTTGCGCGGTTCGCACACCACGGATAATCAAAAAGGAGTTCTCCATGTTGCTTCGCCAAAGTGAAGTTCCGCTTTACCGCAATGCCGCGGCGCCGGTGGACGAGCGCGTTGCCGACCTGCTCGCGCGCATGACGCTGGACGAAAAAATTGCGCAGCTTCACGCCGCCTGGCTGAAACTGTCGACCGACGGCAAGCACAAGACGCGCAGCATCGATTTCGCACAGAGCGCGAACGAGAACACGGTCGACGAGATCCTGCAGCATGGCCTCGGCCAGATCACGCGTCCGCTCGGCACCCATACGGTCGATCCGAAGGAAGGCGTGCGCGCGCTCAACGAACTGCAGCGCAAGATGGTTGAAGACACGCGCCTGGGTATCCCGGTGATGTCCCACGAGGAATGTCTGGTCGGGCTGATGATCAAGGACGCGACGCTCTTTCCGTCGCCGCTCAACTACGCGGCGACCTGGAACCCCGGCGTGGTCGGCGAGGTGGGCAGGATCATCGGCGAGCAGGCGCGTTCGATCGGCTGTCACCAAGGACTCGCGCCGGTGCTCGACGTGTCGCGCGATCCCCGCTGGGGCCGCACCGAGGAAACACTCGGCGAAGACCCGTATCTGGTCGGTGTGCTCGCATGTCATTACGTGAAGGGTCTGCAAGGCGAACAACGCGATCTGCTCGCGACGCTGAAGCATTTCGTCGGTCACTCGGCGAGCGAAGGCGGCCGCAATCATGCGCCCGTGCATGTGGGCCCGCGTGAACTCAACGATGTGTTCATGCTGCCGTTCGAGATGGCGGTCAAGCTCGCGAACGCAGGCTCGGTGATGCCGGCTTATCACGATGTCGACGGTGTGCCCTGTCATGGCGACCGCAAGCTGTTGCATGAGACGCTGCGCGAGAAGTGGGGCTTCGACGGTCTCGTCGTCGCCGACTATGCGGGCGTGGATCTGCTGTTCAGTCATCACGCGGTGGCGCGCGACAGCGCATCGGCGGCGGCGCTCGCGTTCAATTCCGGTCTCGACGTTGAGTTACCGGGACATGAGTGCGCGGTGCATCTAAAAGAAGCGCTCGCGCGTAACGAGATCACCGAACAGACGATCGACGCCGCCGTCTCGCGCGTGCTGCGTATGAAGTTCCGACTGGGCCTGTTCGAGAGGCCGTATGTCGATCCCGAACGCGTCGACGTGAAAAGCGCGGCGGCGGGCGACACCGCGTATCAGGTCGCGCTCGAATCGGCGGTGCTGCTGCGGAATGAAGGTGCGGAAGGTGGCGTGCTGCCGTTGAATGCGAATGGCGCGGAAACAATCGCAGTAATCGGCCCGACCGCCGACGATCCGCTCGCGCTGCTCGCCGGCTATAGCTTTCCGGTGCATCTGATCAACAGCGGCGAACAATCGACTGCATCGATCGCGACACCGCTGCAGGCGTTGCGCGCGCGGCTCGGCAACGAGCGGGTGATCCATGCGCCAGGCTGCGACATCATCAAGGAGCGCCGCGCGGGCGCGCCGGTGTTCCCGGGCGACGTATCGCTCGATCTGAACGGCGAAGCGACGCGTGACGACCAGCTGATCAGCAGTGACATCGGCAGCATCGCGGCGGCGGTCGACGCCGCGCGGCAGGCGGGCGTGGCGATCGTGTTCGTTGGCGATCTGGCGGGGCTGTTCCAGTCCGGCACCGTGGGCGAAGGGTCGGATACCGACAGCCTCGATCTGCCGGGCGTGCAGCAGATGTTGCTCAACGCGGTGGTCGGCAGCGGCACGCCGACCGTCGTGGTGATGACCGGCGGCCGACCGTACAATCTCGGCGGCCTCGAAGACCGCATCGCCGCGCAGATCATGGCGTTCGCGCCGGGCGAGCGCGGCGCCGATGCGCTGGCCGATCTGCTGGTGGGCCGCGCCAACTTCAGCGGCCGTCTGCCGCTGTCGGTGCCGAAGAGCGCCGGCGCCGTGCCGTACGTGTACAACCATCGGCTGAAGAGCTCGGGAACGCCGGTTGCGTGCCACTTCGGGAGCCGCTATCCGTTCGGCTTCGGCCTCGGCTACACGCAGTTCCGTTACGGCGATCTCGCGCTCGCGCAACCCGAAGTGCCGCTCGAAGACGGCACGATCGAGTTGAGCTTCACGGTCGATAACACCGGCGCGCGCGACGGCACCGAAGTCGTGCAGGTATATGTGCGCGACCGCCATGCATCGGTGGCTCGGCCCGTGCGCGAACTGAAAGCGTTCGCGCGCGTACCGCTGGGCGCCGGCGCGTCGGCGCGAGTGCGCGTGAAGTTGCCGGTCGACATGCTCAACTTCACCGACGAACGGGGTGAGCGCATCGTCGAGCCCGGTGATTTCGATCTGCTGGTCGGCAGTTCGAGCCGCGATATCCATCTGGGCGGTACGGTCACGGTGGCGGGCAACGCGACCCGAACGCTCGAACGAGACTGGCGTATGCTCAGCGACGTCGAAATCCTGTCGTAGGCGGCAGGCAGCTCAGGAAGGGCCGAGCGACACGCGCGCGAACAGCTGCGCGACGCTCGCCGCCCTATGTGTGGTCCTACTCGTAAAAAGTGAACATCTGATGTCGTACGCAATCTATCCAAGCCTGTCGGACAAAACGGTCGTCGTCACCGGCGGTGGCAGCGGGATCGGCGCCGCGATGGTCGAAGCGTTCGCGCAGCAGGGCGCGCGGGTGTTTTTCCTCGATGTGTCCGAGCAAGATTCGCTCGCGTTGCAGCAAACGCTGCGCGATGCGAAGCATCCGCCGTTGTTCCGCCGCTGCGATCTGCGCAACGTCGAAGCGATCGAAAGCACCTTCGCGACGATCGTCGACGCGGCCGGCCCGATCGACGTGCTCGTGAACAACGCCGGCAACGACGACCGGCATGAAATCGGCGAACTCACGGCCAGCTACTGGGACGAACGCATGGCCGTGAATCTGCGGCACCAGTTCTTCTGCGCGCAGGCCGCCGCGAACGGGATGCGCGAAGCAGGGCGCGGCGTGATCCTCAATCTCGGCTCGGTGTCGTGGCATCTGGCGTTGCCGAATCTCGCGATCTATATGACCGCGAAGGCGGGCATCGAAGGTCTCACGCGCGGTCTTGCGCGCGACCTGGGCAGCGCGGGGATTCGCGTGAACTGCATCATCCCCGGTGCGGTGAAGACACCCCGGCAGATGCAGCTATGGCAATCGGCCGAGAGCGAGGCGAAGGTCGTCGCGAGTCAGTGTCTGCCACTGCGTATCGAGCCCGAGCACGTCGCGCGCATGGCGCTGTTCCTCGCCTCGGACGACGCGTCGCGCTGCTCCGGTCGCGATTACTTCGTCGACGCCGGGTGGTACGGAGAATGAGCTTGCCGGTTACGATGTGCGTATGGCCGGTGGGCGCCGAACTTGGCGAAGGGCCGCTGTGGCAGGCCGCGGAAAACGCGGTGTATTTCGTCGATGTCAAGGGACGGCGGATTCATCGGTTGAGCGTGGCCACTGGCGAACAACAGACGTGGCAGGCGCCGGATCAGCCGGGCTTTATCGCACCGCTTGGCGACGCTGCTTTCGTCTGCGGGCTGCCCGGCGGCCTGTATCGCTTCGATGCGACGACCGGGCAATTCAGCAAGCTGGTGGACGTCGAACGGCATCTGCCGGGCAACCGGCTCAACGACGGTTTCGTCGATGCGCGCGGGCGCCTGTGGTTCGGCTCGATGGATGATGCGGAACAAGCGCCGAGCGGCACGCTGTACCGCGTGAACGAAAGCGGTGCGGCGATCGCGCAGGACGACGACTACGTGATCACGAACGGTCCGGCGATGAGCCCGGACGGCCGCACGCTTTACCACAACGATACGACGCGCCGCGTCGTCTATGCGTTCGATGTTGCGGACGACGGCACGTTGTCGGGCAAGCGCATCTTCGCCGCCATTTCGGGCGACGGCCACCCGGACGGCATGGCGGTCGACGCCGAAGGCTTCCTGTGGGTCGCGCTGTTTGGCGGCTGGCGTATCGAGCGATATTCGCCAGCCGGCGAACTGGTCGATCAGGTGCCGTTGCCGTGCGCGAACGTGACCAAGCTCGCGTTCGGCGGCGACGATCTGCAAACCGTGTACGTATCGACCGCGTGGAAGGGACTGACGGCGGTCGAGCGCCAGCATCAGCCGCAGGCGGGCGGGTTGTTCACGTTCCGCGCGCCGGTGCCGGGGCAGGCGCAGGCGCGCTGCACGGTGGGCTTCAAACGCTAACGACAAGGGCAGTGGCCAGACCAGGCGGCGAGCACGGGCGGCGAACCCGGGCGGACATCGCGATGGTCGTCCGGCACGATGCTGCCAGCTATCATGTGCGTTCCGTGACTTCCGCGCATTTGCACCGATCCCCACCATGACGTCCAGGCCGCCCGTCCCGCCCCGCATGTCCGATGTTGCCGAACGCGCAGGCGTTTCGAAGATGACCGTGTCGCGTGTGCTCGCGGGGCGCAACGTGTCGCAGGCGACCCGCGAGCGGGTCCAGAAAGTGATCGACGAGCTTGGTTATGTCGCCGACGCGGCGGCCGGCGCGCTGTCCTCGGGCCGCTCCGAATTCGTCGCGGTGCTGGTGCCGTCGCTGTCCAGCTCGAACTTCTCCGACACCGTGCGCGGCCTGAATGCCGCGCTGACCCCGCACGGTCTGCAGCTGCTGCTCGGCGACACCGACTACCGGCTGGAGCAGGAGGAAGCGCTGGTGCGCTCGATGCTGCGCCATCAACCGCGCTGCGTCGCGCTGACGGGCAGCCGGCACACCGCGGCGACGCGCACGCTGCTGCAGCGCGCCGGTATTCCGGTCGTCGAGATGTGGGATCTGCCCACCGACCCGATCGATACGGTGGTCGGCTTTTCGAACTCGGCGGCGGCGCGCGCGATGGTCCGGCATTTGCACGAGCGCGGTTATCGGCGCATCGGATTTATCGCCGGCGCAAGCGAGCGCGACCGGCGCGGTCACGACCGGATGCGCGGCTACGTCGCCGAAATGAAGGCGCTGGGGCTTGGCGAGCCGCGCGTAATCCGGCTCGGCGATTCGCCGATCACGATGAGTCACGGCGCGCCGGCGATCGGCGCATTGCTCGAAAGCTGGCCCGATACCGAAGCGGTGATGTGCGTGAGCGACATGTCGGCGTTCGGCGCGATCATGGAATGTCAGCGGCGCGGGCTGTCGGTGCCGGACGACATCGCGATTGCCGGCTTCGGCAACTTCGAGGTGTCGTGGTGCTGTCAGCCGACCATCACGACGGTGTCGGTGGATGCCTACGGCATCGGGCAACGGGCCGGCGAAACGCTGCTCGCAGCGCTCGCCGACCGCGAAAACGGCCACACGCCGCGCCGCAAGCCGGTCAAGATCGACTTCACGGTCGTCCCGCGGGAAAGCGCATAAAAAAGCTGCGCCGCCTGATAAAGCCGGCGGGCCAGCGGGTTCGGGCACGCGAAACCACCTCAGGGATATCCCTTGGTTGTTCGGACAGTGAGCCGCGCGTAACATCCACAGCCAGAAATGTTACCGGTAACTTGATCGGCGGAGTTCGTCGGCGCGCGTGGAGGCGCTCCGGCGCGCAACGGCATTTCCCACGACAACACGCTGATGGAGATACCCATGACCGCTGTACCGTCCGCGATCGCCGCGCCCGCCGCGCGGCCCGACGAGTTCGAAGAAAAGACCTATCGCAAGGTCGTGCGCCGGCTGCTGCCGATCCTGCTGCTGTGCTACGTGGTCGCGTATCTGGACCGCGTGAACGTCGGTTTCGCGAAGCTGCAGATGCTCGACGATCTCGGCCTGTCCGACACGATGTACGCGATCGGCGCGAGCGTGTTTTTCTGGGGCTATTTCATCTTCGAAGTGCCCAGCAACGTGTTCCTGCATCGCTACGGCGCGCGCTTCTGGATCGCGCGGATCATGTTCACGTGGGGCCTGGTGTCGATGGCGCTCGCGTTCGTCGAGCCGCTTGCGCACGTCGCGCACGTCGAGACGGCGACGATGTTCTACCTGCTGCGATTCCTGCTCGGTATCTGCGAGGCGGGCTTCTTTCCCGGCGTGATCCTGTATCTGAACTACTGGTTCCCGGCACAACGGCAGAGCCGCGTGATGTCGGGCTTCCTGATCGCGATGCCGGTCAGCCTGATGCTCGGCGGCATCGTGTCGGGCTGGCTGATGGACCATACAGCCGGCATGTTCGGCTTTCAGGGCTGGCAGTGGATGCTGCTGATCGAAGGCGTGCCGTCGCTGTTGACCGCATTCGTCGTGTATTTCTCGCTCGATGACGGCATCGAGTATGCACGCTGGCTCTCGCCGCAGGAAAAGACGCTGCTCGCGGCCAATCTGGCGCGCGAAAGCACCCACAAGACCCGGCGCTTCGGCTCGGCCGTGCGCGATCCGCGCGTTTGGCTGCTGGTCGCGATCCTGCTCACGTTCAATACCGGCTTCTACGGCCTCGCGTTCTGGCTGCCGTCGATCATCAAGGCAACCGGCGTGCAGGATCCGCTGCATATTGGCCTGCTGACCGCGATCCCCTATGGCGTCGCGATCATCGCGACATTGGCGAACGCCGCGCATTCGAAGAAAACCGGCGAGCGGCGCCTGCACGCCGCGATCCCGGCGCTGATTGGCGGATTTGGCCTGATCATGAGCGCGGCATTGGCGCATCATGTGGTATTGGCGATCACGTTCCTGACCATCGCGACCGCCGGCATTCTCGCGCTGATGCCGATCTACTGGACGTTCCCCGGACAACTTCTGTCGGGTGCGGCGGCCGCGGCCGGTATCGCGATGATCAACGCGATCGGCAACCTGTCGGGCTTTACCGGTTCGATGATCACCGCGGTGGCGAAGAATCTGACCGGCGATATCAACAACGGCACTTACGCGCTCGGCGCGTGTCTGCTGGTCAGCTGTGGGCTGATCCTGCTGGTGCCGCGCGCGATGCTGGCGCACAGCGCGCCGGCGAGAGACGGCGAGCCGGGCGCGAAGCAGCAGGCCGCGCCAGCCAACGAAACCCTCACCATGTCGGAGAGATAAGCATCATGTCAGCATCCACCCCGCGCCGGCTGCGCAGCCAGGAATGGTTCGACGATCCATCGCACGCGGATATGACGGCGCTGTACGTCGAGCGTTTCATGAATTACGGTCTGACGCGCGAAGAGCTGCAGTCGGGCCGGCCGATCATCGGCATCGCGCAGACCGGCAGCGATCTCGCGCCGTGCAACCGGCATCACATCGAGCTTGCGGCGCGCACGAAGGCGGGCATTCGCGATGCGGGCGGTATTCCGATGGAGTTTCCGGTGCATCCGCTCGCCGAGCAAAGCCGCCGGCCGACCGCGGCGCTCGATCGCAATCTCGCGTACCTCGGCCTCGTCGAAATCCTGCATGGGTTTCCGCTCGACGGCGTGGTGCTGACCACCGGCTGCGACAAGACCACGCCGGCCTGCCTGATGGCCGCGGCGACCGTCGATATGCCGGCGATCGTATTGTCCGGCGGGCCGATGCTCGACGGCTGGCACGACGGCAAGCGCGTCGGCTCGGGCACCGTGATCTGGCATGCGCGCAATCTGCTCGCGGCCGGCGAGATCGACTATGAAGGTTTCATGGAGCTGACCACGGCGTCGTCGCCGTCGATCGGCCACTGCAACACGATGGGCACTGCGCTGTCGATGAACAGCCTCGCCGAAGCGCTCGGCATGTCGCTGCCCGGCTGCGCGAGCATTCCGGCCGCGTACCGCGAGCGCGGGCAGATGGCGTACGCGACCGGCAAGCGCATCGTCGATCTGGTGCGCGAAGACGTGCGGCCGTCGCAGATCATGACGAAGCAGGCGTTCGAAAACGCGATCGTCGTCGCGTCGGCGCTCGGTGCGTCGACCAACTGCCCGCCGCATCTGATCGCGATTGCGCGGCATATGGGCGTCGAGTTGAGTCTCGATGACTGGCAGCGCATCGGCGAACCGGTGCCGTTGATCGTCAACTGCATGCCGGCGGGCGAATACCTCGGCGAGAGTTTTCACCGCGCGGGCGGCGTGCCAGCTGTGATGCGCGAGCTGGCGAAGGGCGGGCTCGTGCATGAGCAATGCCAGACGGTGTCGGGCAGCACGATCGGCGAAATCGCGGCCAATGCACCGAAACCGGATCGCGAAGTGATCAAGACGACCGACGATCCGCTCAAACACGGCGCGGGCTTCATGGTGCTGTCGGGCAATTTCTTCGATAGCGCGATCATGAAGATGTCGGTGGTCGGCGAAGCGTTCCGCAAGACCTACCTGAGCGAGCCCGGCGCGGAAAACACCTTCGAGGCGCGCGCAATCGTGTTCGACGGTCCCGAGGACTATCACGCGCGCATCAACGACCCGTCGCTCGAGATCGATGAGCGTTGCATCCTGGTGATTCGCGGCACCGGCACGGTCGGCTATCCGGGCAGCGCCGAGGTCGTGAATATGGCGCCGCCCGCGGCACTCGTGCGCCAGGGCATCACGTCGTTGCCGACGCTCGGCGACGGCCGGCAGAGCGGTACGTCCGCCAGTCCGTCGATTCTGAACATGTCGCCGGAAGCGGCGGTGGGTGGCGGCCTAGCGCTGCTGCGCACGAACGACCGGATTCGCGTCGATCTGAATGCGCGCAGCGTCAATGTGCTCGTCGATGAAGCGGAACTCGCGCGACGCCGCGAAACCGTGCACTTCGAGATTCCGCCTGCGCAAACACCGTGGCAGGAGCTGTATCGCAAGACGGTCGGCCAGCTTTCGACCGGCGGCTGTCTCGAACCGGCGACGCTTTATCTGAAGGTGATTGCCGAGCGCGGCAATCCGAGGCATTCGCACTGATACGTAAAGAGCGAGGCCGGGTTTCGCGGGTTTTTCATATTCCTGCGAAGCCCGGCCTTTCCCGTTTCCCTAACTTGCTGAGAGAGCCATCCCCATGTCCGCAACATCCCCATCCAGCTTCCTTCCGGACGACCTCGACAACGCGCTGCTGATTGGCCGCGTGTGGCGCAAGACCGGGCAGCACGAGGGACCGTGCGTGATCGCCGTGCGCGGCGGCGAGGTGTTCGACATCACCGCGACGGTGCCGACCACCGCCGATCTGTTCGAACGCGACGATGCCGCGCAGCTCGCGCGCAGCGCGCCGGGCACGTCGCTCGGACCGGTCGCGCAACTGATCGAAGCGAATCTGCCCGCCTCGGGTGCGGCGGCGGGGCCGGCCGTGCGTCTGCTTGCGCCGTGCGACGTGCAGGCGATCAAGGCCTGCGGCGTCACGTTCGCGGTGAGCCTGATCGAGCGGGTGATCGAGGAACAGGCGGGCGGCGATCCGGCGAAGGCGAAGGAAGTGCGCGAGACGATCGCATCGACGATCGGCACCGATCTGTCGAAGATCAAGCCAGGCTCGGAAGCGGCGATGAAGCTGAAGGCGGAACTGGAACGGCGCGATGCGTGGTCGCAATACATGGAAGTCGGCATTGGCCCGGACGCCGAGGTGTTTTCGAAGTCGCAGCCGATGTCGGCGGTCGGCTTCGGCGCGGACGTCGGTCTGCTCGCCGCGTCGGTGTGGAACAACCCGGAGCCGGAAATCGTGCTCGCGGTGAATAGCCGCGGCGGCGTCGTCGGTGCGACGCTCGGCAACGACGTGAACCTGCGCGATATCGAAGGCCGCTCGGCGCTGCTGCTCGGCAAGTGCAAGGACAACAACGGCTCGTGCGCGATCGGCCCGTTCGTGCGCTTATTCGACGATACGTTCTCGCTCGACTCGGTGCGTAGCGCGAGCGTGGCGCTGCGCGTCGAAGGCGAGGACGACGACTTCGTGCTCGACGGCGTGAGCCATATGAGCGAGATCAGCCGCGACCCCGCCGATCTGGTCGCGCAGACGTGCGGGCGGCACCACCAGTATCCGGACGGTTTCATGCTGTTCCTCGGCACGATGTTCTCGCCGATCAAGGATCGCGACGCGCCTGGCGGCGGCTTCACGCACCATCTCGGCGACCGCGTGACGATTTCGACGCCGCAGCTCGGCGCGTTGATCAACACCGTGCGTCTGTCGACCGAAATCGAGCCGTGGACGTTCGGCGTGCGCGCGCTGTATCGCAATCTGGCCGCCCGTGGCCTGCTGGTTGCTGCGTGACGGTGGCACGGGCAGTTCGTTATAGATGGCGATAAAACTGCATGGGACAGGAGAACGGATATGAGCCAGTTTGCAAACTACATCGACGGACAGTGGGTCGACGGCGCAAGCGTCTCCCGCAACGTCAATCCTTCGAATCTCGACGACGTGGTCGGCGAATTCGCGCAGGCCGACGCCGAGCAGACGCAACGTGCGATCAGCGCCGCGCGCAACGCATTCGCGCAGTGGTCGGTGTCGACCCCGCAACAGCGTTTCGAAGTGCTAGACCAGGCGGCCACCACGATCCTCGCGCGCAAGGCCGAGCTTGGCCGGCTGCTCGCGCGTGAGGAAGGCAAGACGCTGCCTGAGGCGATCGGCGAAGTCGGCCGCGCCGGGCAGATCTTCAAGTTCTTCGCAGGCGAAGCACTGCGTCTGGGCGGCGAAGTGTTGCCGTCGGTGCGGCCGGGGATGACCGTCGAAATGACGCGTGAGCCGGTCGGTGTGGTCGGCCTGATCACGCCGTGGAATTTCCCGATCGCGATTCCAGCGTGGAAGATCGCGCCGGCGCTCGCGTACGGCAACACGGTCGTCATCAAGCCGGCCGACCTGGTGCCGGCGAGTACGTGGTCGCTGGTAAAGATCATCGCCGAGGCCGGCGCGCCGGCGGGCGTTATCAACCTCGTGATGGGGCGCGGTTCGGTGGTCGGCGAGGCGCTGGTCACCTCGCCGGACGTCGATGCGGTGAGCTTCACCGGATCGGTCGCGACGGGCCGCGCGATCGGCGCGAAGTGCTTCGCGTCGGGCAAGAAATTCCAACTGGAGATGGGCGGCAAAAACCCGATGGTCGTTCTCGACGACGCCGACCTCGATGTCGCGATCGAAGCATGCATCAACGGCGCGTTCTATTCGACGGGCCAGCGGTGTACCGCGTCGAGCCGGCTGATCGTGACCGAAGGGATCTACGAGCGCTTCATCGAAGGGATGAAGGCGCGCATGCGTGCGCTGAAGGTCGGTGACCCGCTCGCGGACGGCACGCACATCGGCGCGGTCGTCGACGACAAGCAGTTGGAGCAGGACGAGCGCTATCTCGCGATCGCGCGCGAAGAGGGCGGCACGGTGTTCGGCGGCGAGCGCGTCGAGGGTGCGGCAAAGGGTTATTTCCTCGCGCCCGCGCTAGTCACCGAGACGACGCGCGCGATGCGCATCAATCGCGAAGAAGTGTTCGGGCCGGTGGCGTCGGTGATCAAGGTCAAGGACTACCACGAGGCGCTCGCGGCAGCCAACGATACCGAGTTCGGTTTGTCGGCCGGTATCTGCACGACGTCGCTGAAGTACGCGAGCCATTTCCGCCGTCATGTGCAAGCCGGCATGGTGATGGTCAACACCGCGACGGCGGGTGTCGATTATCACGTGCCGTTCGGCGGTCGCAAGGGTTCGAGCTATGGTCCGCGTGAGCAGGGCACCTACGCACGCGAGTTCTATACGACGGTGAAGACCGCGTATATCAACGCGGGCGCGGTTTGATCCGACGACGCCGTAAACGGAACTGGCCCGCCATCGCATTCAACCGCGATGGCGGGCCAGTAGGGGAAGCTGCTGGAGCACTAACGGCAAAGCGCCCCGGCAGGTACTGCTACAGCAACTTCTTGCTACCTTCCAACAAGCTAACAGCTTACTCAGCTGCGTGACCTTGTTGCGACGAACCGCTGGTCACGCCGCCAACCGCGCTGTTTTGCGCGGCGACACGAGCTTCCGCAGCCTGAATGTTGCCCGGATATTCATTCGGGTTCGAACGCGCCGGGTTGTAGCCGGCCTTCTCGACCTGGATCAGCTCTGCGCGAACCTGCGCGCGGGTCAGCGGCTGATTCGACTGGGCGAAAACGGCAACCGGAGCGGCAAGGGTAGCGGCGATAACGACAGCTTGAACGAGCGATTTCATGATGACTACCTCCAGATATTGTCTTTGTTTGGCTGCGGATTCGTTTTCCTGCAGCAGTGAAGACAGTGTGCGGGTCACGCGGATTAGGGTAAATACCTAATTAGCAAACTCACTGTTTCTCGCCGCACAACAATATTGCGATATGCCCGGCTCCAGGTATCGATTCTTGCAGTGGCGTTGACCCGGCAACCGCTCGTCCCCGTGCGATTACGCATTCACGGCGGCGTGCGCGATCAGCAACAATCCGCCGCCGATGGCCATAGCACCGACCATCCGTGCGATGCGCGCGCCATCCGGTGAAAACCTCTCGGCGATAATCGCCGCGGTCACGACTGCCATCATGCGCAGGTCCATCATGCCGACGACGAGCTGCACCGCCGTCAATCCCGCGCAACAGCAGCCACAGTGAATGCCGATGCGCACGCCATGCCGCCACGCGGCGGCAGCGTCCGCCCCGATACGCGGCGTTGCCCGGCAGCAAGCTAGGTGGCGCGCCTTCCACGCGCCTAGCTGCAGCACGCCGGCCAACAGCACGGCCAGACCGGCCGCGAACGGAACCGCACGCGCAAGCGTTTGCCATCGCAATTCGGCCGTCGCTAGCGCGGCGCCCAACGCGAACACCGCGACGCCGCACGCGATCCATACAGCCCAGTAGCCGCCGGCCACCCGCAACGTCAGCAACGCGAGTTCCGTCGCGCGCACCTGCGATCCGACCGCTTCGCGATAACGCGCCAGCATCTGCGCGAGCGACGGCAGCATCATCGCCGCCATCATCACGGTCCACATGCCGGCAAACGATGCCGCACCGCGCGTCCACGTCCGGCCGCACGCCGGCATCCAGAGCATCGACATCGACCAGCCGCCGGGCATCGGCAACTCGCCCATCGCCGCCATCGACAGGCTCTGCGCGAGCGTCGCTGCGACGCTCGCGGCGAACAGCAATGCGCAGACGCCGGCAAACGCGCGACTGCAACCGCTGGCGCGACGCCCCGCTGCGGGTTGGCCGCCTGCCCGAACGGCACGTGCGACGGCGCTCATTGCCGTTCGTACTCGTCGTGACGGCGCCACCAGATGCCGGTCTCGTTGCGCCCCTTCGGCGCGCGATCGAGCCACTGGTACATGCCCCACAGCCCATCCACGCCGCGCGCGTAGGTCGAATACGTGTGATAGACGACGCCGTCCTCGAGCACGAACGCGCTCATGCCGGGGCGATCGCGCGAATAGGTGGCCGCATCCGTGCCGCAAGTAGCCGCGAACTGCGCGACGGGCTCGGGCGTCGGCGTCACGTCCATCGCGTGGCCGTTGCGCGCGTAGTTGTATTCGATTTCGCCTTTGCGCTGTTGGTCCTCGCTGAACGACACGTTGAAGTCGAAGTTGAAGTCGCCGCCCGACGACGACGCCCACGGGAACGTCCATCCCATGCGCTCTTTGTACGCGCGCAGCTTTGCGAGCGGCGCGCGCGACACCGCCATCAGCATCACGTCGTGGTGCGCGAGATGCACGGCGAAACCGTCGAAGCCATCCGCGAGCGCCGAGCAGGGCGGGCAGCCGGCCTTGTAGTCCGGGCCGAACATGAAGTGATAGACGAGCAGCTGCGAGCGTCCGCGAAACAGATCGGCGAGCGTCGCGCTGCCTTCATCGGTATCGAAGCGGTAGGTCTTGTCCACGCGTACCCACGGCAACGCCTGACGCTGCTGTGCGAGTTCGTCGCCGCGTCGCGTGTATGCCTTCTCGGCGTCGAGCAGTGCGCGTCGCGCGGCGAGCCACTCGTCGCGTGTTCCGGTCGTATGCGTCGTCATTTCGAGTCCTCCGGTGAGTCGTCCGCGCCGCGCGAAGTAGGCCGATGCGGCGGCGGATACGGTTGATGGTCGTGCTAGATTAGTGCTGGGCAGCGAACGGGCGGGAGTGACAAGTGTGGCGGGATTCCGTGGACGGATTGACGCGTCGCTCGATGACGCGCAACGCAACAGCTCGCGCTTCGTGGCTGTGCGGCGCCACGAAGCGCGCGTCGTGGACGGGCTGATCGCCGCGGCGGCGCGCGCACTGTCGGCGGGTGATCCGCTCGGCGCGCTCGATCATGTCGCGTTGCGCGACGACGCGCCTGCGCTGGCATTGCGCGGCATCGCGATGGCGCAGCTCGGCGACTTCGCGCGCGCGAAGGCGCTGGTGCGTCGCGCCGGGCGCGCGTTCGGCGCGAAGGAAGCGCTCGCGCGCGCCAGGTGCGTGGTTGCCGAAGCCGAGATTGCGCTGGCGTCGCGCGACCTCGGGTGGCCGGCCAAAGCGCTCGATGCCGCCATCGCGGTGCTCGACGCGCACGGCGACCGCGTCAATGCCGCGCATGGGCTTTATCTCCAGGCTCGGCGTCTGTTGTTCGTTGGCCGTCTCGATGACGCAGAGCGACGGCTTGCCGCGCTCGATCCCGCGCTGTTTCCGCCCGCGTTGCGCGCCGCTCACGAACTGGTGGTCGCGGGCATCGCGCTGCGACGTCTTCGCAGCAAAGCCGCCCGCGCGGCGCTGGCGCGGGGCGAACGTTCGGCACGCGATGCGGGCATTCCAGCGTTGATCGCGGAGATCGAAAGCGCGTCACGCGTGCTCGACCAACCGGCGGCGCGCGTGATCGCGCATCACGAGCCAAGGCTGATTCTGCTCGACGAAGTCGAGAGCTTGCTGGCTCCGGACGTCACTTCCAATAGCCGATCGAATCCCGCCCAAAGCCTGCTCATCGTGGACGCCTGCCGCTACGCGATCCGCGATCGCAACGCGACGGTGGCGCTCGCGAGCCGTCCGGTCCTTTTCACACTCGCCCGCGTGCTCGGCGAAGCGTGGCCCGACGATGTGCCGCGCGACACCCTCGTCGCACGCGCGTTCCGCGCCAAACACGCGGACGAGTCGCACCGCGCGCGCTTGCGAGTCGAAATCGGCCGGTTGCGTAGCGCGCTGGGAACGTTGGCCGGCATTGGCGCGACCAGGCGCGGCTTCGCGCTGGAGCCGCGTCACGCGCGCGAGGTTATCGTGCTCGCGCCGCCTGTCGAAGGCGAGCACGCGGCGGTGCTCGCGTTTCTCGCCGACGGCGAATCCTGGTCGAGTTCGGCGCTGGCGCTCGTGCTCGGCGCGAGCCAGCGCACGGTGCAGCGCTCGCTCGATGCGCTTGCCGCCGCGGGCAACGTGCAGCCGGTCGGCCAGGGGCGTGCGCGCCGCTGGATGACGCCGCCCGTCACCGGATTCGCGACGGCATTGTTACTCCCCGCCCCGTTCCCCTCATGATTAGGATGGCAAGCATGAACCGATCAGCCGCCAAAATCATCCGCGAATATGGGCCCTTTACAGCTGTCGACAAAGTGCACGGGCTCACGTACGACGGCCGCCAGCTGTGGATCGCGACAGGCGAGCGGCTGCAGGCCGTCGATCCGGCGAGCGGCGAGACGCTGCGCTCGGTCGCCGTGACGGCCGACGCGGGCACCGCGTTCGACGGCGAGCATCTGTTCCAGATTGCGCACGGACGCATTCAGAAGATCGATCCGGCGACCGGCCAGGTTCTGTCGACGATCCCCGCGCCCGGCGGTGGCGGCGATTCGGGGCTCACATGGGCCGAAGGGTCGCTGTGGGTCGGCCAGTATCCTGAGCGCAAGATCTATCAGCTGGATCCCGCCAGCGGCGCGATTCTGCGCACGATCGAATCCAATCGCTTCGTGACCGGCATTACCTGGGTCGACGGCGAGCTATGGCATGGCACCTGGGAAAACGACGCGAGCGAGTTGAGGCATATCGACGCTCGCACCGGCGAAGTGCTCGAAAGTGTCGAGATGCCAGCCGGTATGGGCATCTCCGGGCTCGAATCCAATGGTGCCGATTTGTTCTTCTGCGGAGGCGGCGGCAGCGGTCTGGTCAGAGCCGTGGAGCGGCCGGCGCGAGCGGAGGCGCAGGACGGCGGGCCGGCGTTGCAGGGCGGTTCGACGAGCGAGTGAATCCGCGCGGACCAGCGCGCGATGAGCGGCGGCTCTTCACGCGCTCACACCTGGCAAGCATTCGTGTATCGATCCTGGGAGGCGTTTCACGCCGATTTGTGCTTCATTCGCGGCGCCCGTAATATATCGAACTTTATAGCCGAACGGGGAACGCTATGTTGCGCAGGATTCTGGCATCGATTGCAGTGTTGGCGGCGGTAACGAATGCGCAGGTCTGCGCGGCGGATCAAGCGACGGTCAATGTGCTGTACGCCGGTTCGCTCGTTAACTTGATGGAGCGCAGTATCGGCCCGTCGTTCGAAAAGGAGACGGGCCTGCACTTCCGGGGCTATGCCGCCGGGTCGAACAAGATCGCCAATGAGATCAAGGGCAAACTACGGCGCGGCGACGTATTCATCAGCGCGAGCCCGAAAGTCAATACCAGCCTGATGGGCGCGGCCAATGGCGATCACGTCACGTGGTATGTCAACTTCGCCGAGTCGCCGCTGACGATCGGCTACAACCCGCAAAGCCGCTTTGCCAAAGATTTCAAAACGAAACGCTGGGACGAGGTGCTGCAGGAGCCGGGCATCCGCGTCGGCCGCACCGATCCGAAGCTCGATCCGAAGGGTGCGTTCACGGTCGAAATGGTGAGCAAGGCCGCGGCGCTCTATCACCAGCCGGATCTCGTCGAGAAAACGCTGGGCGCAGCCGACAATCCCGCGCAGGTGCTGCCTGAGGAAACACTGGTGGGCCGGCTGCAATCGGGGCAGCTCGATGCTGGTTTCTTCTACTCGACCGAGACCTCGGACCTGAAAATACCCGCTCTGCGTCCCGCGCCGGAATTGCAGGCCAAGGCGAGCTACACGCTGACGATTCTTCAGGACGCGCCAAATCCGGACGGTGCGAGCCGCTTCATCGACTTTCTGCTGAGCGCCAGGGGCCGCGCGCTGCTGAGCGAACATGGCGTCGACGTGATCAGGCCGACCGTCACTGGCAACGGACAGGCGATGCCGTCCTCGGTGCAGGCCGTGCTCGACGCCGCGCAATGAAGCGTCACGCGGCCCGGCCACTGACCGGGCTTGCGCTGCTTCTCGCGCTCTACCTGTGCGCGCCGTTCATCGCGAGCATTCCGGAGATCGGCCGTGCCGACTGGGCGGGGGTCGACTGGCATACGGCCGCGTCCGCCGTGGGCGTCTCGGTTGCCAGCGCGAGCGTCGCGTCCCTGATCATTCTGCTGGGCGGCGTGCCGCTCGGTTACTGCCTCGCGCGGTCATCGTCGCGCGGCCTGGCCGTGCTCGGCTTTATCGTGCAGTTGCCGCTCGCGCTGCCGCCGCTCACGAGCGGCGTGCTGCTGCTGTTCCTGGTCGGCCCGTACAGTGGGATTGGCCGCGTGATCGGCGGACTCACCGACAGCTTCACCGGCATCGTGCTGGCCGAAACCTTCGTGGCCGCCCCGTTCCTGGTGATCGCGGCACGCTCGGCCTTCGCCGCCGCCGATCCGGTCTTTGAAGACGTCGCGGCGACGCTCGGCCATCACGCCGGCAGCCGCTTTTTCAGGGTAGCGCTGCCGGCCGCATGGCCGGCCATCCGTGCCGGTCTGGCGCTCGCCTGGCTGCGCGCTTTCGGCGAATTCGGCGCGACGGTGATGGTCGCGTACCACCCGTATTCGCTGCCGGTCTACACCTATGTGGTGTTCGGCGGCCAGGGGCTACCCGCGATGATGCCGCTGCTGCTGCCCACGCTCGCGATCGCCGTGACCTGTGCTGCGTTGTCGGCCTACCGCCGCGGCGATACCGAACCGTTGAGCGCTGCGCTCGCGGACTCAGGCGACGAGCCGCTCGTTGTCGCCGCGCGCCCGGTTTCCCTGCCGGCCGCCGAAGACCCGCGGCTCGTGTTCCGGCTCGCGCGCCGCCTCGGCGCGTTCAGTCTCGACATCGCCTGGGCGCCGGCTACGCGGCGTCTGGCGATCATCGGGCCGTCGGGCTCGGGCAAATCGCTGGCGCTGCGGCTGATCGCGGGACTCGAAACCAACGAGGCGGGTTGCGTGAGGCTCGGCGCGACAGACCTCGGCGCGTTGCCGCCCGAAGCGCGTCAGATCGGCTACATGCCGCAGGACTATGGCCTTTTCCCGCATATGACGGTGGCGCAGCAACTGGCGTTTCCGGTCCATGCCGATGCCGCGGCCGCGCGTTACTGGGTAGGCCATCTCGGGCTCGGTGCACTGAAGAACCATCTGCCCAAGCAACTGTCGTTCGGCCAGCGGCAGCGCGTGGCCCTCGCCCGCGCGCTCACGCGTCACAGTCAGTTGCTGCTGTTCGACGAGCCGTTCTCCGCGCTCGATACGCCGCGACGCCGGCGGCTTCAGCAATCGCTGCGCGAGCTGCAACGCGAGATCGAAGCGGTCACGATCATCGTCACGCATGACCCTGACGAAGCCGCGCTGCTCGCGGACGAGATTCTCGTCGTCGATCAGGGGCGGGTATTGCAGGCTGGCAGTATCGCGGAAGTGTTCGCGCGGCCGGCGACGATGCGCGCGGCCGAACTGCTCGGGCTATCGAATGTCGGTCGTGGCGTGGTGCGCGCGCTGCGGCGCATCGAGCTTGCGCCGGGATGGGTCGTGCAAGCGAACTGCGCGGATCTGCCGATGGGCGCGCCGGTGATGTGGCGGCTTGCCTCTCACGCGATCCTGCTCGCGCCCGATGGCCCGCACGCGGCCCGCGTCGTTGCGATCGAGTTGCGCCGCGGCGAGCGATTCGCACGTCTGGACGTGTGCGGCGCGAGGGTCGATGTCGCGCTCAACGATACGCCGCTCGTCGAGGGGCAGCAGTGCCGGTTCGCCGTCGACGCCGCGGGTGTGTCGGCGTGGCCCGGCTAGCACTCGCACCGCGCTTGCACCGTCAGCAAGTGTTTGTGGCCACCACCGCCTGCGATGACAACGGCCACGTCACTCAAGACGCGCGATACACGTCGCGCAGAAATACCGGCAGATCGTTGGCCGGCGATGCCGCCCGCGCCTGATAGAGCATGTCGGCAACGAAGCCTCGGTGATAGGTGCCGTGGTTGACGATATGCAGCAGCATCTCTTCGCGAGTCATCGCGCCGTCGCCACCACCGACGAATTCGAAGTGGATCATTTCGCCAAGCTCTCGTTCCGTCAGCGCATCGGCATAGTCGACGTACCACGCATCCATCGCCTGAACCGCTCGCCATAAGTCGTCCAACGCTGGCGTGTCCTGCGTATTTCTCGCCGTATAGCCGTGCTTCGCACGCTGCAGATGTGCTTTGAATATGTCGTCGATCACATAGACGTGGTTCAACGTGTGAACCATGTTTCCGAAGCGGGTTGGTCGTGGGCGTAATGCTTCGCCATCTGGCAGCGAGCGCACAGCGGAATAGGTAATGCCATTCGCCCAGGCCTTGTAGCGCGCCAGCATGCGCACGGATGCAAGCGGGGACGCCGGCGAAACGCCAACCGGCGCGTGCGGGAGTTCGTTTTCCGAGCGATCGTTCAGCAAATTCATGGGGTGTTCCTTCGTGAGTGGCGGGCGCGGCTGAGGGTTCGGGCCGGCGTTTGATTGTCGGCGATCCACGCACTGGTGTCGAACGTCATGAAAGTGACCGGCTAGTCGCATCACCGAGCGCTGATTCTCGATCGACGCTCGAGATCTTCGATCTGGCGCAGCAATGAAGCTGGTGGGCGTTCCAGCGTAGCCAGGTCGAGGCGCCCGCGCTCGTCAGCCGTCCGTCGAGACCGTGACGCTCTCCCACTGCCGTATCTCATCTTCGAGCGCCGACAACTTGCGTCGAACCAAGCCCAGCGCATCGCTGCCAAGCAACAGATGAACGGGCGGGTTCTCCGCGGCGATAGCCGTGAGCATTGCGCGTGCTGCCTTGCGGGGATCTCCCAGCTGCTTGCCGTTTTTTTCCTCGCGAGCCTCGCGGATCGGATCGAAGCTTTCGTCGTAATCCGCAATCGAGCGCGGCGTACGGCTCATCGAGCGGCCGGCCCAGTCGGTACGGAAAGAACCCGGCGCGACCGCGGTCACTGCGATACCGAACGGCTTGACCTCTTTCGACAGCGCTTCGGAGATGCCTTCGAGCGCGAACTTGCTGCCGCAGTAGTACGCGATTCCCGGCATCGTGATGTGACCGCCCATCGACGTGATGTTGAGGATGTGGCCGCGCCGTCGCTCGCGCATGAACGGCAGGACGGCTTTCATCATCGCGACCGCGCCGAACACATTCACGTCGAACTGCCGACGCATCTCTGCGAGAGGCGATTCTTCCATGATGCCTTCGTGGCCGTAGCCGGCATTGTTGACCAACACGTCGATGCGCCCGATGTTCGTCTCGATCTCGGACACAACGCGGTCGATCGCGTCGAACTCGGTCACGTCGAGCATTCTTCCAAACGCGCTGCCCGGGCAAAGCGACTCGAAATCGCGCCTGGCCTGCGCACTTCTCACCGTACCGACAACCTTGTGACCGGCCGCGAGCGCCTCTTGCGCGAGCGCGCGGCCAAAGCCGCTACTGACGCCGGTGATGAGCAAAGTCTTGCTGGGTACCATTGACGCACTCTCCTGAACGTTGACAGAAAAGTGCATGCTAATCTTAGGAGAACCGGCTAAAAAGGCCGATCTCGCTGATTTCCTTGCACAAAACTATGAAAGCACAACGTGTCGTCACTGAGCGGCCTGAACCTTTGCGCGGAGACCGGCAACGCATGGTTGCCCTGTTGCGCGAGTTGGCGCGCGACGAGGGCTACAACCTCACGGCGCTGCCGAGCGTTCGCATTCTGCGTTCGGACCGGGCGCTGTCGCGCACGCCGGTGCTGTACGATCCCGGCGTCGTCATCGTCTGCCAGGGCCGCAAGCGGGGCTATTTCGGCGACCAGCTGTTTCTCTACGATGAGCGTCACTATCTCGCCGTATCCGTGCCCGTGCCATTCAGCATGGAAACCGATGCGACGCCGGAACGCCCGCTGCTGGCGCTGTATCTCCATCTGGATTTCCCGGTGGCCGCGGAACTCGCTGCGCGAATCGACCGGTACGCCGAAGGCGAGCCGGTCCAGGCGCCGCGAAGCATGATGTCGACGCCGATGGACGACGCAATGCAATCGTCGGTATTGCGTTTTCTCGAAGCGTTGCAACGGCCGCTGGAAGCGGCCGTGTTGGGCGAGGGGCTGCTGCGCGAACTGTACTTCCGCGTGCTCACTGGCGCACAGGGACGCGCGATGAGAGAAGCGCTGGCGATGCGCGGGCAGTTCGGCCGGATCGGCAAATCGCTGCGCCTCATCCACGCCGCCTATGCGCAGCCGCTCGACGTGGCGCAGCTCGCCGGCGAGGCGGGCATGAGCGTGCCGAGCTTCCACAGCCACTTCAGGTCGGTCACGCAGCTATCGCCGATGCAATACGTCAAGTCGACGCGTCTTCATCAGGCCCGGCTGCTGATGGTGCGTCAGGATCTGAGCGCGGAGGCCGCCTGTCACGCGGTGGGCTACACGAGTCCTTCGCAGTTCAGCCGGGAGTTCAAGCGTCTGTTCGGCCTGACGCCGGCCGCCGAGAGCAAACGCCTGCGCGAAAGCTTCGCGATGCCGGCGTTCGCCGATGCAACGTATGTGTCGTCACACTGATCCGCCGGCGGGCTTTGCATGCGCATCGATGGGCATGTCCCGTGGTGCTGCTTGGCCTGCTATATGCCGGGCGACGAACCGTCCTCGTCCGCCGTCGGGTTCACGAGGACGAATTGCCGAAGCGACTGTTGAAGTTTGCGGAGCTTTTCAGCCGCGACGCGCTCCGAGCGCGCCCCTGCGTCGTCGCCGCGCGTTTGCGCTGCGCGAGCACGGCTGGCTGCCAGCTCGGCGCATTCTTCAATCCGCCGCACCGACATCCACAGCGCGTCTTCGAGACCGGCCTTTTGCGTGGCCTCGAGCGAGGCTTTGGAGAAAGCATGCCCGGTGTGGCACCGGTACCGCAGGGGCGCGGCATCGCCTATTTGCCAGATCACGCCGCCACAGTCGGGGCAGGTGAGGGTGCTCCGGTTGCCCAACTCGTCGAGCTGGGCGGGCGAGGCAATTCCAGTACGAGCGATTTCTGTTTCGATTTCTATGCGCCGCTTGTCGACTTGCACAGGCACTCCTTGAATGGGCTGGTGAACTGCGTCAATGATGGCCTGCGCCAGCCGGTCCAGACCCGCCACCGTTGCGGTTGGGACAGCGGCAAGCGCAGAGGCGGGCATTGACCGCGCAACGCTCTCTTCTGGCGCCTGCACGATGACGCGACCGCCGCAGGCGTGAACTGCGGCCGCGCCTGCCGCACCGTCATCCAGGTCGCCCGTGAGCACCACTGCGACGGCGTGAGCACCAAACTCCGCCGCCACCGAGCGGAATAGCGGGTCGATCGCGGGACGGGCGAAGTTTTCTTTCGGGGCTGCGCTCAACCGCGTTCGCCCGCGATGAACCAGCAGATGCCGGTCGGACGGTGCGAGGTAGATCGTCGACGGTTCGAGTGGGACGTCGTCCACCGCATCGACAACCCGCAACGGGCAAGCAGGCTGAAGCAGTTCGGGCAGGAAACTGCGATGGGCACCAATATGCATGACGATCAACATCGGCACGGTAAAATCCGACGGAAGTGAAGACAGCAGCGCGCGCAGAGCGTCGAGGCCGCCCGCTGACGTACCGACGGCGACAACCCGGTCGTTGTAATGCTGGGAGCGAGGCACGATGTTCCTCCGATAAATTCCGCTTGCGCCGTATTCGGTCATCTATTGTTTCCCTGGCTGGACGGGGCGGCATTCGGAGTCCATCCTTGGCGAGCAAGCCGCGATCCTGGGAACGGCGGTTGCACGGCCTGACGAGCGAATCAGTAATGTGAACCCACATGAACAGTGGAATCTGGGCCAGTAGCACCCCGTCGGTGAACGGTCCGCTCCGCGTTCCTGCGGTCGACGGCCACCCGGCCGCAGCTCAAGCCGGGGCATTTGCACTGGCGTTCGCAGGCCGCGAGGCCCGCTATGCATTCGATGGAGATTCGGCTTTCCAGTGCATCGCACTCTGGACGCCGGATAGAGCGTTGCTCGACACCAATATGCCGTCGCGCGACGGTTTACCGCTTGCCGCGCTCGCGCATGTCCGCGTTGCGCCGTTTTGGCCGGCGCATCGGCTGCCGCTGTCGAGCGAGAGAATTCCACAACTGTGATATTGGTCGGCTAGACGTCCTGCATTTGTCGCACATGCGCGTCAGTCGATCGGAGGGTATATGGCTGCCGGTACACCGAAGGAGCAACCCAAGCACGCCGGACCGGACTTTGCCGTGGTCGGGATCGGCGCTTCCGCTGGGGGCGTCGAGGCGCTTTTGCGCCTTTTCGAGACTGCACCGCCGACGCCGGGCGTCGCATTCGTTGTTGTGCTGCACCTGTCGCCCGATCACACGAGCCACGCGCATGAAGTCATTCAACGCGTGACGGCGTTGCATGTACGGCAGGTCAGCGGCGCCGTGCCGCTCGAAAAAGACCACGTCTATGTCATTCCGCCCGGCAAGCTGCTTTCGATGGTCGATGGATATCTGCGCCTGAGCGACCCGGAACCACCGAGGCTGCCGCCCACCAGCATCGACGTGTTTTTCCGCAGCCTGGCCGACGCGCATGGCGCCCGCGCTGTCGCCATTGTCCTGTCGGGCTCCGGATCCGACGGCTCGGTGGGGATTGCTCACGTCCAGGAGCAGGGTGGTATCACCATCGCCCAACGTCCGGAAGAAGCGCAGTACGGTGAAATGCCCCGCAACGCGATCGCCACCGGGGACGTCGACATCGTCTTGCCGGTCGCCCAAATCATTCCGAGGGTGCTGGAGCTGGTACGAAGCGCGGCGCAGATCGCATTGCCGGCACCGTCGGATCCTGACGACGATGCAGACGGCAGTCAGTTGGCTATCGCCGACGCCAGCGTGATAGACGAGCTGCTGGATACGCTGCGGGCCCGGACCCGCCATGATTTCTCCAACTACAAGCGCGGCACGATCGTGCGTCGCATAGAGCGCCGTATGCAGGTCAACGCGCTCACTTCGGTGACTGCCTACAGGAAGTTCCTGACGGACCATGTCGACGAGACGCCGAAACTGCTGGCGGACATGCTGATCGGTGTCACCAACTTCTTTCGCGATCCCGACGCGTTCGACGCTCTCGAACAAACACTGCCCACCGAACTCATCAAAAATCTCGGCGAACGCGACGAGGTGCGCGCGTGGGTGCCGGCCTGCGCGACAGGCGAAGAGGCGTTTTCGATCGCCATACTTCTTGACGAGGTGGTGCGTCGATTACCGCGCCGGCCAAGGATAACGGTCTACGCCAGTGACATCGACGAACGCGCGATCGCGATCGCGCGGGCGGCCAGCTATCCTTCGGCGATTGCCAACGACGTGTCGCCCGCCCGTCTGGCTTTGTATTTCACCAGGGAGGGAAACCGCTATCGACTGGTGAAATCGCTGCGCGACACCGTCATCTTTGCTGCCCATAACCTGCTGCGCGATCCGCCGTTCTCGCGCATTGACCTGATTTCCTGTCGCAACGTGCTGATCTACCTGGACCGCCGCGCGCAGAGGCGCGTGCTCGAAGCGGTCCACTTCGCGCTACGCCCGCAAGGGCTGCTTTTTCTAGGCACGGCCGAATCGGCTGATTTCGCCCACGAGCTGTTTGCTCCGGTGGACAAGTACAGGAAGATCTATCGCGCGCTGGGGAACGCGGGAACGACCGCTTTGCCCAGTTACGCAAACATTCCACAGTTCCCTTTCGATGGTGGCGGTCACACCTTCTTCACTTCCGCCACGGGCAGGAAACCCGCTGATGTCCCGGCGCCTGGCCAGCCAGGGTCGTTCGACCTGTTTGGACCGCCGCTGATCGTCATACGAAAGGACGGCGCAATCGTTCATCGCTCGGCGAATGCGATCCGGCTGACCGAGAACGTACGGCAAGCGCATGCAGTGAATATTTTCAGTATCGTGCGCGAAGACATCCATCCTCGCATCCGCCAGGCCATACAGCGCTGCCTCACGCTCGGGCGACGCCAGGACGAAGAGGCCGTGCCTTTCTCCACCGCATCCGGGGAAATCGCGGTGGACCTGTCGTTGCGCCCGTACCGTGGCTTCGCGCAGGACGAGCAGTTGGTTTCCCTGACCTGTGACTTGTTGGAGCCCCTTCCACTAGCCGATCCGACAATGAGCGGGGAGCCCGGTGACGACACGCTGGATTCCCTCAGGCACGCACTGGCGGGAAGCGAGGGCCGCGCGCGCAGTTCGCTGGAGCACGCGCAGGAATCGGCCGAGGAGCTCAGAGCATCGAATGAAGAGCTCCAGGCCATGAACGAGGAACTGCGCTCGGCAACCGAAGAACTGGAAGCGAGTCGCGAGGAACTGCAGTCGCTCAATGAAGAACTCGTCACGGTCAACTCCGAGCTTCTGTCGAAGGTTCAGGAGGCGGCACGCGTCGGCGATGATCTTAGGAACCTGATTGCTCTCGTCGGCGTGGCCACGGTGTTCGTCGATCGGACGCTCAACATCAAGCGGTACACCTCTCCTGCCGAAGCGCTTTTCAATATTTTGCCCAGCGACACCGGGCGACCGCTTCAGCATCTGACACACAAGCTCGATTATCCGGAGATGATCGACGATCTGCGCGCCTCTTTCGAATCGCTGCGGAAGATCGAAAAGGAAGTGCAGAGCAAGGACGGGCGCGCTTTCCTCGCCCGTGTCATCCCGTACCGTACCGACGACGATCGCATCGATGGCGCCGTGCTCGCACTGATCGACATCACGGAACAGAAGGCGGCGCAGACGCTGGCGCGTGAAAGCGAGGAGAAGCTCAAGCTCGCCGCAAGGGAGACGCACGACTTTGCGATGATCGTTCTCGACGATGACGGTGTGGTGGTCAGCTGGAACGTGGGAGCGACTCACATTTTCGGCTACCGGGCCGAAGAGATGATGGGCGGCTCGCTTGACGCGATCTTCACGCCTGAAGATCGTGCTGACGGCGTGCCGGCGCGAGAGCGCGCCAAAGCCCGCAGTAAGGGCCGTGCCGAAGACGAACGCTGGCACGCGACCAAAGGCGGCGAGCGGGTCTTTTGCAGCGGCTTTCTCAGCCGCATCGATGCGGCCGGATTCTCAGGCTTTGCCAAGATCGTTCACGATGCGACCCAACGGAAGCTCGTACAGGGAAAAAAAGACCTGGCATTGGCGCGGCAGCGCGCCGACTACACCGAAATTCAGAAACTGAGCCGTCTGAAAGACGAGTTCATCGCGGTGCTGTCTCACGAACTTAAAAACCCGCTCAATCTGATTCACATGAAGGCTGACATCCTGGCGCGTATTCCTGAGGCGCGACATATCAGCCGGGTCCAGGAGGTCGCCGGCGCGATTCAGAAATCGGTGCTGGCGCAAGCCCAGATCATCGATGACCTGCTTGATTTTTCGCGGATCCAGACCGGCAAGCTTTCGCTGCACTTTGAACGGACCGATGTCGCGAAGATCGCCCGCTCGATCGCCGAGGCGCTAGGTGACGACTTCGCTGCAAACAGGATCGATCTACAGTTGCAGATCCCGGCCACACCCGTTTTTATCGAGGCCGATTCGATTCGTATCGAACAGATCCTCTGGAATCTGCTGAGTAATGCGCTGAAGTTCACGCCGCCGGGCGGAAAAGTCACGGTCCGGTTGCAGCAGGAGGCCAACAGCTTGTGTCTGGAGGTGGCCGATACCGGTATCGGTATCGCGCCCAACCTGCTGGAGTCGATCTTCGACATTTTCCAGCAGGCTCCCAATGTGCCGTCTCGTGCGCGAGCCGTTGGCCTTGGCATCGGGCTGTCTCTGGTGCGCCAGCTCGCCCGTCTGCATGGCGGAAATGCCGAGGCGTTCTCCGATGGCGAAGGCCGCGGAGCGCGCTTCGTCGTCTGCCTTCCCGCAGTGGCTTCGTCGGTGCATCGGCAGCCCGGCGACAAACCCGCCGATCTCTCCGTGTTCGCGGGTGCGCGCGTGCTGCTGATCGAGGATTCGGAAGAGTCATCGCAGGCCATGGCGGAACTGCTTTCGGCTTACGACGCGCAGGTTACGACGTCGATGAATGCGACCGATGCGTTACAAGCGGCCAAAGCCTCCGAGTTCGACCTGGTCATCACCGATGTGACGTTGCCCGATCTGGACGGCTATCAGCTCGTCGCGCAACTGCGGCAATTGCACAACTGGTCGCATGTTCCGATCGTCGCGGTGACCGGCCGGCCCGTCGCGCAGGAAGAGACGCGTGCGCGTGAGGCGGGCTGCGATGGATGTCTTGGTAAGCCATTCAATCTGCAGGCGCTGGCTGCCGTCGTGCAAAAGCTTCGATCGTCGAGGTGAAGTCATGACGATCCACCCTCGCGCTCGAGCCATGCACGGAACAGCGTAACCAGTTCATCGCCGAACTTTTGATCCTGGACGTAAGTGCAATAGCTGCGCGAGGGCAAACGGGGGCTGGCGAAGGGTGCGATCAGCCGGCCAGCGGCGAGGTCGCCGGCTACCAGCGCGGTCGGCCCCATCGCGATGCCGATTCCGTCGAGGGCAGCCTGCAAGGTCAGATAGAAGTGGTCGAAGGTTAAAGTAGCAGCCGGCCTCAGCGCGGGAATTTGTGCGCTCGCCAGCCAGTCGGGCCATAGCCGCGGAAGACTCGAGGTGTGCAGCAGCGTGTGGTGCCGCAAGTCGCCTAGCAGGCGAAGCGGCAGCCGCTGCAAAAGCGCCGGACTACACACCGGAAGCCTCTCCTCGGACAGGAAAGGCCGCATCGCATAGCCGTAGAACGTGTCGGGGCCACCCCGGATGATCACGTCATAGTCTTCTCTCAGACTCTCCAATGGATCGTTCGACGTTTCCACCTTAACCTCCACGTCGGGATGCTCGACGCGGAATTTTGCCAGCCTCGGCACCAGCCAACGCAACGTGAATGTCGCGGGCGCATTCACGGACAGTGCCCGGGAGAGCGTTTCGGGTACACCGTATTTCGCGGTTGCCTGGGAAAGCTGTTCGAACAACGGGCCGATGTTCTGCAGGTAGGCCTTCGCCGCCAGCGTCAGCCTGACCTGACGGTTGTGCCGCTCAAACAACGATGCGCCAAGCCACGCCTCCAGCACGCGCACGTGCTGGCTCACCGCACCGGCAGTCACGTGCAACTCTGCGGCGGCTTCCTTGAAGCTGCCGAGCCGGCCTGCGGCCTCGAAGGCCCGCAGTGCATTGAGCGGGGGGCAATACCGGTTTCATTCGAAAGAGTTTGTCTAATGCGATCGCCGAATTTATCTGGTTTGTTGACCGACCACAAGATAGATATCCTTGTTGATGAATCACTAAAGCGATCTCCCGTTCCCCGTCAGACCCGCAACCCACATGCTCAGTTATACCGGCGGCATCGTACTGTTTGCTGCCATGCTCCACGCGGGTTGGAACGCGATGCTGCACGGCAACCGGGACCGGTTCCTGTCCATGACCTGGATGAGCATCGCGATCGCGGTCGCCGCCACGCTCGTCGTGGTGTTCAGCCCTTGGCCGCCGAGCGCGTGCTGGCCTTACATCGTCGCATCCGGGCTCGTGCATATCTTCTACAACGTGAGCCTGGTGCGCTCGTATCGCCGCAACGACCTCGCGCTCGCGTACCCGATCGCGCGAGGCTCGTCGCCGCTGCTCGTTACGCTCGGCGCGGCGCTCTTCGCGCATGAGGCGATCGGCCGGTTGCACGCTGTCGGGATCGCGATGATCTCGGGCGGCATCATCGCGATCGCGCTGCAGGGACGGCAGGTGTCGCGCGCGGGTGCGCTGGCCGCGCTGACGACCGGTGCGACGATCGCGCTCTATACGGTGATCGACGGCATCGGCGTCAGATTGTCCAACGGCCAGCCACTCACCTACACCGCGTGGATGTTCCTGTTCTACTGGCTGATGCCGGTGCTGTTCGTCGCGGTGCGTGGATTGGCGCCGCTATGGACCCCGGTACGTGACGAGCCGCTATCGATCGGCTCGTCGATCGCCGGCGGGCTGGTGTCGATCGCGGCATATGGCATCGTGATCTGGGCGCTGCAGTCAGGCGCGATGGGCGCGGTATCGGCGCTGCGCGAGACCAGTGTGGTGTTCGCCGTGCTGATCGGGCGGGTGTTTCTGCGCGAAGCGGTCAGCGCAACGCGCTGGCTCGCCTGCCTGGTCGTCGCGGCCGGAGCGGTGTGTTTGGGGCTTTGACGGGATCAGACGCGCACGGTCTCGCCGCGGACTGCCGAGTCACCGCACTCAACCCCTTCCCCACCCGGTACTCGCGAAATAAATCGCCAGAAAATACATCAACACGTACATCGCATAAGTCTGCCCGTTGCCGGTATACACGCGTCGTATCCCCGCCGCCGCCACGAGCGCCGAGTGCGATGCGCCGCGCCAGAACATCTGCGCGACCGGCGGCACCGTGCGGCTCAGGATCGGGCGGTAGAAGTGATACAGGTCGGGCCGGTCTTTCGCGTTGCCGCGCCGGCTGCGATAGAACAGCATGCCGAGCCCGAACAGAACCGCGGCGACGGCCAGCACGACGATCACGACCGGCGTCGGATTCCAGAACCCGTAGATGCTCTCGAGCGACATGCCGTCCCACACCAGCGTCGCCGCGAATTGCGGATCGATTGCGGCCGAAACCGGCCCGATCAGCAGCTTCGGAAAGAACGACAGGATCACGATGCCGACCACCAGCAGGAACTGCGGCACCAGCAGTGCGATCGGCGCCTCGCGCACGACAGCGCGCCGCGCCGGTCGCGCGCCGAGGAAAATGCCGTTCAGCAGGCGCGCCATGTACAGGAAGCCGACGCAGGTCGCGATCAGTCCGCACACGGCGAGCCCATACCAGCCCTTGCTGGTCATCGCGCTCAGCAGCAGCCACTTGCCGCCAAAGCCCATCAGCGGCGGCAGGCCCGACATCGATACGAGGGCGATCGTCACCATCGCGAACGTGAACGGCATCTCGCGCGCGAGGCCGCCGACGTCGGCGAAGTTGCGCGTGCCGGTGCGCAGGATCACGCCGGCCAGCGCGAGGAACAGAATGCCCTTCACGAACATGTGATTGGCGATCAGATACAGCGCGGTGACCCAGCCGAGATGGCTGATCAGGCCGATCGCGGTCACGATATAGCCGATCTGGCTCATGCTCGATAGCGCGAGCAGACGTTTGAAGTCGTTCTGCCGGAACGCCATCAGCGCGCCGGCGAGGGTCGTGAGCATGCCGATCCAGGTCATCAGGTGCGCGAGTTCGAGGCCGACTTCCGAGCGTATCGTCAGGTACGTGCCGACCAGCAGGCCGAACATCGGGACCTTGCTGACCACCGACGACAGCATCGCGGTCACGTCGTCTTCCGCCTCGGTGTACGCGCCCGGCAGCCACACATGCACGCCGATTGCGCCGGCCTTGATCAGGAAGCCGGCCGCGAGCAGCACGAATGCGCGATTTGCTTCCGGTCCCGCGTGGATCAGCGCGGACAGTTCGATGGTGCCGTCGATCGCCGCGACATTCGCGAAGCCCGCGAGCAGAAAGAACGCCGACAGCAGCGAGAACAGCAGGAACGTCAGCACGTGCGGCCCCGCGCGCCGGCATTTGGCGATCAGGAAGCACGACGCCAGCGTGATGATTTCCCAGCTATAGAAGAATTCGAGCGTCGTAGACGAGCGCAGCAGCGCGGGAATCGACAGCGACAGCACGACCAGCATCGGATAAAAACCGCTACGCTCATCGTCGCGATAGAGCGTCGCCGCGGTGATCACGAGGCTGCCGGCGAGCAGCAGCCAGCTGAACAGCCCGGCGATGCCGTCCGTGCGTTCGGCGAGCAGTGTGCCGATCAGCGCAATCGCGATGAGCGCCAGCACGCCCTTCACGCGTCCCGGCAGACGGTCCGCCGCGTAGAACAGCGCGCCGGCCCCGAGCGGCGAGAACAACCACATCGACGCGAGCCCCGACAGCGTGGCCGCGACATAGCTCGCGCCGATCAGCAGGATCGCGACGCCGAGCAGCGGCAGCAGCGCGAACAGGCTCGGCGTGGTTTCCAGTTCGTCATCCGATGCGTTCAGCGCGCGCACGAACCAGTGGAACATATATGCCGCCTCGAGCAGCGAGCCGGTCAGGATCAGCACGATCCAGTACGACTTGCCGGCGGCGGTCACGCGCATCAGCAGTTCCCACTTGGCCCAGAAGCCTGGGAACGGCGGCAGCCCCGCGATCGCCACCATGAAGAGCCCGATGAGCGCGATCAGCAGCGGACTGCGCGACAGCGCCGCGCGAGGTGTGCCGGCGCAGCGACGCACGACGCCGACCAGCCAGAACAAGCCCGCCTTCGCGAGCAGATGGTTGACGAAGAGGCCGCCTACCACGAGCGGAATCGAGTCGTCCGCGCCGACCTGACGCAGCAGCGCGAGCGACAACATCAGCAAGCCCATCTGTCCGATCGACGAATAGCCGAGCACGCGTTGCGGTTTCGTCTGCTTCAGCGCGAGCAGGTTCGACATCAGGAAGCTCACGCCGCCCGAGATGGCCAGCAGCGTGAGCTGGCCGTCGAACAGCGGCAGCAGCTTCAGCAGCGCGAAGAACACACCCGCCGATACGCCGACCGACACCATCGCGGCCACGCCGCTCGGCATCGTTTCATAGACATCGAGTCCCCAGCCGTTGGCCGGGAACGGCTTCAACTCGATCACGAGGCTCGACAACACTAGCAGGATCGCAAGCGTGCCGATCGGGCCGCCAAGCTGGTCGCGCATCGACAGCAGTTCGTCGATGTTCAGCGTGCCGCTCACGTAGTACAGCAGCACAGCGCCAAGCAGAAAGAGAGTCGATGCGATCACGGTCGCGATGATGTACTTGAACGCGGCCGCGAGCGCGGCCGGTGTGCGATCGAGTCCGAACAGGCCATACGTTGCGATCGACACGATCTCGAGGAACACGAACAGGTTGAACAGGTCGCGGGTCATCACCATGCCGTCGATGCCCATCACCAGAATCAGATACAGCAGCAGCGCCGCGTAATTGCCGCGCAAGCGGTCCCACAGATGCAGCGCGCCGAGCAGCGCGACGAGGTTCACGCTGAATGTGAAGAAGCCTTCCCACAAGCCGAAGCGCAGACTGATCGAGACCGGCGGCAGCGCGCCCGCGGTCAGTACTTCGATCGTCGCGCCACCGTCGATCAGCCCATACAACGACACGCCGCTGATCAGCACGATGCCGCACAGCGCGATAAAAAAGCCGAGCGTGAGCCACGGTTTGCCGAGCCGGTACAGCAGCGGCATGACGAAGCCGCCGCCAAGGCCGAGAATAAAGATGTGCAGCGGATGAAACAGCGCGGCTACCATTTCGACTCTGTGAACGCGTCGATGGATAGCGTCTTCTTGGCGGCGTAAAGGCGGATCGCGAACGCCAGCATGATCGCGGTGACCGACAGCCCGATCACGATCGCGGTGACGACCAGCGCGGACGGGAGCGGATCGATTGCGCGGCGCGCGGCCTCCGCCTTGCTGAGCGCGGCGTCGATGATCGGCGCGGTGCCGCCGGTGATGTAGCCGGTCGCGACCATCACGATGTGCAGGCCGGTGTCGATCACCGCGAAGCCGATGATGATGCGCAGGATGTTGCGGTGGGTCAGCATGCCCCACAGGCCGATCAGCGACAGGCAGCAGCCGGTGATCAGCAGAATGGTCGAAACCGGCAAGCCCGTGCTCATGCGCATGTCTCCTTCAGCTTCTGAAGCGGTCGATGATGACGCTCAGTTCCGCGCCGACCTTGATGCCGAGCAGCGCGGAGATCAGCGGAATGGCGCCGGCGCTGAAGAATGCGTCGAATTCGCCGCGTGGCAAGAAGCGCGCGTCGAGAAAGCCGCCCGCGAGCACGAGACCCAGAATGCCGATACACACGTAGATCACGCCGGCAAACGATTCGACGACGCTCAGCAGCGCGACGTTCAGCGTCGAGCGGGGCCGCGCGAGCAACATCAGCATCACCGCGGAGGCGACGATCGCGCCGCCCTGGAAACCGCCGCCGGCCGACAGGTGGCCGTTGACGATCACATAGGCGCCGAAGGTGAAGATCATCGGCAGTAGCAACTGCTTGCCGGTCTGCACGATTTCACCGGCAGGGCGGCTGCGCCGGGTTTCGTCGGCCGCTGCGTCGGTTGTTGCTTGCGTTGCGGGGTTGCTTTCTTCTTTCAGCAGCACGCCGACGCTCGCCGCGACCATGAACAGCACGGCGACCTCGCCAAGCGTATCGAAGCCGCGATAGGTAATCAGAATGCCGGTCACGATGTTCGGCGCGCCGAGTTCGAGCGGCCCTCGGACGACGTAATACTCGGCGAGCGGGCGCAGCGCCTGCAATTGCGCATAGCCGCCGACGAGACGCCAGAACACGATTGCGAACAGCACCACCGTCAGCGCGGCGAACCCGCGGCGCATCATGATTGCGCCTCTTCTCTGGCGAGTTCACCGTCGTCGGCGAGCGCGTCGGTCACGGTCGACGCGCTCATCGGCGTGCGGATCAACCACGCTGCGCGCGACAACGCATGCGACGACACCGGGTTGGTCACCAGCACGAAATAGATCAGCAGGATCAGCCGGAAGCTCCAGCCCGGGTGATAGAACGCAAGGCCGACGAGCACGAGCATATTGCCGAGCGTCGACGCCTTGGTGCCGGCCTGAATGCGCGTGTACGCGTCGGGCATGCGCAGCAGGCCGAGGCCGGCAGAGAACAGAAAGACCGCGCCCGCGAGAATAAACACGCTGCCGACCAGTTCGAACATGCGCTAGCCTTTCTGATAGCCGGTTTTACGGATCGCATAGAGAAAGATGAAGCTCGCGAGTCCGGAACCGATCGCGGCTTCGGCCATTGCGACATCGGGCGCGGCGAGCAGCAGGAAGGCCACCGCCGCGAACAGGCTCGCGAGTCCCGAACTCACCATCGCGGTCATCAGGTCCTTCAGGCAGACGGCGAGCACACCGCTCACGAGAATGCTCGCGCACATCAGCACCAGGAGCAGTTCGAGCATCGCTCACAGCCCCCTTTCGAGAAAGCGGGCAATCGCGAGCACCGCGAGAAAGCTGAGCAGCGCGTAGACGAGCGCGACGTCGAGATAGACGAAGCGCCCCGACACCTGCGCGTAAAGCGCGATCAGCGAGATTGAGACGACCGTGAGCATGTCGATCGCGACCACTCTGTCGATCAGTGTCCTGCCGATCACCAGACGGATCACGCCGAACAGGATCGCGACGAAGATCAGTACGCCGGCGACCCGCAGCATGATCTCAGCCAAAGGCTTTCTCCAGATGTTTTTCGAACTGCGCGACGAGTGCTTCGGTGGCTCCGTCGATATCGGTCGTCTGCACGTCGAGCCAGTGGATGAACAGGACATTGCCGCGCATCTCCATCACGAGGGAGCCTGGCGTGAGCGCGATCGAATTGGCCAGCGCGAGCCGGCCGAGCGGCGTTTGCAAACGGGTGCGAACCTTGACGATGCCGGGCTTGATGTCGATGCGCGGTGAGTACACGTACGCCATCATGTTCAGATTGGCGCGTACGAGCTCGACGAAGAAGGTTCCGCTAAACGCGATGAAGTGATAAAGCGCGCGCGGTGTCAGACGAAGTTGGCGCCATGCGTCGCTCGACGATGCGAACGCGTGAGCGATGACGAATGTAATGGCGAGACCCACAACAGCGGGTTGGATTGCGAGCGACGCATTGGCGATCATCCAGATGACGAACAGAATGATCCAGAGGCCGAGCATCCCCTGAGGAACAAACGACGACACCGGTTTTCCGTTGTTCGAAGCCACGTCATTCGTTCCTGAAAAAGGACTCTGCCGAAAATTCTAGGTGACTATTTCTGGCAAAGCAACAGCGGCGGGGCGTCGTGCTGATTACGGTCTTCGGTCGTTGATGAATGGATGCAGACTTATTTGAATCTGGTGATTCAACGAATGACGTGAAAGCCGATATTTTGCGCGTGCTTTTTCTTTTGCAAAACAATAGGCCATCGCGCGATTTACCAAAATGATTCTTCCGTAATTGTCCCAATACGATGCAGCGAGGGTTTTACTGTTCGATAGCCGCGGTTCTGGCTTACCAGCTGTTTGATGGGTTAAACGCGTGCAGCTTCCGGTGCATCTATGCGTGGCACGCATGGATCGATTTGTTAATTGAATTTGTGCGGGCGGCCGGATCACGGTCGAATGTCGGGTTTCGCGCGCCAGCGCTCTGAGCTATCAAGTCCTGGCAGACCATCCCGCATCTCTTCAATAAAGTCACAAAGGAGCAACAATGAAAGCCATGCTAGCAACCCTGACGATTGCGCTGCTCGCCGTCTCGTCCGGCAGCGCAATCGCCAAGGACTGGTCGACCGTGCGATTCGGCGTCGACCCGAGCTATCCGCCGTTCGAATCGAAAGCGGCCGATGGCAAGCTCGTCGGGTTCGATATCGATCTCGGCAACGAGATCTGCCGTCGTCTGAGCGCGAAATGCGTGTGGGTCGAAAACTCGTTCGACGGGATGATCCCGGCGCTGAAGGGTCGCAAGTTCGACGGCGTGCTTTCGACGATGTCGATGACACCCGCGCGCGAGGCGCAGATCGCGTTCTCGTCGAAAGTCTTCCGCATCCCGACGCGTCTGGTCGCGAAGAAAGGCTCGGCGATCGAGCCGACGCCGCAGGCGCTGAAGGGCAAGCGCATCGGTGTCGAGCAGGGCACGATCCAGGAAACCTATGCCAAGACCTATTGGGAACCGGCCGGCGCCGTGATCGTGCCTTATCAGGATCAGGATCTCGTCTATTCGGATCTGCTGTCAGGCCGTATCGATGCGTCATTGCAAAATTCGGTGCAAGCGGAATCCGGCTTTTTGCGCACGCCGCGCGGCAAGGATTTCGCATTTGCCGGCAATCCGCTTTATGACGCCAAAACGCTCGGCAGTGGCACCGCAATTGGCTTGCGCAAAGAAGATACCGATTTGCGCGCCGAAATCGACAAGGCGATTGCCGATATGCGCGCGGACGGCACTTACGATCGCATTGCGAAGAAGTATTTCGATTTCGACGTGTACGGTCAGTAAGCCGGGCCGGCTGTAACCGCATCGCCGATGCATCTTTCATCGGCGATGCCCGTCACCGCGCGACGCTTCGCGCGTCTACACCGCGCAATCGGTTGGCGAAAACCTGGGGCTGCACGCTGCGCCGCCGAAGCGTCTCGCACGCGTGCGCGCTAACGAGACCGACGCACGGGCATGTCGGATGCTTGCTCTTATCGCGGCGATGCGTTGACCGGTTCGTCGCCGCACCGTGCGGCGCCGTCGTCGAAACGGCCAGGCCGGCATCGAGCACTGTCATCCCAAGGAGGGCGAATCATGCTTCAGGTCATGAGAAATATGCTGATTGCGCTATCGGCCGTCGTATTGACGGTGGGCGTGTCCGCTTGCAAGCGCTCGAACGATAACGGCAACGAGCCGATGAGCGCCGGGAGCAGCGGCGTAATGAGCAACTCGGCGAGCGCCAGGGGCACGCCGGGTGACAGCGACGCGGCGAATCGCGCGAATAGCGCTGCGGGTCCAGGCGCCAGCGCTACGCCGGCGGCGAGCGGCGTAGCGCCGGTCGTGGCCACGCCGGCAAGCGGTGCGTCGGCGACCCAGTAAGGCAGAGCGGGAAGGGTGCTGTGGGGTGCTTCCGCGCAGTCCGCGATTGAACCCGCTCGAAAGCGGAGGCGGCCCAGTGGCCGCCTGCCACCCGCCACCCGCCAATCGCCAATCGCCAACCGCCAACCGCCAACCGCCAACCGCCAACCGCCAACCGCCAACCGCCAACCGCCAACCGCATCAAACGCGAGAAAACGGCCACCCTTGCGCATGCGCAAACGCGCCGAGCTGGCGGCGCCGCTTATTGCGAAACCTTCTCCGATTCGACCACGAGGTCCAGCACGTAAGCGACCGACGGTCCATCGGCGGGCGGGTTGCTGATGTCGAAGCGCTTCACGCGCAGCACATCGCGGATGCCGGGCGTATGCGTGTAGCCCTCGATATCCTGATGCAGCGGTTGCCATTGGCCAGGCGTGCCGCTCGGCAGCCCCTGCTCGTCGAAGTGACGCTCGCGCACCAGCAGACATTGCTTGCCCGGCATCAGCGGAAGGTTGCACGGCACGGTCTGCGCCGCGACTTCGAGGAATGCTCGTTCGCCGGGGCCGCCGTAACGGGTTTCAGCGGTCGCAACGCCGGTGAAACTGAGGGTGTCGCCGCTGTCGGTCACGAGTTGCAGACGCGGTGCGTTGTCGCGCGACAGCAGGTTCACGCTGACGCTGCCTCGCAGACGCTGTGCAATGGCGTCGTCGAGTGCGGACAGAGCGGGCTGGTGGCAGGCCATCATCGTGCTCGTTATCGGCCCGATCTGCAGCCGTCCCTTCCGGACGTGGTAACCCGCTCCCATGTTGTTGCAGCCGTTGACCACGTTGAGCCGGTCGGCACTGAAATCCAGTTGCAGCGGCTGGTCCGGACGGACGAACAACGCCTCGATGCGATTGCCTTCGCTGTCGATTGCGTCGTTCAGTTGCCAGTGATACTGGCTAAGGACAGTGGATCCGCTGGCCGACGGCGCGCGCGCGGCAGCCACGGTGGCTGCGCCCGGCGTACTGATCGACGGCGCGGGGCTGGTCGCGACCGGGGTGTGCGAGCAGGCGGCAAGGGCCAGTGGCAGCAATAGCATGCGGAATTTCACGTCGTTATCTCCGTTCGTTCTGCGGACGTGCCAGGGGGCTGGCCGCGTTAAGGGCGGATGGACGGGCAGCCAAATCGCTGACAGGAACAGCCGCAAGCCGGGCGCACGGTAGGGTTTGGGCGCCCCGTACCCCTACCGGAGCCCACCGAGCATCTGTGCCGTCACGATGGCCGATATTGACTAAACGCCCGACAGGATAACGCAGGTGCATGAGAAAACTTTTTACGTTCCCCGCTGCATGTCGAGGATGGGGCTTGATATCTGATCGTCCTTGCACCGTTGGCGGCGGTGCCGACGCGGTGCCAAAGCGCTGTCGCGCCCGCGATCGCCAGTTTTCGAGCAGCCCCCGCGATCCTGATATCGAAGGTTGCTTTGCGCCGGCGTAACTTGTCAGTCGAGCTTTTGAGGGTTACGATTCGCTATCACTCACTGACGCGCTTCCGTAGAGATGGACTACCACCCGATTCCCGCGATATTCGTGGCCGATGCACCGGGCCTCGATTTTCTCAATTCGATCGCCACGCCGGTCGATGAGCAGGTCGACTGGCTCAGCGACGGAGAAGGTCTGCTTGCATGGCTGGAACAGGCCGGGCTCGTGCCGGCCGGCGCGCTGTCGGCTCTGCGGGCACAGTCCACGCCGGCCGAGCTGGACGCGGTGGCGTCGCAAGCCCGTGAGCTCCGCGAGTGGTTCAGGGGATTTGTGCACAAGCGCAAGGGCAAGCCGCTTGCCACCCGCGACTTGCGCGAACTCGGTGGTTTGAACCAATTGCTCGAGCGCGACCAGCGGTATGGAGAAGTCGTCGCGGGCAGCATCAGCGGCAAGACGGTTTTCGAATTGCGCACGAATCGACGCTGGACATCGCCCGAATCGCTGTTGCTGCCGATTGCCGAGGCGATGGCCAAACTCGTATGCGACGAAGACTTTACTTACGTCAAGGCGTGTGAAGGGCCGCGCTGCACGTTGATGTTTGCCGATCACACGCGAGGCCATGCGCGTCGCTGGTGCAGCATGGCGATTTGCGGCAACCGCGCGAAGGTAGCGGCTCACCGCAAGCGGCTCAAGGAACAGGCGAACGGTTGAGGCCTGAGCGCTACCCGTCGTGCCGGGCTTGGCGGTTTTTGCCGAATCGATCTCGACAGCCCTGCTGTTCGCTGCTGGAGCATGCCATGCGTGAAGCAAAGACGACTGCGGCTCATGTGGATCAACTTCGTCCATCTGTTCGCGGTATCGCTGTTGCCGTTCGCGACCGCGTGGGTCGCGCGCACGAAGCTCGCATCGAACCCGGTGGCCTTTTACGCGGGACTGTTCGTCTGTACCGATATTGCCTATAACGTGTTCGAGCGGCAGGTGCTGGCCGGAGCGAGCGCGTCGCAGGGGCCCCCGCCCGTACGGCGGCTGGCGAGGCGTCGCTCGCTCGCGGTCCTCGCGACCTTCCTGATCGCGATGCTCGGTGCATTGGTCGCGCCGCGTGTGAGCTTCGGTCTGATATGCGCGGCACTGCTGTTGCATATGCGCCCAGACGTTGCGCCGGGCGGCAATGGCAAGCGCAACTGCGCGTGATTCGCCGGGTGCGGTTCACACATCGATGACGACGTCGTCTCGCGGCCGGGCGCAGCAGATCAGCACATTGCCTTGAGCCGGCTGATCGAGCGGATCGGGGTCGTAGCTGACGGCACCGGAAATCAGGCCGCTTTCGCAGTTATGACAAACGCCGCTGCGGCACGACCAACGCACCGGCACGTCACAGGCCTCGGCCAGCTCCAGAATGCTGTGATAGATAGAGCCGTTCCAGTGCGCGCTGATGCCGCTGCGCGCGAACGACACCAGCGGCCCCGCGTTGGCATTGCTGGCATCGTCGCTCGGCAAATGCGGCGTGTTTCGTGGCGCACCGACGATACCCGGCGTCAGCGATTCGCCGCCGTTGAAGATTTCTGCGTGAATGCGCTCGGGTGCCACGCCCAGCGCCGCGAGCGCGGCTTTCATCTCCGCCATGAAGCCGACCGGTCCGCATAGATAGATATCCGCTTCGCGCGGCACGCCGGCCTTTTCCAGCAACGCTTGCGACAGATGCCCGGTGCTGTCGAAATCCTCGTCGATCCGGTCGAGTGGATCGGGCCGGCTATAACAGACGAAGCCGCGGCCATGCGGCAGCGCGAGCAGCAGACGGCGGGCTTCGGCCCCGAACGGATGATGTTGCCGGTCCCGAGACGCGTGAAGCCACAGCACTTGCCGCGTCGAACCGCTGGCCGCCAGCGCATGTAGCATCGCGAGCACGGGCGTAGCGCCAATGCCGGCGCTCAGCAGCACCACCGGCCCCGTTCCGGGCTGCAGAA
>NZ_DASXHN010000420.1:0-25786 GCF_036488505.1 Paraburkholderia sp. | reverse complement strand
GAGCGACGTCGTCGTGACCGTCGAGCGCTCCAAGCCGTGGTCGCTCGTCGTCTCGGCAGACAACTCGGGCACCAACGAGACGGGCCGCTATGTCGGTAACGTAACGCTCGGCCTGTATAACCTCCTGGGCCTGAATGACATTCTCTCGGCGGGGTTCAACCAGGATTTGCAGTTTGGCAATCACGACCTCGGTACGCACGGCTGGAATGCCTCGTATGCGGTGCCGTGGGGTTACTGGACCGGTACGCTATACGGCTATACGAACACGTACTACCAGCAGGTTGCACAAGCCAGCCAGATTTTCGTAGCGAGCGGCAACGCGCAGACGGCGGGCTTCAAACTTGAGCGGGTTGTCCATCGCAGCCAGAACGATGTGTCGGGCGTCGAGTTCCAGCTTATCAAACGGTGGGGCGCGAGCTTTATCGAGGATACCGAAATCCCACAGCAGTATCGCGACAATACGTTTATCGAGGCGGGACTGACCAACCGTCATTACTTTGGCGCGGCGCAGTTCGATGGCACGCTCGCTTACCGCCAGGGTATCGGCGGACTCGGGGCGATGCCCGATACGCCGGGTGGCCCGACCTACCGCTTCAAGATGGCGACCCTCGACGCGAACCTCTCGGTGCCGTTCGCGGTCGCCGGTCAGCCGCTTCGCTATATCGGTACGGTACACGGACAGTTCACCCACGACGAACTGAACTATATCGACGACCTGACAATCGGGAGCCGCTATACGGTGCGCGGCTTTAGCGGTCAGACGATGCTGGCGGCGGAAAAGGGTTTCTACTGGCGTAACGAACTCCAGTATCCGCTCGGACAGACAGGACAGGTTCTTTATGCCGGCTTCGACTACGGCCACCTGTGGGGTCCGTCTGCCGCCAATCTCGCCGGTACACAACTCGCAGGCGCGGTCATCGGCCTCAAGGCTTCGGTGCCGTCGAGTCTCGGTACGTACAGCTACGACGTCTTCGCGGGTACGCCGATCTATGCGCCGTCCGGCTTTCCTGCGCCGAGCGTGACGCTGGGTTTTCGGGTGACGGCGCAGTTCTAACGTCGACCGCATCTGGTGCTGGAGCGTGTGACGCGTGGGCTTCCCCCAAAGCTCCCGCGGTTTCCCACTGGCTTTCCACGGGAGGTCTTTCAATGGACGCAGCAGCCCGCTCAATCGTTGCAAGCCTTGCCTGGCAAGCGTTGCAAGGCACAAGGGCTTACGAATATGACGCCCCTGTGCGGGGCGGCACCAGCTTTCTTTGGGGCTGCAAAGAAAGTAGGAAGAAAGCAGCTTCACACCGTAAGCTGTTAAGTGGGCACCTCGGTTCACCACCGGTAGTGGTGCATCTGGAATCTGTGTCCTCGCACATTCGGCGCTAGTGACAAGGCCGTCATTCTTCCGGCGGCGCTGCGCGCGCCGTAGCGAGGCGCAGCCGACGGCCCTGCCGCGCGGGCCGCCCTGCTGGTTTCCCTAGCAGACCCGTCCGCGACGCACGCACTGCGGAGTGGGTGCGGATGACGGCTTTGTCACGAACACGGAGTGTGCGAGGGCACAGATTCCAGATGCACCACTGCCCGTTCCGAGCCAGGGGACCCACTTAGGAATTAGCGGTTTAAAGCTGCTTTCTTTGCCTACTTTCTTTGCAGCCGCAAAGAAAGTAGGTGCCGCCCCGCACAGGGGCAACGCTAATAAACCGACAAGAAAACAAGGCCCAAACAACAAGAACAACGACAACAACGAAAACCAGACCCCGCCCAGTCCTAGCGTACCGCCGCCCCCGCACACACAATCAAGCCTTCGCGCGTTTATCGCCCCTCTTACCCTCCACATCCGGCAGCAACACCGTCAGCACACCAATCAACGGCAGGAACGAGCAAACCTTATAGACGAACGCGATGCTGGTCGCGTCGGCCAGTTGCCCGAGCACCGCTGCGCCGACCCCACCCAGCCCAAACGCGAAACCAAAGAACAGCCCGGCGACCATCCCGACCTTGCCCGGAATCAGTTCCTGCGCATACACGAGGATCGCCGAGAACGCCGAGGCCAGCACGATGCCGATGACGACCGTGAGCACACCGGTCCAGAACAGGTTCGCGTACGGCAGCAGCAGCGTGAACGGCGCCACACCGAGGATCGACACCCAGATCACATACTTGCGGCCGATCCTGTCGCCGATCGGCCCGCCGATCACCGTGCCGGCCGCGACCGCCGCGTGAAACACGAACAGATGGATCTGCGCGGCCTGCACCGGCAGATGGAACTTGTCGATCAGATAGAACGTGAAGTAGCTGTTGATGCTCGCAAGGTAGAAGTACTTCGAGAACACGAGCAGCACGAGCACGCTCATCGCCATGATGACCTTGTTGCGCGGCAGCGTCGCGTGGGTAGCCTGGCCGCGCGCCTTCTTCACCGATGGATGACGCTTGTACCAGCGGCCGATCTGCGTGAGCACGACGATGGCGACGAGCGCCGCCGCGGAAAACCACGCGATGCTGCGCTGGCCATGCGGAATCACGATCAGCGCGGCGAGCAGCGGCCCGAGCGACGAACCGGCGTTGCCGCCGACCTGGAACAGTGACTGCGCAAGCCCATGACGGCCGCCGGAGGCCATCCGTGCAACCCGCGACGATTCCGGATGGAACACCGACGAGCCGCAGCCCACCAGCGCCGCGGCGATCAGCAGCACCCTAAAGCTCGGCGCGACCGACATCAGCAGCAGGCCGGCGAGCGTAAAGCCCATGCCGACCGGCAGCGAGTACGGCTTCGGATGCTTGTCGGTATAGCTGCCGACGAGCGGTTGCAGCAGCGACGCGGTGACCTGGTAGGTCAGCGTGATGAGGCCGATCTGCCCGAACGACAACGAGAAGTTGTCCTTGAACATCGGATAGATCGCCAGAATCAACGACTGGATCATGTCGTTGAGCAGGTGCGAGAAGCTGATCGCACCGAGCACGGAGTAGACCGTGCGCTGGACCTTGGCGGCCACCGGCGCGGCGGCGGAGGCTGGCGCCGCACCGGTGCCCGTGGCGGATGCGCTGGCGAGGGCGCTTTTATCGAGGCGGGTTTCCATACGCTGGCAGAGAGATGAAGGCAAACGGTGGGCGATTGAAAAATCGGCGAAAAGTCGGCGGGAGATCGGTGTGGCGGGCGCCTCGTAAGCGTCCGACAGGCCGCTCTCGTAGTGCGCCGCGGCATTCGGACGCGGCGCCTGTAAGCAAGTAGACGAAGTTTAATGTGGCTTGAGCAAAGCGTGCGGACAACTTTTGTCGTGAACCGGACATGGGCCGCTGTTGCGTGCGCGGCCGCGCCTGGCGGCGGATCATCCGATCAATCCGACAGCCGCTTTTTTGCCGGTATTTTGGCCAGGGTATAAAGCGCTCGCGGTCGAGCGGCGGCGATGCGCAGCACCGCTGCGATGGAGTAAGCGGCATTCAAGAAGACGGACATTTCTGCCGTAGACCGAAGGAGATAAGCGGTGATGCCGGAACCGACCTTTCCGGCCGGTCGATATGTGGAGGCGGGGAATATGAGAGCAGTGGCGCGAAGCGACGGGGACGCCGTGCGCGTGCTAGGCAATGGGTCAATGAACGGGGCAGCGCAGGCGGCGCCGGGCAGCAGGGCGGCCGGCAACCCGCGGGATCGCACCGCGGCGAAACGCCCGCCTCTATCGGTCAAGGCGACGCTGCTGATCGCGTTCGCGGTGCTGCTGCTCGGCACGCTGCTGATCGGCGTGTTCTCGCTGCTGCAGATCGGCCGGCTGAACGCATCCGCGCAGTCGATCTACGATCAGGGCCACGTGGCCAGCCGCGCCGCCGAGGAAGCGCGTGGCGACATGCTGCGCGCTAGCCGCGCGCAAAAGATGCTGCTCACCGCGACCACCGCGAAGGAGCGCGACGAACTCGGCGCCGACATCGAGCACGCGATCGCCGATCTGGGCGAGCAACTGCGTACGCTGCAGCAATACGTCGATACGTTGGACCCGAAGGCGCTCGCCGGGCAGAAAGCGTTTGCCGCCGCCGTTGCGACATGGAGCACCCATCTGCGCGACTTCGTGACGCTGATCAAAGCACAGCCGCTCGATCTGTCGCAGATGAACTGGCAGGTCGGCACCCAGGACGTGTCGCTGCTGGTCGAAACCGGCAAGCTCGAGAAACTCGTCGACGAACTGGTTGCGCAGCGCGGCACCGCCGCGAAGGCGACGATCGCCGCGTCCGCCTTTATCTATCACTCGTCGTTCGTGATGATCGCAGTGATGACCCTCGCGCTCATTGCGCTCGCGTTCGGGATCGCCGCATGGGTGGTACGGCGGCTCACCAGGCAGTTGGGGGGCGAGCCCGCGTACGCGAAGGAAATCGCGAGCCGCATCGCGGCGGGCGATCTGTCGAACCGCATCGCGCTCGGCGGCAAGGACCGTTCGAGCATGCTGTTCGCGCTGTCCGACATGCAAAGCGGGCTCGCGACCACGGTGGCCGACATTGCTTCGAGCGCGGATGCGATCGCCACCGCGTCGGGGCAGATTTCGATGGGCAATCTGGACCTGTCGCAGCGCACCGAGCAGCAGGCGTTCTCGCTCGAACGCACCGCCAGCAGCATGGAGCAGTTGACCTCGACGGTGCGTCAGAACGCCGACAACGCGAAGCAGGCGAGCACGCTCGCGAACAACGCGTCGGAGATCGCCGAGCAGGGCGGCGCGGTGGTGAACCGCGTGGTCGCGACGATGAACGAGATCAACGACAGTGCGCGCAGCATCGGCGACATCATCGGCGTGATCGAGGGAATCGCGTTTCAGACCAACATCCTCGCGCTGAACGCGGCGGTCGAGGCGGCGCGCGCGGGCGAGGAAGGACGCGGCTTTTCGGTGGTCGCGGCGGAGGTGCGCAACCTCGCGCAGCGCAGCGCGGCGGCCGCCAAGGAGATCAAGGCGTTGATCCAGACCTCGGTCGAGCGCGTCGGCAACGGCTCGGCGCTTGCCGCGGACGCCGGTCAGACGATGGACGAAATCGTCAAGGCGGTGAAGCGCGTGACCGACATCATGGGCGAGATCTCGGCCGCGTCGTCGGAGCAGAGCGCCGGCATCGAGGCAATCAACCTCGCGGTCACGCAGATGGATGCCGGCACGCAGCAGAACGCCGCGCTGGTGGAACAGGCGACCGCCGCGGCCCGCTCGCTCGACGATCAGGCGCGCGCGTTGAAGACGATGGTGGGCAAGTTCAGGCTCTGATGCTCGACGAACGCGGTCGCGGCGGATCGGACTGCCGTTTCCCGCTGTCGCGGCGCGCGCTTCGATTCGCGATTCAACGCACGCCGCAGGTCGTGAGCGTCAGCTTGGCTTCACCGCCGCCGGCCGGACGACCACCGTGCAGGTCGTGCCTGCCGCAAGCATCACGTCGCTGGGCACCGAGTCGATCTTCACGCGTACCGGCACGCGCTGCGCGAGGCGCACCCAGTTGAACGTCGGGTTGACGTCGGCGAGCAGTTCATGGCTTTGCGGATTATCGCGGTCGTAGATGCCGCGCGAGATGCTCTCCACATGGCCTTGCAGCGTGCCGCCGCTCATCAGCTTGACGTCGGCCTTGTCGCCGATTCGCATGTGCGGCAGCTTGGTTTCCTCGAAGTAGCCGTAGACCCAGAACGAGTGGCTGTCGACGATCGCGAGCTTCGCGGCGCCCGCGCTCGCATAGTCGCCGCGGAACACCGACAGATTCGTCACGTAGCCGTCGACCGGCGATACCACGCGCGTGCGGTCGAGGTTCAGCTTCGCGGCGTCGAGCGCGGCGAGCGCCTGCTGGTACGCGGCTTCGGCGGCGGACGCGGTATGCGTCGCGTTTTCGCGGCTTTCCTTCGATACCACCAGCGAATCCATATCGGCGCGGCGCTTCGCATCGTCGCGCTTCATTTGCAGTTCGGCGCGGCGCGCGGCGACGGCCGCTTGGGCCTGTTCGACGGCGATCTGATAGTGCGACGGATCGATCTGCATCAGCAGGTCGCCTTTCTTCACGAGCTGGTTGTCCTTGACCGGCAGATCGACGATCGCGCCGGATACATCCGGCGCGACGTTGACGATCTCGGCGCGCACGCGCCCGTCGCGGGTCCATGGTTCGTCCATGTAATGCACCCACAGCGCGCGCCCAAGCAGTATCGCGACGATAAAAATAACGGCTGTCGCGATGAAGCCCACAAGATTTCGGATGGTCATGTTTCGACTCTGATCAACGATAAACGGCGAGGCCGAGGAGGCCGCACACAGACACGAGCAAGCTGGCCCGGAACAGGGACGGGTGCCACACCACGCGATAAAGGCCCGTATAGGCGATCACACGATCCAGCACCCAGGTGAGCGCGGCGCCCGCGATGAACAGCAGCACGATGGCCGGCACGTAAGCATCCAGCACGGCGATATCACGTGGCATGGGGAACTCCTTCTTCTGGTGGGTCGCCGCGCCGGCCGTGTCCGCCCGTCGCCGACGCGAGCGGCGACTGCGGATCGAGCAGCGCGGTACGGATGAAATGCAGTTGACTGAGGATGCGCAGCAGTTGATCGCGCTCGTCGCGCGACGGTGTAAAGCGGGCCATCGTCTGCTGCACTTCGGCGATCGCCTCGGCGGTCGCGGCGAGCGCGCTCGCGAAGCGGTCTTCACGCGGCCTGTCGAACAGCGCGGCGAGCGCATCGAGCAGCGCGCGCAACGCGAGCCGCCACGGCGCCGTTGTTGCGTAGCGCGGGTGCGACGGCAGCGCGGCCACTTCGCGGCGCAGATCGATCACCGCATTGCCGACTTCGAGCACCGAGAACAGCCACCGTAGCGTGTCGCGCTTGACGTCGGGCTCGTTCGGCGACAGCGCGTTGATCTGGAACATCAGATCGCGTGCGCCGCTCTCGAAGCGCGAGCGCACGCGAGCGAGGCCCGCGCGAGCGGCGAGCACCACCTGGCGGCGCAGATCGACGAGCAGACGATTGCGCAGCCAGGGTGTCGACGGCGGCAGCAGCACCGCGAACGCGATCGACGACACCAGCATCGATAGCACCAGTGCCAGCGCGTCGTTCATGAACGCGCTCGGGTCGTAATGCATCAGGTTGTCCGGGCCCGCGAGGAAGCAGAAGAAGATGCAGTAGCCGACGCCGTAGCCCGCGAGCCGCGGGCGTGTGGTCATCGACACGCCGAGCAGCAGGAACGGCGTGAGCGCGATGCACAGCATCACGAAGCCGTCGATGTGCGGGAACACGCCGAATACCGCGATCAGCCCCATCAGCGTCGCCAGCATGGTGCCGCCGGCCATCTGGAACGCGGTGCGCTTCGGATCCGGCGCCGATGACGCGAGCGCGCACACGGCCGCCGCGGTCAGCGTCAACGTCGAGCCGCTCGGCCACGCGGTCGCGATCCAGAACGCGCCGAGCATCATCATCACGATGGCCGCGCGCACGCCGGCGACGCCGGCCGCAATCCCATTGGTCTTCGGCTCGTAGCGCTCGATCCAGCGCTCGCGCGCATGCGTGTCGAGCGAGAGGGACGCATAGGTCGCCGCGTACGCGTGCAGGTCGTCGATGAAGCGGTACAGCAACTCGGCGGCCGTATCGAAGTCGAGCAGCGGCGCGTCGGCATGCGTTTGCAGTTCGGCGCGGGTCGCGCGCACCCGGCTCGGCAACTCGGCCTTGTAGGCGTCGAGCTGGGCGGCGGCGTGCGCGGCGTCGGCGGCGCTCAGTACCGGCTCGCCGGATTTCGCGAGTAGCGGGGCGACCTCGCGGAAGTACGGTTCGAGCCCGGCGATCGCGAGCGCCGGGCCGTTGTTGCCATGGCTGCCGTCAGCGCCGTCAGCGTCGTCAGTGCCGTTGGTGCCGCTGTCGCGATTCGCGCGCAGACGGTTCATCAGCTGATGCAGCGCGTGAAAGCGCGTCGATGCGGTCATGAACTCGCTGTTCAGCCGCGCCAGACGGCCGCCGCGCATGCGCGAATCGGGGCCTTCGAACACCGCGATGCTGCGCGCCGCCTCGAAGCCGACGATATCGGCGACGAAGCGCGCGTTGGTCGCCTCGATCCGCGCGCGGTCGTTGCGCCCGGCCAGCGACGCCGACACGTACTCGACGAACGCCGAGAAACGCGCGCGCACGGTGCCGCGCATCTGCATACCGGCGAAGCGCGGAAACACGAGGCCGCTCACCGCGCCCGCGCAGAGGATGCCGATCACGACTTCAGCGACGCGCGTGAGCGCGCTCAGAAACGCGCCGTCCGGATGCTGCGAAGCCGGAATGCCGATCAGCGCGGCGGTGTAGCCGGCCAGCACGAAGCCATACGAGCGGAAGTTGCGGTTGCGCGCGGCGCCCGCGGTGCAGATGCCGACCCAGATCGACGTCGAGACGATGAACAGCTCCGGCTGCTGCGCGAACAGGCCGAGCAGCGCGAGCATCACGACGAGGCCGACCAGCGTGCCGCAAATCCGGTAGAAGCTTTTCGCGAACACCGCGCCGCTTTGCGGCTGCATCACGATGAAGACGGTCGTCATCGCGGTGCGCGGTTGCGGCAGATCGAGCTTCATCGCGATACCGAGCGCGAGAAAACACGCGGCGAGCGCCTTGAACAGGTAGATCCACGTGAGACCGTCGGTGCGCGCCCAGTCGGCGGCGGCCTCGTAGAACGCGGCGAACGCGCTCGGGCGTCGGGTGGCGGAGGGTACGGACATGACCGGCTTCCTTACTCGGTCGCGGGCGCGCGGGCCGCGCGCGATGCGATGGAGGCCGGGCTGGCATCGGCGGCAGTGGCGGCCGCGAGGCCGCTGGGGTCGCTGTGGCCTCTATCGTCGGTATCGCCGCTATCGCCGCTATCGCCGCTGCGGCCGCGGCCGTTGCGGCCGTTGCGGCCGGTTGCCGCCGCCGCGTCCGGCGGCATCGCTTCGTTCGCTTCGCCGTTCACCACGCCGCTGTTCCCGTTGCCTTTGCCATGCGCCGGCAGCGTTTCGCTGTCTGGGGGACCATTGGCCGGGTCGTCGAGGCCGCCGCCGAGCGCCGTCATCAGCGACGCGTGCACGCCGAGCCGTTCGGCCTGCACTTTCGCGACACCTTCCTGCGCGCGCAGCAACTGGCTTTGCGCGGCGAGCACGTTCAGATAATCGGTCAAGCCGCGCCGGTAGCCTTCGCGGGCCAGATCATAGTTCTTGCGAGCCGCGGCGACCGAGCGATCAGCGGCGTCGGCCTGGGTCGCCAGCGAGCGGATGCGGATCACCTGGTCGGAGATGTCCTTCAGCGCATTGACGATCGACTGGTTGTAGTGCTCGACCGCCTCGTCGTAGCCCGCCGACGCGGCGCCGAGCTGCGAGCGCAGCCGGCCGCCGTCGAAGATGGGCAGCGACAGCGCGGGACCCGCGCTCCAGCTATGCGACGGATTCTTCAGAAACTGGAACAGCGGCCCCATCGCCGCATAGCCGCCGATCGACGCGAGCAGGTTGATGTCGGGATAGAAGTCCGCCTTCGCGACGTCGATGCCGCGTGCCTGTGCGGCGACGCTCCAGCGTGCGGCGACGACATCGGGCCGATGACCGATCAGATCGGCGGGCAGCGCGGCCGGCAGGCTGGCGAGCGCGGCGGACGAGGCCAGCGACAGCGCGGGCCGCTGGATCGCGTCGCCGGCGCCCGGGCCCTTGCCGGCGAGCGCGGCCAGCTGATTGCGGCCGAGCGCGATCTTTTCGTCGATCGCGTCGATTTCGCGTTCGTATTCGGGCAGCGGCGTTTCGGCCTGGCTCACTTCGAGTTGCGTGCCGATGCCGCCTTTCAGGCGCCGGTTCGCGAGATCGACGATCTGCTGCTGTTGCTGCAGCGTTGCTTTCGCGATGTCGAGCAGCGCATAGTTCAGCGACATCGCCACATAAGCGCGCACCACGTTGGCCTGCAATTCGAGCTGCGCGGCGCGCGCATCGGCGGCGCTCGCGTGCGCGAGGTCGAGCGCGCGCCCGGCGGCGTTCCTGTCCTTGCCCCACAGGTCGAGGTGATAGGACAGACCGAGCGTGCCGGTGTTGTTCCACGACTGCTCGCCCGCGAGCGGTCCGGGACCGTAGTACACGTTGTCGGCCCACTTCTGACGCTGGATCGACAATTCGCCGTTGACTTGCGGCGCGAGCGCCGCACGCGCGACGCCGGCCATCGACGCGGCCTCGCGCACGCGCGCCTGCGCGAGCGCGAGACTCGGATTGCCGGCGAGTGCGGCGTCGATCCACTGGTTCAGCTGGGGATCGTTATAGGCGCGCCACCAGTCGGTGGCGGGCCACTGCGCAGCGGCGTTGGCGGCCCGAATCGCGTTGCCCGCGTCGAGCGAAGCAGCGGCGGTGGCGTGCGTTTGCGGTGCGATGCCCGCGGTATTTGCGCAGCCGGCGATTGTTAATAGAATTGTAAGAACCGCTGCCGCGGCAATCCCTTTCGGTACCGGAGACTGCACGATTTCTCCCAGAAATGACTATAGAAGCTTGCGTGCAATTATATTTTTTGATCGATTAGGGAATAACAGGTAAAGGTGCAAGGCATTTTTACGCGTCATGAGATAATCGCCTTTGCCGATCGTGTAACAATCGCCGCCATTCAGAAGTGCAATGCTGTTGCTTCACCGCAAGCGTTGCATGCGACCGGAGTGAGGGTATGGACACGCTTCAAAACATGCGCGTTTTCGTTCGCGTCGTCGAAGCAGGCAGCTTCACGGGTGCCGCGCAGCATCTGAATACGACCACCGCTTACGCGTCGCGCGCGGTGTCCGACCTGGAAGCGCACCTGCGCACGCGGCTGTTGAACCGCACCACGCGCCGCATCGCGCTGACCGAGGCCGGCGAGCGCTATCTGCAACGCTGCGAGCAGATCCTCGCATATGTGGATCAGGCGGAGGCCGAGGCGAGCGATGCGCATGCGCGCCCGTCGGGCAAGCTCAAGGTCCACGCAATGACGAGCTTCGGCCAGCACTATGTGGTGCCCGCGGTCGGGCGCTATCAGAAGCGGTATCCGGAGGTGCACGTCGAGTTGACGCTCGCGCAGCGCATGCCCGATCTGCTCGACGAAGGCTTCGACGTTTCGCTTGCGCTCGCGACCGACCTGCCGGATTCGGGACTGATATCGCAGCGCCTGGGCAGCGCATTCAGCATTGCTTGTGCATCACCGGCGTATCTCGAGCAGCGCGGCGTGCCGCAAACGCCCGCTGACCTCGCGCAGCACACGTGCATGCAAATGGTGACGCCGATATTCCCGCCGGACAAATGGACCTTCGACGGCCCGAACGGCGATGAAACCGTCGCGCTCGGTCCGACCACGTTTCAGGTGAACGTGGCCGAAGCGATGGCGGCGGCGGCGTGCGCGGGCATGGGCGTCGGCCTGATTCCGCTCTATTCGGCCATTCGATGGCTGCGCAGCGGCGAACTCGTCTGGCTGCTACCGGAATACGTGGCGCAGCCGATGAACCTGTATGCGCTGTATCCGTCGCGGCAGTATCTGGACGCGAAGATCCGTACGTGGGTCGAGTTTCTGCGCGACGAATTGCCTGCGACGCTCGCCGCGGATCAGGCAGAGTTGCGGCAGTTCGCGCGATCGTGATTGCGCGCTTGAGCGCGTTTAAATCGTATTTCGGACGCACTGCCGGATGCACTGCTTATGCACCGCCGCACACACTGCCACGCGCGCTTGCCCGTGCCCTTCGCCGTGAACCTCTCGACGCAGCATGCGTACCGCCGCGTACGCGTGATGCGCACGCTCTTGCAAAACTTGACGTCCGGGCAACGCGCAACGTGACACCCCGCGGCGGCAACCTGTTACACACGCGCAATGCGGCAACATTTCTTTACTTCTCGTGCGCGGCTGATTTGCTAACGTGTCGTTCACGCGCTGCCGTTCTCCGGCCACGCGCTGAATCCGCCGCCAGCTGGCGCATCGCACTCACTGAAGGACGACACATTCATGGATACGCACCTGATGATCGGCATGGCCGTCATGTTTGGACTGATCGGCGTGGCCGCATCGCGCGATCTGCTGCGCCGCTTGCGCGAACAGCAACCGCGACTCGTGCCGGTCAAGATCGAGCAGCCGGATGCGCGGCGCGAGCGCTGAGATGGCTGAACCGGGCCGGCATGGCCCGTTTTGAAAAGTCCTCGGATCGCACGGTTCCAGCCGATCTCCTTGTTTTTTCCGAGCGCCGCATCGCCGCTGCGATCAGCGATTGCGGACGTGGCGGTCCGAACATCCGCCGCGCTTCGTGTCCCGCTTCATGTCCGGCTTCGTGTCGCGCGTCACTCGCGAACCCGCTTCGCGTCCACATTCAGCGGCCCCGCTAGATCTCGACTACCTTGTCCCACGCAAACAGCGGATTTTCCCACTGACCGGTGCGCCGGTCGAAATAACCACGCGGATTGCATACGACGCGCGTGCCGTTCACCACGTAGTCGAACGGCGTATGCGTGTGGCCGTGAATCCACAACGCGACAGGCGCGCGGACGAGTTCCGGCAAATGATTGACGAAGCCCGCCGACACGCGATCTTCCGCATAACGCCCAGCAAGACTCAGCCGATGCGGCGCGTGATGCGTGACGACGATCGTCTTTCCGGCAAAGGGTTTCGCGAGCTCGCCTTCGAGCCACGCACGCGCGCGCCGGTGCAGCGCGAGCGAATCGGCGGGCGTGAAATCGCGCTCGGCGTCATGCGGGTCGTGCGGCCAGTTGATCCTGATCAGCCCGCGATAATCAAGCATCACGCGGCGCGCGGCGTCGACGGCGTCGTCGATGGCGGCCGGCGCCGCGCCGTAGAGCGCGAAGTCGGTCCACAGCGTCGTGCCGAGCACGCGCCAGCGGCCCTGGCTGTCGACGAGCGCGGTGTTGTTCAACACATGCACGTTGTCGACCTGGCCGGCCGCGTCGAACAACGCGCTTTCGAGCGCGCCGAACTCGCCGTCGTAGTACTCGTGATTGCCCGGCACGTAGACGACCGGCACCGCGCCGTCGAACGCCTGCGCGGCCCAGCGCGGACCCGCGGCATGGTTGTGGATGTCGCCGGCCAGCACGACCAGATCCGCGTGCGCATGGGCAATCAGCTCGGGCTCGTCGTTCTCCAGATGCAGGTCGGACAGTACGCGGATCTTCACGGACGCGACTCCTGAAAAAACGCCTCCACGCCGCGGCGCGGAGGCTTCTGGCATTAGCGTAGCACCTTGCCCGGATTCATCAGGTTCAGCGGATCGAGCGCCTGCTTGATCGCGCGCATCATCCGCAGTTCGACGTCCTGCTTGTAGTGCGCGGCCTCGTCGATCTTCAACTGGCCGAGCCCGTGCTCCGCGCTGATGCTGCCGCGATGCGCGTGTACGCTGTCGTAGACGACCCGGTTGATCGGGCTCTGGTACTGGGCGAGAAACGCGTTTGCATCGACGCCCTCGGGCGCCTGCACGTTGTAGTGCAGATTGCCGTCGCCGAGATGACCGAAGGTGACCATGCGTGCGCCCGGCGCGGCCTGCGCGATGGCGGCGTCGGTCGCTTCGATGAAGTGGCCGATGCGCGAGATCGCGACCGCGATGTCGTGCTTGATATTGAGCCCTTCCTCGGCCTGCGCGAGCGGAATGTGCTCGCGCAGATCCCAGAATGCGCGCGACTGCGCGAGGTTTTCCGCGACCACCGCGTCTTCGACCATGCCCTGTTCAAGCGCGGTTTCCATTAGCGCTTCGAACAGCGCACGCGCGTGTTCCTCGCTTTCGCTGTCTGACAGTTCGAGCAACACGACCTGCGCATGCGGCTCGGCGAACGGATAGCGCATCTGCGCGAAATGCTGGCCGACGAGGCGCAGGCAGAAATCCGACATCAGTTCGAAGCCGGTCAGCAGCGGGCCGGCGACACGCTGCGTAAGCGCGAGGAAATCGAGTGCCGCATGCGGCGACGCCAGCCCGGCAAGGGCGGTGACACGCGCGGCCGGCTGCGTGTGCAGCTTCAGCACCGCCGCGGTGATGAGTCCGAGCGTGCCTTCCGCGCCGATGAACAGATCGCGCAGATCATAGCCGGTGTTGTCCTTGCGCAGTCCGCGCAGGCCGTCCCACAACTCGCCTTGCGGCGTCACGACTTCCAGGCCGAGGCACAGCTCGCGCGCGTTGCCATAGCGCAGCACCGCGGTGCCGCCCGCGTTGGTCGACAGATTGCCGCCGATCGTGCAGCTGCCTTCGGCCGCGAGGCTCAGCGGAAATAGACGGCCGGCCGCCTCGGCGTGCTGCTGCACGTCGGCGAGGACCACGCCGGCCTCGACCGTGATCGTATTGTTGTGCGGATCGATATCGCGCACGCGATTCAGCCGCCGCAGACTGATGACCGCCTGCGCGCCGCTCATGTCGGGCGTCGCGCCGCCCGCGAGACCGGTGTTGCCGCCCTGCGGCACCAGCGCGACGCGATGCGCGACGGCGAGTTTCACGAGCGCCGCGGCTTCGGCCGACGTGCCCGGGCAGAGCACCGCGCACGCCGCGCCGGTGTAGCGGCGACGCCAGTCGGTGAGGTAAGGGGCGGTGTCGTGCGGGTCGGTCAGCACGTGGGCCGCGCCGATGGCGTCGCGGCAGGCGGCGAGGAAGGCGGTGGGAGTCATGTGGGTCGGTCTGCGGTGTGGGAGTCGCGTCGAATCTCGTGGGTAGGGCGTGGGCTGCAGGTGAGCTTCTGGCGGGCTTCACGCGGGTGGGGCCGGCTCGCTGACGGCTTGCGCGGCGGCCTGTTTCGCAGCCCGCTTTGCCGCGCGCTTGAACGGCCCGACATAAGCGAGCGCACTGACGAAGAAGATCACCGCCAGCGCTGCTTGCAGCCAGCCGAGCCGGGCGCTCAGTCCATGATCGCTCCAGCCGCGCACGACGCCCTCGGCGAAGTACAGCAGGATCAGCATCGACGCCCATTGCAGCGTGTAGAGCCGCCGCCGCCACACGCCCGGCAGCGCCGAGAGCAATGGTAACGCCTTCAGCACGAGCAGCGAGCCGCCTGGCCGCAGCGGCGCGAGCCAACCTTCCCATGCGGCGGCGAGCGCGATCATCGCGACCAGCGTGAATGCGGCGACGAGCGCGGCGGCGGCTTTGGGCTCGACGGGCAGGGCGGCTGTGCGCAGCGACGCTTGCGCGGCGATGCGTGCGGCGGTTGCGTTGGCCTCATTTGCCGGATGCTCGGCGTTCACATCGTTTGGCGGCTGCACCGCGTTCGCGAGGTGGTGCGCGAGGTGGTTCGCGAGCGTGGCTCCGGCGCGGTGCGCGCCCGGGCGGGCGGCGCCGTTTTCCGCTGGCCGCGGTCCCGGTTCGCTCACGGTCTTTCGCTCATCGACGCGGCCGTACGCGCGACGCGCGCGCCAAGCGCGACCGCGAGCGTCCGCTCGTCGGCGGAGATGCCTTGCCCGGCGCTGCCGGCGCGCGAGAAATGCGACGCGCCGTACGGCGTGCCACCGGTCTGCGTGGTGGAAAGCGCGCTCTCGGTGTAAGGGATGCCGACGATCAGCATGCCGTGATGCAGCAGCGGCAGCATCATCGATAGCAGCGTGGCTTCCTGGCCGCCGTGCAGGCTGCCGGTCGACGTGAAGACGCAGGCCGGTTTGCCCGACAACGCGCCTGCCAGCCACTGCGGCGTGGTGCCGTCGAGAAAGTATTTGAGCGCGGCGGCCATGTTGCCGAAGCGGGTCGGCGAGCCGAGCGCGAGGCCCGCGCATTCCTCGAGATCGCGCAGTTCGACGTAAGGCGGTCCTTCGGCGGGGATGTCCGGTTCGGCCGCTTCGCAGACCGTGGAAACCGCCGGCACCGTGCGCACCCGCGCCTGCATGCCGGGGACGCTGTCGACGCCATGCGCGATCGCCAGCGCGAGCTCGCGAGTGGCGCCATGACGGCTGTAATAAAGCACGAGAATGTCTTTCATAGGCCTCATTGTTGAACGGGTATTATAGGGGCTCGGTCCGCCGCACAGGCCACGGATAGCCGTTCGGCCAGGTGTCGCGCGCGGTTTGCGCAGTCCCGGTTTGGCGCGTCACGAAGCAAGGAGGCAGGTTTGTTGTTCAGGATGCGTCTCGATCTCGACACGCTCAAACGGCTCGCGCAGTTCGCCGCGCAACGCATCGGTGAGGACCGGATTCCACAGGTGGCGGGCAGTCTGACGTTCACGACGATGCTCTCGCTCGTGCCGCTCGCCACGGTCGCCTTCGCGCTGTTCACCGCGTTCCCGATCTTCAGCTCGTTTCAGGCGTCGCTGCAGTTTTTCCTCGCCGAGCACCTGATGCCCGCCCAGCTGAACGACCAGATCTTCAAGTATCTGAACCAGTTTGCGTCGAAGGCCAAGGGGCTCACCACAATCGGCATGATCATCCTGTTCGTCACCGCGGTGATGACGATGATGACCGTCGAATCCGCGTTCAACGTGATCTGGCGCGTGCGCAAGGCGCGGCCCGTCGCGCAGCGCGTGCTGGTCTATTGGGCGATCATCACGCTCGGCCCGATCCTGATCGGCGTGAGCCTGTCGATCTCGTCGTATCTGTTCACGCAATCAATGACCTTCTCGGCCGCGCAGCGCCTCACGCCTCTGATCGAATGGGCGCTCGCGGGCGCGACGCTGCCGCTGACGGCGCTGGCGTTTACGATTCTTTATGTGTATCTGCCGAACTGCCGCGTCGAATGGCGCGATGCGGTGGTCGGCGGCGTGATCGCCGCGGTGGCGTTCGAACTCGCCAAGCGCGGCTTCGGTTATTACGTGCGCCGCATCCCGACCTACACCGCGGTGTACGGCGCGTTCGCCGCGGTGCCGCTATTCCTGCTGTGGCTGTATCTGTGCTGGTTCATCACGCTCACCGGGGCGATGTTCGCGTCGGCGTTGCCGGCGATCCGCATCGGTCAGTTTCACCGGCCGGTGTTCAACGGCAGCAATCTGTTCGATTCACTCGAATTGCTCGCGCGGCTCTCGGAGGCGCGCGATGCCGGCAAGCGCGGTTATACGATGCCTGAACTTGCGCGCATGCTTCGTCGCGACATGGACACGACGTTGATGCTGTTGCAGCGGCTCGAGGAGATCGAGTGGATCGCGCGGCTGCAGGAAGACGATACCGGCCCGCACTTCGTGCTGCTGGCGAATCCGGCGCAGGTGACGGTGCAGCGGCTTTACGACCTGTTCGTGATCGACCGCGCGGAGCTGACCTATCAGCTCGAACTGGATTCGACGCGCACGGACGGGGCGCTGCTGTTGGCGGCGCTCGATAACGACAAGTTGAAGGTGACACTCGCCGCGCTATTGGCGGCACGGGCGGCCGCTCGCGCCGCGCGCGCCGACGCGGACGAGCGCGGCGCGGCGTCGATGCCGCACCAGGCCGCGTGACGTTGCCGCTTGTGCGGTGAAGTGATGCGGCGGCCCCATTGCGCGATTTGCTGCGCGGCTGTTTCGCGTGACGCCGCTGCCAGCGCAACTACAGCGAAATTTTCCCCACGCAGATGTCTTTGAACATCACCCAGTCGCCCATCAGGCTGTAGAACGGATGGCGAAAAGTGGCCGGCCTGTTTTTCTCGAAGAAAAAGTGGCCAACCCACGCAAAGCCATAGCCGCAGATCACAGCCGCCGGCAGCCATGACCAGTTGCCGGTGGCGAGCGCCATCGCGAGGCAGCCGATCACACCGAGCGAGCCCACGAAATGCAGCCGGCGCGAGACCAGGTTCCGATGCTCGCTCAGGTAGTACGGATAGAACTGCGCGAAGCTCGCGAAGTGATCAGTGTGTGCTGTATGAGCCATGACGGCCTCCTGATGCGTGTGCAGCTGGATCGATACGACGTGATTGGCGCGTGCCCTTCGCGTTTCGTGGCCGTGCGCCGGCCGCGCAGGCGCGGGCTGCAAAACGAGCTGGAAAGCACAGCTTCAGTCATTGTCCGGCGATCGCCAGGCCAGTGCAACCTGGCCATTCGGCAGATGGCGCGACGGTGTGCAAGCGGCTATCGTGACCACTCTCAACGCGTTGCGGCGACTCTTCGCGCGCGCTGGCGGCCCGTGCACGCTCAGCGCGGGTCGTCGCACCCGCGAAGTTATCGCGCGTCGCGCGGTGGGTTCGATGCGAAGCTGAACAGTGCATCGAGTGTGGCGTCGGGCTGCTCGGTCATCAGCGCGTGGCCTGCTTCGAGCGTAACGGTGTCGACCGGCGTGCCGCCCTGCGCGAGCGCATCGGCAATCGCTGTGGCCGCGCGCGGCGGCGTCATCGCATCGCGCCGGCCGACGATCAGGCGCGTCGCGCAGCGCACCTGGGCCGCGCGGGAGAAGCCGTCCGTGTAGGTATGACAGGCGGTGAAGTCGGTGTGAAACAGGTGCGGCTCGCCGCGCGCGGCGACACGCTCCATCAGCCGCTGGTTCATGCCGTGCAGCCAGAAGCCGGGGCCGGGGCACGACGGCTTGGCCGCGAGCGTCGAATGCGACCACTGGTTGACCATGTCGATCGCTTCGGGCTCGCGGTTGAGCGCCGCGTCGAGCAACGCGTCGGAGACGGCCATCGGCATCGCGGTCGCGAGCAGCGCGAGGTGCGTCGCGCGTTGCGGATAGCGGCCGGCGAAGTCCAGCGCGATCAGCGAGCCCATGCTGTGACCGGCGACGAACGCGCGCGCGACCCCGGCGGCGTCGAGTAGCGCGGCGAGCCAGTCGGCCATCGCGGCAACCGTGGCGAGCGCGGGGCCGGCGCTGCGGCAGTGCCCCGGCAGATCCACCGCGAGGACGCCGAAGCCGTGATGCGCGAAGTAGCGGCTTTGCAGCCCCCACACGCTGTGGTCATGCTCGGCGCCGTGGATGAACACCGCGCTCGGCAAGCGCGCGTCGAACGGTTTGCCGCCGGTGTACGCGTAGGCCGTTTTGCCTGTAACGGTGACGATCATGCGGACTCCGGGCGGGACGGCGAGGGCGCGCCGGCAGGGGCAGCGGAGGCGGGATCGTTCGTGCCGGCGGCGCTTGCCCCGGAGGCCTGGCCACGCGGGCTCGCGGTGCCGCCGCCCGCCGTTTGCAGGCCTTTCTGCGCGGCCTTCAACGCACGCTTCAGATCGTCGATCAGGTCGTCCGGATCTTCGAGACCGATCGACAGGCGGATCGTGCCTTCGGTGATGCCGGCCGCGGCGAGCGCGGCCGCGTCCATCCGGAAGTGCGTCGTCGACGCCGGATGGATCACCAGCGAACGCGCATCGCCGACGTTCGCAAGGTGCGAGAACAGCGTGAGCGCCTCGATAAAGCGGCGTCCGGCCGCGCGGTCGCCGCGCAGATTGAAGCTGAACACCGCGCCCGCGCCGCGCGGCAGCAGCCGCCGGGCAAGCGCATGGTCCGGATGGTCTGGCAATTCGGGGTAAGCGACCGTGTCGACCGCCGCGTGGCCCGCGAGAAATTCGACCACGCGCCGCGTATTGGCGACGTGCCGCTCCATGCGCAACGGCAGCGTTTCGATGCCTTGCAGCAGTTGCCATGCGGCTTGCGGATGCAGACACGCGCCGAAGTCGCGCAAGCCCTCGCGGCGGGCTCGCAGCAGGAACGGCGCGACCGTGCTTTCCTCGGCGAACACCATGCCGTGAAAGCCGTCGTAAGGTTCGGTGAATTCCGGAAAGAGGCCAGACGCAGCGAAGTCGAAGGTGCCGCCGTCCACCAGCACGCCGCCGATCGTCGTGCCGTGGCCGCCGAGGAATTTGGTCGCCGAGTGATAGATGAAGTCGGCGCCATGCTCGAACGGCTTGAGCAGATAGGGCGTCGTGAACGTCGAGTCGACCAGCAGCGGTACCCGATGTTCGCGCGCGATCTGCGCGAGCGCGGCGATGTCGAGCACGTCGAGCCCCGGGTTGCCGAGCGTTTCGCCGAACAGCAGCCGGGTATTGGGGCGCAGCGCGGCGCGCCATGCGTCGAGGTTGCCGGGTTTGACGAAGGTCGTCTCGATGCCGAAGCGCCGCAGCGTGTATTGCAGCAGGTTGTGCGAGCCGCCGTACAGCGCGCTGGATGCGACGATGTGCGCGCCCGCGCCCATCAGCGTCGCGATCGCCAGATGGAGCGCCGCCTGGCCGCTCGCGGTGCCGATCGCGCCCGCGCCGTTTTCGAGTGCGGCGATGCGCTCCTCGAACACGGCGACGGTCGGATTCGAGATGCGCGAATAGATGTGGCCGGCGCGCTCCATGTTGAACAGCGCTGCGGCGTGATCCGAATCGCGGAACGTGAACGACGTGGTCTGATAGATGGGTGTAGCGCGCGCGCCGGTGGTGGGGTCGGGCGCGGCGCCGGCGTGCAGCGCAAGCGTATCGAAACGGTTGGCGGGCATCGTGGGCGGTGGGCCGAAAGCGGCCTTGCGAAGTTGGCGTGCCGGCCATCCTATCACCGGCGCGCAGGGCTTCGGGCACGGCTGCGCCGGCCTGTTGCGGGAAGCACGCGCGCGCGCGCGCAAAAAGCTCATCAACCCGATCTGACGAACGCCCCGCGGGGCCTTGCTGGGCGGGCCGCTTTCCTTTTATGGGCCTTTCCGATAGGATCGAAAAACCATTCATGCATTGCAGAATTAGCGGTATCAGGAGATAGATCATGCGAGTCAGCGACATTCTGAAAGTCAAGGGCAACACCCTTTTTACGGTCACGCCGGATACCACGCTGCATGACGCCGTCAACACGATGGCCGAGCACGATATCGGCTCGCTGGTCGTGATGGAGTACGGCGACCTCGTCGGCATGCTGACGTTTCGCGAGATCATTCTGACGCTGAGCGAGAACGGCGGCAGCGTCGGCACTTCGACGATCCGTAAGGTGATGGACGACCATCCGCTCACTTGTACGCCGGAAACCGACGTCAACGAAGTGCGCCGCATGATGCTCGAGCATCATGTGCGCTATCTGCCGGTGATGGACAGCCGCACGTTGATGGGCGTGATCTCGTTCTACGACGTCGCGAAGGCGGTGGTCGAGGAACAGGGTTTCGAGAACCGTATGCTGAAAGCCTATATCCGCGACTGGCCGGAGGAACAGGAAGGCCGGGAGCAGCAGCCGACGCGCTAATGCGCGTAGTGGGGAAGTCGCGCTCGGGCCGTGCTCCGGGCGCGAATCCGCTGCAAAGGCGTGCGCGAAAGCGTGCGCTTTTTTTGTGTCCAGCTTCTTCGGTCTCACGTTCGACCGCATCGCGCGCCAGTTGCGCTGATCTGCCGAGCCGCCTTTCCGTCGTCCGCGCCGTCGGCCGCGCCATCCCTGCTTCACGCCGTCCCGGAACCTCATGAGCGATCGTCCTTTGCCTGCCGCCCGCCGCGCCGCTCGCGCGCAGGAAGCACACGAATCCCAGTTTCGCCTGCTCGGCCAGCGTCGTTTTGCGCCGTTTTTCTGGACACAGTTCCTCGGCGCGATGAATGACAACGTGTTCAAGATCGGCTTTACATCGCTGGTGACCTATCAGGCGGCGCGTTTTTCGGGCGTCGATCCGAAGACCGCGGCGTTCCTGATCGCGGCGATTTTTATTCTGCCGTTCGTGCTGCTGTCGGCCACCTCGGGACAGATCGCCGACAAATACGACAAGGCGAGCCTGACGCGGCTCGTCAAGACTTTCGAGATCGGCGTCATGCTGGTCGGCGGCGGCGGTTTTTGGCTGCATAGCGCGCCGCTGCTGTATCTATGCACGTTCCTGATGGGCGTCCATTCGACCGTGTTCGGTCCGGTCAAATATTCGTATCTGCCGCAGCATCTGTCGAAGACGGAACTGGTCGGCGGCAACGGCATGGTCGAGATGGGTACGTTCGTCGCGATCCTGGTCGGCACGATCATCGGCGGCGCGGGCGCGGGGCTCGCCGAGCATGGCGAGGTGGTGCTCGCTGGCGCGTGCATCGCGATCGCGCTGACCGGGCGCGTCGTGTCTGGCTTCGTGCCGGGCACGCCGGCGCCGCAGCCCGATCTGCGCATCAACTGGAATCCGGTCAGCGAAACCTGGCGCAATCTCAGGCTCGCGCGCGAAAACCGCACCGTGTTCCTGAGTCTGCTCGGCATATCGTGGCTGTGGTTCGTCGGCGCGACGTTCCTCGCATCGTTTTTCAATTTCGCGAAAGACGTGCTGTCCGCCAACCCCGACGTCGTGACCGTGCTGCTCGCGACGTTCTCGATTGGCATCGGCATCGGCTCGTTGCTCTGCGAAAGGCTGTCGAAGCGGCGTATCGAAATTGGCCTCGTGCCGCTTGGCTCGATCGGTATGAGCGTCTTCGCGATCGACCTCTTTTTCGCCAGTCACGCGCTGCCCCCGGCTGGGCATCTGCTGAGCGTCGGCGAATTCCTCGGCCGGCTCGCGCATTGGCGCGTGCTCGCCGATCTGTTCCTGCTCGCGATGTTCGGCGGTTTCTACAGCGTGCCGCTGTATGCGCTGATCCAGAGCCGCAGTCAGCCGAGCCATCGCGCGCGCATCATCGCCGCGAACAATATCCTGAACTCGCTGTTCATGATCGTGTCGGCGCTGATGGCAATGGGCCTGACCGCCGCAGGTTTCAGCATCCCGGCGATCTTTCTCGTGACCGCGCTGCTGAACGTGGTCGTCGCGGGTTATATCTATTCGCTGGTGCCTGAGTTTCTGTTGCGCTTTATCGCCTGGCTGCTGGTGCATACGTTCTACCGGATCCGGCTCGTGCATGCCGAGCGGATTCCGCAGGAGGGCGCGGCGGTGCTCGTGTGCAACCACGTGAGCTTCGTCGATGCGCTCGTCATCATGGCCGAGAGCCCGCGGCCGATCCGCTTCGTGATGGACCATCAGATCTTCCGGGCGGCGTTTGCCGGCTGGCTGTTCCGCCATGCAAAGGCGATTCCGATCGCGCCCGCGCATCAGGACGCGGCGTTGCTCACGCACGCGTACGACCAGTGCGCGCAGGCGCTCGCCGACGGCGAACTCGTGTGTATCTTCCCGGAAGGCAAGCTGACGCGCACCGGCGACACGAATCCGTTTCGCCATGGCGTGACCGAGATCGTCAGGCGCGTGCCGGCGCCGGTTATTCCGATGGCGTTACGCGGGTTATGGGGCAGCGTGTTTTCGCGCGACCTCGACGCGCACTGGCCGCGGCCTATCCACAAGGGCGTGATGAGCCGGCTCACCCTCGTGGTCGGCGAGCCGATCGAGCCCGCGCTCGCGACGCCGGAGAAACTGCAGCAGATCGTGACCGAATTGCGTGGGCTGCGCAAATAACGGCCGCTCCTGACCCGGCTTGGCTGGGAGATGATCCGGCCGGTTCGATGCTTGCGACGCCGGGTGAGGAAGCTGCGGCAAACCGCAGCTGGGCTCCGTAGCGCACGAATAGCGCACGAAAAATGCGCGAGCGGGTGGCCGCCCTGGCCGTTCGGCCACGAACGCCGCGTTGACAGGCTCCCCGCGTAGCGGGCTGGCATAATAGCGCTCTCCCCGCATTTCTTTGGACGACCCTCATGTCCGGCAACACGCTCGGCACGCTTTTCACGGTCACGACCTTCGGCGAATCGCACGGCCCCGCTATCGGCTGCGTGGTTGACGGCTGCCCGCCGGGTATGGCGCTCAACGAAGCCGATATCCAGTTCGAGCTCGACCGCCGCAAGCCTGGCACGTCGCGCCACGTCACGCAGCGCCAGGAAGAAGACAAGGTCGAGATTCTGTCGGGCGTGTTCGAAGGCACGACGACCGGCGCACCGATCGCGCTCCTGATCCGCAACACGGACCAGCGCAGCAAGGACTACGGCAACATCGCCGAGACGTTCCGGCCGGGCCACGCTGACTACACCTATTGGCACAAGTACGGCATTCGCGACTATCGCGGCGGCGGCCGTTCGTCGGCGCGGCTGACGGCACCGACGGTCGCGGCGGGGGCGGTCGCGAAGAAGTGGCTGCGCGAGAAGTTCGGCACTGAAGTGCGCGGCTATATGGCGGCGCTCGGCGAGATCGACGTGCCGTTCGTCGACTGGGCGCACGTGCGCGAGAACCCGTTCTTTGCGCCGAACGCCGACATCGTGCCGCAGCTGGAAGCGTACATGGACGCGCTGCGCAAGGACGGCGACTCGATCGGCGCGCGCATCAACGTGGTCGCCTCCGGCGTGCCGGTCGGCCTCGGCGAGCCGCTGTTCGACCGTCTCGACGCCGACATCGCGCACGCGATGATGGGCATCAACGCGGTGAAGGGCGTCGAAATCGGCGCGGGCTTCGCGAGCGTCGCGCAACGCGGCTCGGTGCACGGCGACGAGCTGACGCCGCAAGGCTTCGTCGGCAATCACGCGGGCGGCGTGCTCGGCGGTATTTCGACGGGGCAGGACATCACGGTGTCGATCGCGATCAAACCGACGTCGAGCATCCGCACGCCGCGCCGCTCGATCGACAAGTCGGGCCAGCCGGCGGTCGTCGAAACCTTCGGTCGACATGACCCGTGCGTCGGCATTCGCGCGACGCCGATCGCCGAGGCGATGCTCGCCCTCGTGCTGATCGATCACGCTCTGCGTCATCGCGCGCAATGTGGCGATGTGTCGGTGAGCACGCCGAAGATCGCGGCAAGCGCGCCGTAACGCTGACGGTATGGCGCCGCGATCAGCGGCGCTTGCCGAGCGCCGCCGTTTTCCTCTCCACGATAGACGACTGCTCACGAACAGGCAGCGCGCTGCATCCCCTCTGAGCGTGTCCCGTATCAAACCGCCTTATCGACGACTTCGAGATTGGCTTGAGCTGACCGTCAGCAGTCGCAAGCACGTTCGTGCATTGGCTTCGGCCATCGTAAAAGAAGAAAACCAGCAGGGAAGTTGACGACAACGCGAACGCGTCATCGAAATCAGCCTTCGCAGCGCGCGCGATGACCTGCGCCGCGAAGGCAAGCGGAACACCGCTTACATGTTCGGATAATTCGGACCACCGCCGCCTTCCGGCGTGACCCACACGATGTTCTGCGTCGGGTCCTTGATATCGCAGGTCTTGCAGTGCACACAGTTCTGCGCATTGATCACGAGCCGCTCGTTGCCGTCGTCGTTTTTGACGAACTCGTACACGGCCGCCGGGCAGTAACGAGATTCTGGCCCTGCATACGTCTGCCAGTTCACGCGGACCGGGACCGACGGGTCTTTCAGCGTCAAATGGGCCGGCTGATTTTCCTCGTGATTCGTGTTCGAAATAAACACCGACGACAGACGATCGAACGTAAGCTTGCCATCCGGCTTCGGATACGTGATCGGCTTGCATTGCGAAGCGGGCTTCAGCGTCTCGTGATCGGCATGCTGATGATGCAGCGTCCACGGCACGTTGCCGCCCAGCAGCTTCTGCTCGATGCCGACCATCAGCGTGCCGAGGTACAGGCCCTTGCTCATCCACTGCTTGAAGTTACGCGCGCGATACAACTCGGTATGGAGCCACGAGGTCTTGAAGGCTTCGGGGTAAGCGCTCAGTTCGTCCGCTTCGCGGCCGGCCTGGAGCGCGTCGAACGCGGCGTCCGCGGCGAGCATGCCGGTCTTGATCGCCGCGTGCGAACCCTTGATCCGCGAGGCGTTCAGAAAGCCCGCGTCGTCGCCCACCAGCGCGCCGCCCGGGAACACCAGCTTCGGCAGTGACATCAGCCCGCCCGCGGTGATCGCGCGCGCGCCGTACGACACGCGCTTGCCGCCTTCAAGAACCGCGCGGATCGCCGGATGCGTCTTGTAGCGCTGGAATTCCTCGAACGGCGACAGATAGGGATTGGAATAGCCGAGGCCCACCACGAAGCCCACCACCACCTGGTTGTTGTCCATGTGATACAGGAACGAGCCGCCGTACGTGTCGTTTTCCAGCGGCCAGCCGGCGGTGTGCATCACCAGACCCGGCTTGTGCTTCGACGGATCGATTTCCCACAGTTCCTTGATCCCGATCCCGTAGACCTGCG
>NZ_DASXHN010000292.1:0-5898 GCF_036488505.1 Paraburkholderia sp. | reverse complement strand
TACAGCGCGTCGTGAAAGATGATGCCGAGCGTGTGCCGATGCCCGGAGCGCAAACGGCTTACGCCGTGCCGCAGATTGACGCGATACGGGCCGCGCGTGCCCTGCACCGGCCGGCTGTTCACGGTAAATACGACCGCGTCCCCCTTCGCGAGCGGTACCACTTCGGCGCGCGACTGCATGCGCGGACGCTGCTCGGTCATCACGAACTCGCCGCCGGTAAAATCGCGCCCCGGCTCCGACAGCAGTATCGCGACCTGCAGCGGAAACACGTGTTCGCCGTACAGGTCCTGATGCAGGCAGTTGTAGTCGCCTTCGCCGTATTGCAGGATCAGCGGCGTGGGGCGAAGCTGGCCCGCGTCGTGGCAGCGTCGAATGAAATCCGTGTGTTGCCGCGGATAACGCACGTCGATACTCATCGCCTGGTTCCAGCGGTTCGCGACCGGCACGAGGTGCGGATAGAGCGCGCCGCGTAATTCGCCGATGAGCGCCGGCAGCGGATAGGCGAAGTACTTGTATTCGCCGCGGCCAAAACCGTGGCGCGCCATCACGATGCGGCTGCGGTAGAGATCGTCGCGCGCATAGAGCGCGGTGAGCGCGTCGCACTCGCGTGGGGTGATCAGTCGCGGCACGGCGGCGCAACCGTAATGATCGAGGTCGTTTTCGATCCCGCGCCAATCGAGCGCATCGACGCGCCGGTCGATCTCTTGCGACGGTGCGATCGTGGAAATTGCGGTTCGTTGAGCATTCATCGTCGATTCGCTGGCGGCACGGTTCGCCGGCAGCGCTGTGGAAGTGGTCGATACGCTAGTGTACGAGCGCGGCAGCGCCAAAACACTCCGGCTCTTGCGGTCAAATTCGGCGCGGCTGCGCGCGTGGACGATTCACGCTACGCTGTCTGCATTCGTTGCGCCGCGATTCAGCCGGCGCACCATCACGTTACTCGGCCAAGGACAGTCATGAAACAACCGCTCACGATCGATTTCGTGTCCGACATCGCGTGCCCGTGGTGCGCAATCGGCCTTTCGTCGCTTCAACTTGCGCTACAACGCCTGCACGATACCGTCGATGCGCGCATCGTCGTTCATCCGTTCGAACTGAATCCGGAGATGGGGCCGGCTGGCGAAGACATCGTCGACTACCTCGGCAAGAAATACGGCCGCACGCCCGCGCAAATCGCCGAGACCCAAGCGATGATCCGCGAACGCGGCGCGAGCGTCGGCTTCAATTTCGGTCCGCGCACGCGCACCTACAACACGTTCGACGCGCACCGCCTGCTGCACTGGGCAGGTATCAAGGGCGAACAACTGCCGCTCAAGCTCGCGCTGCTGCGCGCGTATCACGCCGACGGCAAGAACCCCGGCAACCACGACGTGCTGGTCGAAACGGCGCAATCGGTCGGGCTAGACGCCGACGAAGCGCGCGAGGTGCTGACGAGTGGCGCCTATGCCGACGAGGTTCGCGACGAGGAAAAAAACAATCAGCAGATGGGCATTCAGTCGGTGCCGTCCATTATTTTCAACCGTCGATATCTGGTGACGGGCGGTCAGCCGGTCGAGCAATTCGTGCAGGCGATCAACGAGATCGTCGGGAAAACGGAAACAGAAGCTTGACCGGCAATCAGCTGGACGCTCGCTCGCCGATGGGCCGTGGCTGGATCGGCGTGCGGGTCGGCGTCCGGTCCGACGCAAGCCACCACAGCGCACCGGCCGCCATCGACATCGCAGCCGAAAGCAGCAGGCCGGCGCGCATGCCGCCTGCGATCGACTGCGCGACCGCAATCATGCTCCCCGAAACCGCGACGCCGAACACCGCACCAGTTTGACGCGCGGCATTGAGTACCGCTGCCGCGATGCCGGCGCGGCTGCTGTCGACGGACGCCATCATTGTGACGGTCGTCGCCGGGGTGATCAGGCTGGCGGCAACACCGATCGCGGGCAACGCCAACGCAAACGGCAAAGACGGAAAACGGAAAACGATTGCCCACAGGCCGATAAAACCCAGTGCCGCGAGCATGCACGCGCCGGTCACGAGACGTCTCGGTCCCAACCAGCCTACCGCGCGTTTCGATAGCAGACTGCCGACCGGCACGACAACGGTGAGCGGCAAAAAAGCCAGTCCGGTCTGCATCGGCGTGTCGCCGCGCTGATGCTGAAAGTACAGACTGAGATCGAACATCAGCCCATAGAACGCAAACGCCGACACCATCGAGACGAAAACCGCGCACGCAAAACCGGGATGGCGAAACAGCGCGAGCGGCAGCATCGGCTGCGCGCGTCTCGTTTCGATCGCAACGAATGCGCAAGCTGCCATCAGCATGCCGGCAAAGCCAGCCAGGATGACCGGTGCAGACCACCCATATGCGGGCAATTCGATCACCGTGATATTCAGCAGCGCAAGCGTGGCGATTATCGCGATCTGCCCGGCGACATCGAAGCGACGACGAGCCGTGGCCATGGCCGGCGCTTGCGGAGCCACTCTCAGCGCCAATCCGATACCGGCCAGACAAACGGGCACATTCAGCAGAACAATGCTGCGCCAACCGATCAGGCCGATCAGCACACCGCCGAGCAACGGCCCGGCGGCCATCGCGAGGCCCCCGAGTCCCGCCCACACGCCGAATGCGGCCGCCCGCTCGCGAGGATGCGGGCAGGAGCGATTGATCAGCGCCAACGAAGCAGGAACCAGCAACGCGGCGCCGATGCCCTGCGCAACGCGCGCGCCGATCAGCATCGGGAGGCCGGACGCCGCGCCGCAGAGCGCCGACGCGCCGGTGAAAACCGCAAGCCCGGCGATATAGACGTTGCGCGCGCCGAGCCGGTCGCCCAGCGTGCCGCCCGACAAGAGCAGACTCGCAAACGTCAGCGTATAGGCGTTGACGATCCATTGCAGACCGCTCAGCCCGCTTGCGAGACTCGTCGCTATCGAGCGCGACATTGACGATCGAGGTGTCGAGGATCACGACGACATAGCTGAGGCTTGTCGCGAGCAGCGCGGCCCGCTGCTGTATTCGAGTGTTCATCGGGCGATCTCCGGTGACGATGCGCTCAAATGCTGGCGCTTACCGCTTTAGTATTCGTGATCGACCGCGTGCGATGTTTCGATGCGCATCGAAGTATGCGACCGCCCGATTCGGCTACGCTGTCAGTCAATGAACAGGAGACGGATATGGACGTTCAACCGAAAGTCGCCGCCACGGCGTTCCTGATCGCCGACCCCGCCCGCGCAGCAATCCTGATGTCGCTCGCGGATGGCCGCGCGCTGCCCGCTGGCGAGTTGGCCTACGCGGCCGGCGTGACGGCCCAGACCGCGAGCAGCCATCTCGCGAAGTTGCTCGAGGGCGGGCTGCTGACTGTCGAAAAGGAAGGACGTCACCGCTACTACCGGCTTGCCGATGCGCAAGTGGCCGCGCTGCTCGAAAGCCTGGCGACGATCGCCGCACGATCGCCGGTGCGCCGCAAACCGTATGGAAGTGATGCGCGCAAGTTGCGCGTCGCGCGCTGCTGCTACGACCACCTGGCCGGCCAGGTCGGCGTCGCGATCACCCAGCAGTTGATGCAACGCGGTTTTCTCGCGGCTGGGACCGACAAGCGCTTCGAGGTCACGCCAAGCGGCACGCAGTTTTTCGGCGACCTCGGCATCGACGTCGCGACGCTGCGGCCAGGCAAGCATGGCATCGCCCGACAGTGCCTCGACTGGACCGAGCGGCAACACCACCTCGCCGGCCCGCTCGGCGCGAAATTGATGTCGACGCTGTGCGATAACGGCTGGCTGCTACGCTCGCCTTCGTCGCGCGCAGTCCAGGTCACGCCTCGCGGATGGGCGCAGTTCTATCAGAGGTTGGGAGTGAGGATGAGTCTGGTTGACGACGCATAGCCGGGACCAGCGCCGTTTATCACTTACAGATAGCTGCAAGCGTAGTCGAGCGTTTCGACCACGTCGATATCGAACCGGCTCTTGCCCGGCACCGAAAACGATTCGCCCGCGCCATAGGTTTTCCACTCGTCGCTGCCATCAAGGCGAATGCGGCACTTGCCGGCCTGCACTTCCATGAGTTCCGGCGCGTCGGTGCCGAAGTTGAGCGTGCCGGGCAAAATCACGCCGAGCGTCTTGCGCGTGCCGTCGGCGAAAAGGACGGTGTGCGACACGCACTTGCCGTCGAAGTAGACGTTAGCTCGTTTGACAACAGAAACCTGATCGAATTGCGTTGCAGCCGTCATGGCGGTGTTCCTCTGGGTCATCGCGAATGGATGCGTTAGTGCCTGGCCGGCACGGTGAGCAGCGCGCGTTTTGCGCTGGCCGCGTTCGCAAGCTGGGTGTGCGAGCGGCGCCCGCCATCATACATGGCGATTGGCCGAGAAAAGGCGCGCTTGTTGTGCGACAGCGGATTGCTTGTCGGAGCGTGAATGCACTGCTGTCAGTGTCTGCCGACGCGGACTGTTTGACTTTCCCGGCATGCGAGCCCGCGCCCCCGCGAACACGCTGGAAGTCGACACTAGCACTCGCCAATCGCCAATCGCCAATCGCACCGGACATAAGCGGCGGTGTCGCTCCAACAACATAAGCCGTATTACCGCAATTGCGAAATGCGTTGTCGAAACTATTCGGCCCGGCGCGCATACGCCGGGCCGATACATATCCGATTGGCTACGTGATAAGCCTGCGCCATATCCGCCGCGGCAGCGCTTTTAACTTCCCTCCGCGAAGCAGAAGATGGGTTACCGCCACACGCGATAGCTGACCATCGGTGCGCGATAGGCGTACGTGCGCGGCTGCGCCCAATAGACCGGCGGCCGGTAAACCTGGTAGGCAATCGCAGGCGCCACCGGCTGAACCACCGTCTCCACGACCGGCATTTCATCGTACTGCGGCTGTGCATACACCGGCACGTACTGGACCGGCGGCCGCGGTGCGGAGTCCTGCTGCACGTACATCGGCTCATTGTCCGCATAAAGCGGTTGCGGCTGCATCTGTGCATAAGCCGGCGCCTGCTGGTATTGCATTGGCATGGCCGGCGGGTACTGCGGTTCCTGATAAGCCTGCCGGTAGTGCGGCTGCGGTGCGGGCTGTAGCGGTGGCGCCGCTTGGGCCACCTGACGCGGCGCGTACTGGCGAGGTTGCGGCGGCATCGTCGTGTACTTCGCGTTATTGTCTTCGGGAACACCGCCGGCCGGCAACGGCGGCACGTCCACTCGCGCGACGTCGGTCTTCGCGGGTTGCCGTTGCCCATGACTATGCGAGTCGATCATGGCCTGGTAATCGGCCTGATCCTGTTTGCCGCGATTGATATAGCCGTTGCGATAAGCACGGGCCACGTCCGACATCTTTGCATTCGGATCTTCTTTCATGCCGTCCGCATTGACCTGATACTCGTTCGGACCGAGGGAGCCGGCCGGCACGCCGTCGGCGGCGGCGGCATAAGCGGCTTCCGGTCCATCGGCCCACGCTGGCGCACATTGCAGCGTCAGCGCCGAGGCAACCGCAGTCACCCCAAACCCTAATAAGTTCTTTATTCTCATGATCCACCTCGTGGCCGATAAGAGGTTTGAAAGCCGACAACGACTTGCCCCGTGCGGCTATTTCTTGTGCCCGTGCAATTGTTATTTTCTAGCACATTCTTTTGAGATCGGCGGATTTTTTATTTGGGGATGAGGGGTTTAGCGCATTGGTGAGGCAGTGGGTTCGCTAGCGTGTCGGTGGAAACCCTGAAAGTCTGACCCGTTAAAGCGCAAGGGTTGGTACTGATTCCGGCAAGTCAAATTCAATACGCAATCGGACCCAGCAACGCCGGTTCCCCAAACTCGCCGATCGTCGCGTTCGACTTCTGGAAATACAGCGTCCAGAATTGCTTAAGTGCACTCATCGTCTGCGGATCGCGATAGACAGTTTTTGTTTTCGCGT
>NZ_DASXHN010000253.1:0-10942 GCF_036488505.1 Paraburkholderia sp. | reverse complement strand
GAGATACGACTCGCATGACTGTCCCTGAATAAATAATCGATGGAGTTTAGCATGTCCGATAGTGATTACCTGACCCGTGCGGAAGCCGTGCTGGCCGCCATCGAGAGCGCGCTCGACGATACCAGTGCCGACATCGAACTGGAGCGCAGCGGCAACGTTCTGACGCTCGAATTCGAGAACCGCACGAAGATCATCGTCAACCTTCAGCCGCCGATGAGCGAGATCTGGATCGCGGCGAAGGCGGGCGGTTTTCACTTCCGTTTCGTCGACGGCGAATGGCGCGACACGCGCAGCGGCGCCGAGTTTTTCGCGGCGCTGTCGCAATATGCGAGCGAACAGGCGGGCGAACCGGTGCGAATCAGCGCGCAATAAGCCCAGCGGCAACCTGGCAAACGCGCCAATCGCAGCCCCGAAAACAGAACCGCCGCGCATCGAACGCGGCGGTTTTGCATTTCTGGCAACGCCTCGACGCGGCCTCAGTGGCCGCGGAACAGATTCATGATGTCTTGCCGCTCCTGCTCGCCGACCTGTTGCGGCGCGGCCGCCGATGCGGCGCTCGCCGTGGCCTCGGCGTCGAGCGTGGCCTGACTGACGCCCACGGTCGCAACGAAACCGTTGCCCGGCGTGAAGTCCTCCAGATACAGCTCCGAGCCTAGCTCGACCACGCCGTCGGGCATCGGCATCTTGTACTCGGGCACGCCTTTCAATGCGTACGCCATGTACTCGATCCACACCGGCAACGCGAGGCCGCCGCCGGTTTCCTTGTCGCCCAGGCTGCGCGGATTGTCGTAGCCGATCCACGCAATCGCGGTGAGCGTGTGCTGATAGCCGGCAAACCACGCGTCGCGTGAGTCGTTGGTCGTGCCGGTCTTGCCGCCGAGATCGGTGCGCTTGAGCGAGTTGGATTTGGCACCCGTGCCGCGTTGCGCGACGCTTTGCAGCAGGCTGTTCATGATGTACGCGTTGCGCGGTTCGATCGCGTGCGGCGCGCTTTGCCCGGCTACGAGCGGCTGCGCATGCGCAACGACCGCGCCGCGCTGATCGGTGACTTCGGCGATCAGGTACGGATTGATCCGGTAGCCGCCGTTCGCGAACACGGAGAACGCACCCGCCATCTGCAGCGGCGTGACGAGACCCGCACCGAGCGCCATCGGCAGATAGGCGGGGTGACGTTCCGCGTCGAAGCCAAAGCGCGTGATGTACTGCTGCGCGTACTTCGTGCCGATCTGGTTCAGGATCCGGATCGACACGAGGTTCTTCGATTTTTGCAGCGCGGTGCGCATCGTCATCGGACCATCGAAGCCGCCCCCATAGTTCTTCGGCTCCCATGGCTGCCCGCCGGTTTCCGCGGCGCTAAAAAAGAGCGGCGCGTCATTGATGATCGTCGCGGGTCCAAGGCCTTTTTCGAGCGACGCCGAATAGATGAACGGCTTGAAGCTCGAGCCCGGCTGGCGCCATGCCTGGGTCACGTGATTGAACTTGTTCTTGTTGAAATCGAAGCCGCCGACCAGCGCGCGGATCGCGCCGTCCTGCGGGACGACCGAAATAAACGCGCCTTCCACCTGCGGCAATTGCGTGATCGACCAGTCGCCGTCGTCGTTCTTCACGAGGCGGACGATCGCGCCCGGACGGATGCGCTGACCGGGCTGCGCGCGTGCGCTCAGCGCCGACTGCGCATAGCGCAAACCGTTGCCCTGAATTGTCGCGGCATTGCCGTCGATGAACATCGCCTGCACCTGCTTCGGGCTCGCCGCGGTCACGACCGCCGCGATGATCTCGCCGTTGTCCGGATGTTCGAGCAGTGCATCGTCGATTGCCTGTTCGCGCTCCTGCTCATCGGACGGCAGGTCGATGAACGCCTCGGGGCCGCGATAGCCGCGCCGGCGCTCATAGTCCATCAACCCCTTGCGCAGCGCGCGATAGGCGACGTCCTGATCCGCCGAATCGATCGTGGTCACCACGTTCAGACCGAGCGTATACGCCTCTTCCCGATATTGCGCGTACATCATCTGCCGCACCATTTCGGCGACGTATTCAGCGTGCACGCTGTACTCCTTGCCCATGCCCTTCACGACCAGCGGCTGGCGGCGCGCGTCGTCGAACTGCTCCTCGGTGATGTAGTGCAGTTCGACCATGCGCTGCAGGATGTACTCCTGCCGCACCTTCGCGCGCCTCGGATTGACGACCGGGTTATACGCGGACGGCGCCTTCGGCAGACCGGCGAGCATCGCCGATTCGGCGAGCGTCAGATCCTTCAGGTCCTTGCCGAAATACACGCGCGCCGCGCTCGCGAAACCGTACGCACGCTGCCCGAGATAGATCTGATTCATGTACACCTCGAGAATCTGATCCTTCGTCAGCTTCGACTCGATTTTGTACGCGAGCAGCATCTCGTAGATCTTGCGCGTATAGGTTTTCTCGCTGGAGAGGAAGAAATTGCGCGCGACCTGCATCGTGATCGTGCTTGCGCCTTGCGTTGCGTGGCCGTTGGTGAGCGCGACGAAGCCGGCGCGGGCGATGCCGGTGAGGTCGACGCCGCCGTGGTCGTAAAAGCGTGCGTCTTCGATCGCGAGGATCGCTTTCTTCAGGCTGTCGGGCACGTCCTGAATGCGCACGATGTCGCGCCGTTCCTCGCCGAACTCACCAATCAGTACATGGTCGGCCGTGTAGATGCGCAGCGGCACCTTCGGACGATAGTCGGTCAGCGCATCGAGCGACGGTAGATTCGGTGTCGCGACCACGAGCGCATAGCCGGCCAGCAGCGCCACGCACACGACGCCCGCCACGATCAACCCGACCAGGCCGAAGATGAGCTTCTGCCACAACGGGCGTTTGCGTTTTTTCGGCGCGGGCGGCGGGGACGTAGGAGACGTGGATTGCATAGGAATACCGGAAAAGCAGTCCCGCGATTATAGCCGCCTCGCCCGTCAGCTTTCGACCTGCTTACGGCCGATGCAGCCTTGTCGCGACGCCGACTGCGCGCGGGAAATCGCCTCACGCCGCAATGACTTCACTGTAGTCCGTTTGATCTCGCGCGGGGCGCTTCGGCGTCACCGTTAGCCATCTGGCTGAGTGTCGCGCCGCGGCATGTCTGTCCACAATGATCCCTCGTTACTCGCGTTCGAATCGTTCGTCGCGTGAGTCAGAGGGAGGGTATATGGCATCAGGAAATTCGTGGCTTCAGGCGGTGCAATCGGGTGGGCAGCGCTTCGCCGCCGGCATCGACATCAATTCGCAAAATGTACGGCTGATCGTGCTCAGTCAGCGTTTTCGCGCACGCGGCGCACTGCAGCTCGAACATATGAGCGCGGTGCCGCTCGCCGCCAGCGCGATGGCGGGTGCGGAGATCATCGACCGGCAGGCCGTCGCGCGCGCGTTGCGCGATGCGTTCGCGGGCCTGCCGCGCGTGTGTACCGCGCAGGCGCTGCAGTGCGCGATGGCGGTGCCCGCGTCGATCACGCGCACGAGCACGGTGCCACTGGAACGGCTCGCCGCGCAGAGCCAGTGCGAGCAGCAGGATGGCGGCCCCGCGCTCGCCGGACTCGCGCCGGCCGTGATGGACGAGGCCGAGCGTATCGCCGGAGTCGAGCGGCATGCGCTCGCGGCCGACTGGTGCGTCGACGAGCGGTCAGCACCGGTGCGCGCGGTGACGATCACCGCGATGGCGCGTCAGCATCTCGAAGCGCGAATCGAATGCGCGGCGAGCGCGGGCATTTCGTTGAGCGCGGTCGACGGCGAGCACCATGCGGCGCTGCGCGCGATGCGCTACGCGGCGATGCATGAACTCGACCCGTGCGAGCCGTACGTCGCGTTGTGGATCGGTACGGACGGCGTGCATGGCTGGCGCATGGCCGACGGTGTGATCGACGGCGACATGCACTATCCGGCGCCCGAGCATACGGATCTCGCCGACGCGCTGCGCGATCTGGCCGGTGGCCCGCGGTTCGACTGCGCGCTGGTCGGCGGCGAAGTCGATCTGCTCGACGGCGTGGGTTTTTCGCTCGCCGACATCGGCGACGTGCTGGGTTGCTCAGTGCTGCCGTTCGAGTGCGCGCTGCTTGGTACGCGCGTGCGGCCGTTCGAGGACGAACCGCTGCGTGGTCCGGCCGGCGCTGTTGCGTTCGGGCTTGCTCTGCGCGGAGTGATCGAATGATGCGCGGGCTTTCGGTGTCGTTGGCGCGGGCGGCCAGGCCGCCGGTGAACGACAGGCGCGTCGTGATGCCATGGCTCGGTGGCTTCAACCTGCTGCCATACCGGCAACGCAATGCGCGGCTCGCGCGGCGGCGCTGTTGGCGCGACTGGGCCGTGGCGGCGTGCCTGGGCGCTGCCGCCGTACTCATGCTCGCTGGCTGGCAGGCGTTCGAAGCGGCGCGGCTCGATGCGCGGCGCGCGGCGGCCGAACAGGAACTCACGCAGCTCGACGCGCCGGTCGCCGAGCACACGAAGCTGCTGCGCGCGCGCGACGCATCGCGGCAAAACGCGGCACGCGCGGCGACCCTGTCGGAACAGCTCGCGCATCTGCTCGATCTGCTCGAAGCGCTGAGCTTCGAACCCGGCGACGGCGTGGTGTTGCGGCAATTGCGCCAGCGCGAGTACGACACCGAGTTGCTCACTACGTCGAGCAGCCATCTGACGTCGGCCGAGTGGCTGAAGCGGCTCGGCGCGGTTCGCGGCGTGAAGGGCGTCGAGGTGCGCGACCTGCATCGGCCGCCCGCACATGGCGGTGCTCACGCGGCTCAAGCGCTTGGCGCGCCGGTGGAGTTCAACGCGCGCCTGCGCTGGGGCGATCCACCGCCCAAAGCGGGTCGCGCCAGCGGGCCCGCGGCGGCGCGTGCGGCGAAGTCCGAACAATCGGGAGGTAGACAATGAGTACGGCCTTTTTCGAGGCGGGCGGCGCGACGCCTGTGTCCGCCCGTGTTTCGCAATGGATGAAGCAGGCGCGGCTGCCGCTCGACGCATGGAGTCGGCGCCGCCGCCAGGTGGTGGCGGCACTGATTGGCTCACTGGTATTTGGCCTTGGCGCCTACGGCTGGATAGCCGCCGATCTGTGCGGGCTGGACGCAAGCCGGTCTGCGCTGACGGCTAGCACACAGCGTCTCGTCGAAACACGACGCACGCTCGCGCAATTGCCGTCGCTGCGTCGCATCAGCGCCGCGATGCCGGCCGTGCGCGCCGCCACGTCGTGGAGTTCGGCCGACGACGTACGCAGTGTCTCTGAGCTGGCCGCTCAGAACGGTGTCGCGTTGCTCGCGCTCGAGCCGGGTCCGGCGAGCGGCGAGGGCATCGAGCGTATGCGCCCGTTGCAGCTCACCGCGCACACGGATTTCGTTCACCTGATGGCGTTTTTCCACGGGCTGTCGCAATTGCCCGTGCTGGTCGTTCCCGTCGATGTGACCGTCAAGCAGGACGGCGCCGCGCTGTCGATGGCCGCGACGCTGCGTGTGTTCGACGCGCTGCGCCCGGCGCCTGCGGTCGAGGCCGCGCATGCGTATGACGACGCGAGCCTCGACGAGGACGACGACGAAGAGATCGTGTTCTTCGATCCGTTCTCGCAGCCGCGGCTGTCCGCGGGCGGCGAGCCGGCCGACGCGGTGCAATGGCGGCTGGTCGGGTTGCTGCGCGATCGCACGCGCGGACTCGCATTGCTCGACACGCCGGACGGCGCGACCACGGTCGCCGCTGGAGCGCAACTGGGCGCCGAGCGGGTGACAGGACTCGATGAACTCGGGATCACCCTCGCGAACGGCGGCACGACGCGCACGCTGACGTTGATGGAGGCTTCATGATGAGCTGGATGAAGCGATGGAGCGTAGCGGCATCGCGCGTCGGCGGCGGGATCGAGCGCTTTGCCGTGTCGAGCGTCGGCCTTGGTTTCGGCTTCTACATCAGCGCGACGCTAGCCACCGGCATCGCGCGTGCTTCGACGCCGCCATTGCGGCCGCCACTGCCGGCCTATCTGCCGGCGGAGGATCGGCTCGCGGTTGCCGACGCCGCATTCGAAACCGCGCCGCTGCCGCGCGGCGGCCTCGCGCGAGTGCCGAACCCGTTTCGCTACGAGTTGGCGCAAAACGCGCCACAAGACGCGCCACAAGACGCGGCGCAAGAGCGCGCGCAAAGCGAGATGCAAGACCCGGATGCAGGCCAGACGGTTTCGTCAGCGTTGGCCACCGCGCCCGATGCCTCCACGGAGGTTGCCGCCGGCGACGCCGCATTCCCGCCGGCACAACCTGCGGCGCCGGCCCGCGACGACAGCGCCGGTGCAAACATGCTCGAAGGCCCGCCCGTCCCGCTGCCACCGCCCGTGCGCCTGAGCGGCGCGCGGCAAACCGCGGACGCCGCCGCTGCCGGTTCCACCGACGATGACAAGCCGATCTCGCTCAACTTTCAGCACGCCGAACTCAGTGCGGTACTGAGGTCGTTCGCCGAGTTCACGGGCCTCAATATCGTCGCGAGCGACAAGGTGCGCGGCGCGGTTTCGCTGCGGCTCGACAAGGTGCCCTGGCGTACCGCGTTCGACACGCTGCTCGACGTCAACAATCTGTCGATGGAGCGCCACGGCAACGTGATCTGGGTCGCGCCCGCTGCGGAACTGGCGGCGCGCGAGCGGCAGCGCTTCGCCGCGCACGCGCGCTCGGCGGACCTGGAACCGCTCGCGAGCCGCACCATCCAGCTGCACTACGCGCACGCCGAGGACGTGCGGCGCCTGTTGACCGGTTCCGGCACCCAGCGCGTACTGTCCAAACGCGGCGCGGTGACCGCCGATCCGCGCACCAACCTGCTGTTCGTCACCGATCTGGCGGGGCGTCTCGAGCAGATCGCGGCGCTCATCGCCGCCGTCGACCGGCCGACCCGCCAGGTGCTGATCGAAGCCCGCATCGTCGAAGGCGAGTACGGCTTCTCGCGCAATCTCGGCGTGCGGCTCGCGCTCGCGGGCACGAACCCGGATGGTGCTGGCCGAGGCCTCAGCGGCGGCACGGACGGCACCGTCTACGATCTGTCGGCACGGCCGATCTCGGGATTCGAGGCCGCGACCGCTGGCCTCACGCTGTTCGCGGCCCGCGCGACGCGACTCCTGAACGTCGAGCTTTCTGCGCTCGAGGCCGAGGGGCATGGGAAAATCGTCTCGAGCCCACGAGTCGTCACGGCGGACCGGATGAAGGCGGTCGTCGAACAGGGCAGCGAGCTGCCGTATCAAGCCAAGGTCGGGCAGGGCGTATCCGGCGTGCAGTTCCGCCGCGCCACGCTCAAACTGGAGGTGGAGCCGCAGATCATGCCGGACGGCCGGGTGGTGCTGGATCTGGACGTTGCGAAAGACAGCGTTGGCGAGCAGACCGACGCCGGGCCCGCGATCAACACCAAGCACGTGCAAACGCGTGTCGAGGTCGAGGATGGCGGCACGGTGTCGATCGGCGGAATTTACGCGGCCGACGAGCGGGACGACGTCGAGCGCGTGCCATTGCTCGGAAGAATTCCCATTCTGGGTGCGCTCTTCCGCAACCGGGCTCATCGCGATCAGCGCAGCGAACTTGCGGTTTTCATCACCCCGCGAGTCGTGCAGGAAATCGCTGAGGAAAACTAGCGCACGCTGCCGCCGCGGTCGGCCGGCGGCGCGCTGGCTGGTCGGCCTTGCTCGGGCTCGCTCAGGCTCGACAAGCCAGCCGCTTTGCCAGTAAGCTGCGGCACGAACTTCACCGGATTAGCCAGAGGACACCGTTGCAAGCGCGGGACGCACACGCCAATGTATTTTTCGTAGGGCTCATGGGGGCAGGGAAAACCACTGTGGGCCGGGCGGTTGCGCGCCGTCTCGAGCGCCCGTTCTTCGATTCGGACCATGAAATCGAGGCGCGCACCGGTGCGCGCATTCCGGTGATTTTCGAGCTCGAGGGCGAGGCGGGTTTTCGCGAGCGCGAGGCCGGCGTGATCGACGAGCTGACCGGACGCGACAAGATCGTGCTCGCGACCGGCGGCGGCGCGATACTGCGGCCCGAAAACCGCGAGGCGCTGAACAGCAGGGGCCTGGTGGTCTATTTGCGCGCCAATCCGCACGACTTGTGGCTGCGTACGCGGCGTGACAAGAATCGCCCGCTGCTGCAAACAGAAGACCCGAAAGCGCGTCTCGAAGCGCTCTACGAGGTGCGCGACCCGCTCTACCGGGAATGCGCGCATTTCGTGATCGAAACAGGCCGGCCTTCGGTCAACGGACTCGTCAACATGGTTCTGATGCAGCTCGAGATGGCCGGCGTCGCCAAACATCCTGCGCCATAATGGACCGTATGATCACTGTCAACGTCGAACTAGGCGAGCGCGCCTACCCCATCCATATCGGTGCAGATCTGATCGGCCAGACCGCGCTGTTTGCGCCGCATATCGCCGGCAACTCGGTCACGATCGTCACCAATACCACCGTCGATCCGTTATACGGCGGCACGCTGCGCGCGGCGCTGGCGCCGCTCGACAAGCAGGTGTCCACGGTCGTTCTGCCAGATGGCGAGGCGTACAAGAATCTCGACACGCTGAATCGGATCTTCGATGCGCTGCTAGGCTCGCGCGCGGATCGCAAGACCACGCTGATCGCGCTCGGCGGCGGCGTGATCGGCGATATGACCGGCTTTGCCGCGGCCTGCTACATGCGCGGCGTGCCGTTCATCCAGGTGCCGACCACGCTGCTGTCGCAGGTGGATTCGTCGGTGGGCGGCAAGACCGGCATCAACCATCCGCTCGGCAAGAACATGATTGGCGCTTTCTACCAGCCGCAAGCGGTGATCGCCGATATCGGCGCGCTGCGGACGTTGCCCGAGCGTGAACTGGCGGCGGGCATCGCCGAGGTCATCAAGACCGGCGCGATCGCCGACGCCGATTTCTTCAGCTGGATCGAGGCCAATATCGAAGCGCTGAATCGCTGCGACCCGGCTGCACTGGCCGAGTCGGTCAAGCGTTCGTGCGAGATCAAGGCATCGGTGGTTGCGCAGGACGAGCGCGAAGGCGGACTGCGCGCGATCCTCAATTTCGGCCACACGTTCGGCCACGCAATCGAAGCCGGGCTCGGCTACGGCGAGTGGCTGCACGGCGAGGCGGTCGGCTGTGGGATGGTGATGGCGGCCGATCTGTCGGTGCGCCTAGGCCATCTCGACGACGCGTCGCGCAAGCGTCTCGTGGACGTGATCGTCGCCGCGCATCTGCCCACCCGCGCGCCGGACCTCGGCGCGGACCGCTATGTCGAACTGATGCAGGTGGACAAGAAAGCGGAAGCCGGTGCGATCAAATTCATTCTGCTGAAGCGTTTCGGTGAGACGCTGATCACCCGGGCGCCCGACGCCGAGGTGCATGCGACGCTGGCCGCCGCCGTCTAGACACTTCGCGGCCCGGCAGCCACGTGTCGCGCACCTGCGTCAGGAGGCGCCGCCCATGTTTCGGAGAACCCGGTGACTGACAGGCACAGCGACGACCTCGAGCAAGACCCGGCGGCGCGCACAGCCGCGGCTCGTAGCGTGACTAACGGTGTGGCCAACGGTGCCGCCACGGCGATCGCCGGCGATGCTGGCGACGCCCCAGCCGTCGCGGCGCCGACCCAGCAGGCGCTCGAAGCGCATCTCGTGCCCTACGCCGCGTTTTCGACCCGCTCGCGTGGGCGCCGCTATCCGGAAGCCGCGCCAAGCGCGCGCACCGAGTTTCAGCGCGACCGCGACCGCATCGTCCACTCCACCGCATTTCGCCGGCTCGAATACAAGACTCAGGTGTTCGTGAATCACGAGGGCGACCTGTTTCGCACGCGGCTCACTCACAGTCTCGAAGTCGCGCAGATCGCGCGCTCGGTCGCGCGCAATCTGCGTGTCAACGAAGATCTGGTCGAAGCGATTTCGCTCGCGCACGATCTCGGTCACACGCCATTTGGCCATGCCGGGCAGGATGCGCTGAACGAATGCATGCGCGAGCATGGCGGCTTCGAGCACAACCTGCAGAGCCTCGCGGTCGTCGACGAACTCGAAGAGCACTACGGCGCGTTCAATGGTTTGAACCTGTGCTTCGAAACGCGCGAAGGCATCCTCAAGCATTGTTCGCGCGAAAACGCGCGGCGTCTGGGCGCGCTCGGCGAGCGCTTTCTCGAAGGGCGTCAGCCGTCGCTCGAAGCGCAGATCGCGAACGTCGCCGACGAAATCGCATACAACAATCACGACGTCGACGACGGTTTGCGCTCCGGCCTGCTGACGATCGGGCAACTCGCTGAAGTCGAACTGTGGCAGACGCACTACGAAGCGGCGCGCGGCGACTTCCCGCACATCGAAGGACGCAGACTGATCCACGAGACCGTGCGGCGCATCATCAATACGCTGATCATCGATCTCATCGAGACGACGCGGCTCAATCTGGTTCGCTACGCGCCGTCATCACTGGACGACGTGCGCGCGGCGCCTCCGCTCGTCGCGCATAGCGACAGCGTTGCCGCGCAGGCCGCGGCGCTCAAGCGTTTTCTGTTCAGAAACCTGTACCGCCACTATCGGGTGATGCGCATGGCCAACAAGGCGCGCCGCGTCGTGGCCGGCCTGTTCGACGCGTTCACCGATGACCCCAGGCTGCTGCCGCCGGCCTACCAGTCGAACGATGCGGCGCGGCAGCCGCGTCTGATCGCCCATTACATCGCGGGCATGACGGATCGCTACGCGGTGAAGGAATACCAGCGGCTGTTTGTGATCGACGATAACTAGGACTAGGTAGTCGCGAATTGCGTTGGGCACACGCGGCCATTCATGGCGGCGTGTGCGCGGCTGCGCGACGCAGCGGCTCGCTTCTTTGCTTCCGCGCCGCCACGCAGGGCAATCAGCGCGAGCGCGACGCGAACAGCGCGCCTGCAATCAGCGCGACTCCGCCAACGAGCGCGATCGTGTGCCACGGTTTTTCCCGCACGTAGTGATTGGCATCCGAGATCGCGGTGCCCGCGCGCTCG
>NZ_DASXHN010000201.1:0-48307 GCF_036488505.1 Paraburkholderia sp. | reverse complement strand
CATGGCGTCGGCCCGGTCCTGGGCGGCCGTGTCGGCGGCGTCGCGGTCGACCGTGTCCATGTGGGTGCCGGTCTCGGTGCCGGTGCCGGTGCCGGTGTCGGTGCCGGTCTCGGTGCCGGTGTCGGTGCCGGTGCCGGTGTCGGTGTCGGTGTCGGCGGGGTCGACGCATCCGGGCCGCCCGGCAACGGCAAACACGGTATGCCCGGTAGCCCCGGCAACTCTCCATCCGCCGCGCCGAGCACGACGACCGGAACCGGTACCGTCGTGCTATTCCCGGGTTCGAGATCTCCCGGATTAAGTTCCAGCGGCATGCCCTGCACGACGACGCGCTCGTCACCCTGGATGCGAATGCATTTGCCGATCAGCTTGATCTCGCCGTCCTTGTTCATCGTCAACGACGATTTGCCGCAAACGATGGACAGCACGCCCCCCGCGGACAGCGAATAAGCGCCCCCCACCGCGTGCGACGACGCGCCGCCGACCGTGACTGAACGGGCTCCGCCCACCGTCAACGCGGATGCACCGCCAACCGCCGTAGCCTCCGCTCCCCCGATAGAAAGCGTCTGCGCGAGGCCTACCGAATAAAACGCGGCCTTCTTCACATGCACGGAGTACTTGCCCCCTACCGCGACGCTGTGCGCCGCCGCCACGCCAACCGTATAGTCGGCGCCGACGACATGAGACTCATTGGATTTCGTCAGCCGGCTCATTTCCCGCTCCGCCTGAATCGAGAATTCCTCGGCACCCGTCTTGTCCTCGAAACGAATGCTGTTGAAATTCTGCAAGCCCCCTTCTATCGACCGGCTCATGAAGCCGCTTTGCGTCGCGTTGCCGGGCAATTCATACGGCGGACGCGTGAGTGTGTTGTACAGGCTGCCGGTAATCAGTGGACGATCCGGATCGCCATTCCAGAAATCAACGATCACCTCCTGTCCGATGCGCGGAATGTAGAGGCCGCCGAAGCCCGCCCCGGCCCATGCCTGGCTCACGCGGACCCAGCACGAATCCGTTTCGGCGTCGCGGCCGTAGCGGTCCCACGCAAAGCGGACCTTCACGCGGCCGAATTCATCGGTCCATAGTTCGTTGCCCGGCGGCCCCACGACGATCGCCGACTGTGGGCCACTCACTCGCGGCTTGCGCGTTTTCCGCGGCAGTCTGAACATTTCGCTCGTCGGCTGCACGTTGAATTTATTGGTGCAGGTGTATTCGTAATGGCTGCCCGATTCGTCGGGGTTGCCGGTCAGTTCAAGTTGCGTGTCGATGACCAGGTATTCACAATTCGCCGCCGTATGGTCGTAATGAGCCAGCTCGAACGTCTGGCCGCACGCGAGCCCGCGCACGTTGCCCGCGCCACTCGCACGCCTGCCGGGCGCGCGCAGCGCTTCCATACGGGTGCGAGCCAACAGGTCACCGTGGCTGCCGTCGGTGTAGTCGCCGGGCCACTCGTAGCGCTCGAGCGTATTCCAGTCGGTATCGCGCGGCTGCTGGTTGATCGCGCGCAGATCGGCGCGCGATCGCGTGAAGTCGAAGTCGCTCGCCACATAGTGGCCGGTGCACAGTGCTTCTGTCGTCGAGAACTCGCTGATGTACTCGGTATCGGTTTTGCCGCCCTGCGGCTGGAAAACCAGCGTCTGGTAAGACGGATTCGCCGACTTGCGGTGCGCACCGATGTGATCGCACAGCACAAGCCGGTGCTTGCCATCTGAATGCTCGAAGAACCAGTAGATGCCCCACTCTTCCATCAGACGCTGGATAAAATGGAAATCGGCTTCGCCGTACTGCACCTGGAACGCGCGCGGCTCGTTGCGCGGGCTTTCGCCGTTCAACTCATAGCGGCTAACGTCAAGCCGCTTTTCGACCGGGTACGGATAGTCCTTCAGCACCTCGTCGATGATTTCGATGACGGTCTTGTCCTGAAACGTCTTGAAGTCGGTCGTCAGTGTGGCGAGCCATAGCCACGGTTTCAGCACGACGCGATAGACGTTGTACCGGCCTTCGCGGCACACGTACGCCGCCTCGGCGACGATTCCGGTGATCTCACGCTGGGCCGCGTCCGCGTCGGCCGCCAGTTCACCAGGGCGATCGAGCTCCATCGTCACGGTCATTTCCTTGCCGAGCAGCGCCGCCAGGTCGATATTGGCGCTGACCGCAAGCGGCACCGTGTAATCGTCGGGCGTGCGCAACCGCAGTTCGTAGCTAAACAGCTCGCCCAGACACTCGTTGCCGTTCAACGACATGAACTCGAGCGCAGGCTGCCCGAGTAGCCGCGGCATGGCCGCACTGGACACCGTAACGGCCCGAGCCTGAACGGCGCTATTGCTTAACGTGCTATTTGACATTCACCCCTCTAGACTCTATTCATCGAAAGCGACCCGGCGCGGGATTGCGCACCGGTACGTCGAAACTGCAACCGGCCACCGCCGGCGGAGAAACCCGCCGATGCCGCAGTCTGGCCCGCGCTGTCTTTACTACTACCGCTGCCAGGGCAGCGAAAGCCGCTGAGCAGGCCCGTCAACTGTGCCCCCGACTGGCCGCCCGCTGTCAGTTCGAGCACGGCGCGGCGGCCGTCGAAATCGAACTCCACCGCGGTGCGGGTGGACGACGAAGTCGACGTCGCGCGGCCACGGTCGATCAGGCGGAACAATGCCCACGGTCCTTCGGCCATGATGGTCGACGTGTCCGGACGGATGCGGGGATTCGCGGTGATACCGACCATCGAACCGCCACGCGGGCCGGGCCAGCCGACCGGGAATGTCGTGACCGGGCCATGGGCATACCGGTGGCTCTGGCCGTCGATATCGATTACTAGATCGGTGATTTCCGGATCCAGCGACACAACCTTCACGCCCATCTTCCAGGCCATCCGGTTCGCGCCCGGATCGCGGAAAAACACCTCGCGAATCTCGGCCGCCCGCTCGAACGGCTCGAGGCCCGGGCCCCGCATTGGCGGCATACCGAGATTGACCGGCTTGTAGCGCCATGGCCGACTGCTGGTGTCGACGTGACTCGCGAGCGTCTTCTGGAAGAAGTCGTCGAGTAGCCCACCTGCCGCGAACACCCGGTTGAAGTCGTCGACGTCGACTTCCTGGACGCTGGCGGCAAACGGATACCTGCCCTCGATCGCGCGACGGCACTGCGCGCCGACGCTCGACTCGACCTGCAGCGCCAGCAACGATCCGACGCCGCGGTCCAGCTTGTTCATCGACTGCGAAGCGATACCGGTCAGGACCGCGCGAAATGGCGCGGGTAGCTTCTCTGCCTCCAGTTGCAGCGTGGAGCCGAGGTCGCCGACGGCCGGCATGCTGTTGGTCGCGAGCACGTTGCCGGCCATCACGAGGTGCGTGTACTGCTCGTTGATCAGGCCGATGATCGCGTCGAGCCGCAGCGCAGTGCCGCTATGCATCGGCATTTGCGCCGACGCTGGCGCCGACGCTCCCCCGTTGCCGGTGCCGGCGTGGCCGGTCACGACTTCGCGCAGCGCGGCGAAGCGGTTGTCGACCAACTCCCGTTCCATGCGCTGCCGCGCGATCTGACCCAGCGTCGCCGTCGCAGCCACAGCGCTTGCCGCGCGCGCTGCACGCGAGCGGCGCATGACGGCATTGGCCGCGCTATCGGCGAGCGACGGCTCGTCCGCGCTGTCGGTCACCGATAGCGACGTCTCGTGCACCGCCGTGCGCGCCAGCCGCGCGAGCGGCGAATCCGGCGCGGCGAGCGTCCGCAGCGTCTGCAGATCGAGCGCCAGCGTGCCGTCGCCGCCGGCAACCGGCCTGACGTCGTCGAGAAACTGCTGCCAGTAGTTGCCGTAATCGGTCAGATACTGGCGCCGGATTTCGTCGGCGACGCGGTCCTGGCGAGCACCTGACATGTCGGCGGCCGCGTCGCCAGTGCTATCACGCGCTGAATCGGCGCGCGCGCGTCCACCTGCCCACCGTCGCCACCGCGCCGATGCGTCGGCCATGCCCATCACCCACGCATCCTGTTTTTGCGCCTGCTCGAGAAACTCGGTCAGGCGCGGGTTAAAAACGGCGTGATAACCGTCATAGGTATAGAGACCCGGTATGCCGCGCTCGAGTGCCGACCCCTGTGCCAGCGAGAACACCGCACTCGCCTGCGGACCCGCTGCGCTGATCAACGTGACGCTCTCGGGAGCTTCAGGCGCCATCGCGTTCATCGCCCGCTCATAGAGCCGCCCGGATGCCGGGTTACGACCGAGAAAGTCGCGCGCACGTGTGACGAGTGGCGCGCTAAGCGGCTGCGCGGGGACCGCGGGCACGCCGTCGACGAACAACGCGTCGAGATGGCGCGCCATCACGCTGCGCTCGCCGATCGATGCGACGCTGTTCGCTCGCTCCCAGTCGCCGAGCACCCATGCCTTGATCGCCTTTGCGTCGTAATGCGCGCGGTCGAAGAGCATCAGATACACCGACAGTGTGCGATAAACAGCATCAGCGTCTTGCGCGCCGATCTGCGTGTCGAGCACCGTTTGGAGCCGGCCGGCGATTCGTGGCAGCAGCATCTGATGCAACAGATTACTGTGGGTCCCGCTGGCCGCCCCACGCACGGCGGTCACCGTATACAGCCCGTAGCGCCATGCGATACCGGGGCTGCCGAGGTCCAGGTCATGGAAGCTCGGCAACTCGTGCGACGCGGATAGAATCTGCCCGGTCGCGCCTTGCTGTGGCACCTTACGCTGCGCAGCCAAACGCGTGGCGAGCGTATCGGTCTTGTGATCGATCGCGGCGAGGTAGTTGCGGTTGTTGTCGAAGCTCACGACGAGCGCGCCGATAAGCCAGACCGCAACGACGACGGACAGCAAATGGCCGACGACGCGCAGCGCACGAAAGCGCATCTCCCAGTATCGGTTCGGCCGCACGAGATGCCCTTCGGCGAGAATCACGCGCTGAAACAGATTGCGCAGAAAATAGCCACGATAGGCGCTGGGCGGGGCCTCACCTGGCGAGGACATAGACGACGCCAGGGGCACCCACCCGGCCGCCCTGGCTCCGCCGCCGGCGATGCCCGCCAACCCGCGACTCAGCCGCTGCAGCAGTGTCGTGCTGTCGGCCGGCACAATTTCGTGAGTCTGCGCGGCGCTCGTGAAATACACGCCGCGCAACGTGCTATTGAGCTGCGTGTCGTCGTATTTCGAATCGAGAAACACGAGGGCGAGAAGTTCGGTCAGCTCCGCGCACAGCGAACGGAACTCGGACGGCAACGCATACAGTTTTCTGCGCCGGTCGACTTCATACACTTCCGAAAGACGTGTATTGATGCCGTCTTCCAGTCCCTGTTCCAGCTCGCGCAACTCGGCCGCACAGCTCAAACGCAGTGCGTCGCGATGCTGGTCGTCACCGTCGTGCCGATACGGCAGCGTGAAGCCGAAAATCTGCGCGCGGCTCTCCGCCGTGAGCGACTGGAAATACTCGGCGAAGCCTGGCAGCAAATCGAGCTTGGTGACGAGTACGTAGACCGGAAAGCGGATACCTAGCTGCTGACGCAATTCGCCGAGCCGCGCGCGCAACGATGCGGCAAGCGTGTTGCGCTCTGACGCCGAACATGTCAACAGTTCCCCGACGGAGACGGCCAGCAGTGCGCCATTGATCGGCGCACGCGGGCGCCGCTTGCGCAGCAGCGCGAGGAAGCCGTGCCATTCGGCTGCGTTCGCGGACTTCTGGTCGCGCGGTTCGGCGTCTTCCGCGTTGCTGCCGTCCGGCGCGACCGGCGAAGCCGCGTCGTGCACCGTATAGCGACCGGCGGTATCGATCAGGACCGCTTCGTTCGTGAACCACCAATCGCAGTTTGGCGTTTCGACGCGGGTTTTCAACGACGCCCCGGCCATCTGATCGGCGTCGGGGAAATCGAGCCCTGAATTGAGAATCAGCGTGGTTTTGCCGGCGCCGGACGAGCCGATCACCATGTACCACGGCAACTCGTACAGATAGCGCTGGTTTTCGAGCAGACGGCGCAGTCCGCTCGGACCGCCGCGCAGGCGCTTGAGCTTGTCGATCGCTTTCGTGACCACCGAGTTGAGCGCGCCGATCTCCTTGCGCGCGAGCGGAGCCGTGTCCGCTTTGCGTGCGAACGGATTCAGGATGCGCTGCAGGAGTGCCTTGTCGTCTTCGACCGCCTTCAACAGGCGGTAGATTGCATAAATCGTGTAGCACGCCAGCAGCACGGAGATCAGCAGCGCGCGGGACCACCGCGTATCGAGCGGATGCGTATCGCCGAATGCAAATCCCGGTCCGAAGTGCCAGATCCACAGCGCGACACAAAGCAGCCCTACGCCGATCACGCCGGCCGGCAATCGCAGCAGCCAGAACAGCAGCACCACCAGCAGCAGAATGATCGTCAGCGTGCGCGACAGCACCGTCTCGAGCGGCCGATAGTCGCCGAATGCGATAAAAGGACCGATAAACCAGACGACTGCGGCAATCACAAGGATCGCCGCGAAGATCAGCGTCTGGCGCGTAAAAAGATGCTTTCGAAAGCGGTTCAGATAGGACATTCAGGCTTTCCCGTTATGGCGCGACGAGGACTTCCACGCGTCGATTGCGGGAACGACCTTCCGCCGTGGTGTTGTCCGCGAGAGGTTGTGTATCGCCCTTGCCGATTGCAACGATGCGAGCGGCAGGCATGCCGTGCGCCTTGAGCACGTCGGCGACAAACGCCGCGCGCTTCTCTGACAACGCCTGGTTGTCCGGAAACTCGACGGTATGAATCGGCTGGTTGTCGGTGTGCCCGGTCACGGTGACATGGCCGCCGACACGCACGACCTCGCGCGCCACCCTTGCCAACACGGGGTCGAGTTGCGGTCGCATGCGGCTTTGTCCCGCAACGAACATATCGTCCCCGCGGAAAACGACTCGACTGCTGCGCTGATCTTCGTCGACTGTCAGCTGGCCGCGCGCAATCTCATTTTTGAGCAGCGCCGACAGACGCAGTCGCTCACGCGCGACGGGCACCTCCGCCCTGATCTCCACCGGATGCCCGATTGCGACAATCTTCGCCTCGAGCGCATGGCTTTCGGACAACAGCCGGTACTTGTACCAGGCAAAAATCGAGAACACGCACAGCAGGGCAACGCTTGCAGTCGCCCACACCGGCACGCTTTTCAGGAGCGGCATCTTGCCGGGCTCCTCACCGCGCCAGTGAGGCGACAGTTCAAGACGCATCGTGTCGCGCGCGCCGCTGATCAGCGTCAGCAAGCGCTGGCGGATCTGTTCGAGATGGCGCGAACCATCGACGACCACGCTATAGCGCCCCTCGAAACCAAGGCCGAGAACGCGGTATGTCACTTCGAGTACGTCGATGTATTCCTGAGGATCGGTCGCCATACGCCCAATCAGCAAGAAGAACTTCTCACCGCCGTCGACTTCGCCTTCGAACGTGATCAGCAGGCTGCGCGTGGCCCACGCGCCACCGCCGCCCCAGCGCGTGCGGTTCGCGGCTTCGTCGAGCGCGGTGCATAGCGCGTAGCGAACCGCCGCCACGTGCTTCCATGGCAGATGAGCCTTATCGCAGACTTTCTGGAACGCGGCGACTTCGCGTACGAGCAGCGAGCGCAGGGCCGCCATCGCGGCCGGCGAATCAAGCTCGGCCGGCATGTCCGCCAGCATCCGGAGCAGCGGCTGCGCAGCTTCGCGTAATGGGTTCTGCGCCGCCCGCGTACGTTCGACACGCGTTTGCAGATCTTCCGGCGGATCGAACGCGGCCGGATCAAACGCGGCCGGTTCGACGACCGGCTGCTGGCCGGCAGTGGCTGCCGCCGATGGGCCGACCGACGGCAAGGCCGATGGCAGATCCTTCCCCGAAGCGGCGTTGTCCGCGGTCGTCAGAAAGTCGAACGCGTCGTCTGCGTATGCGCCTGTACTCATTTGTGACGCACGCCCCACAGTTCAAGCTTGAGTTCCGGAAAATGGCCGCCAATATGCATCGCGAGACCACCATGACGCGCGATCTGCTCCCAGAAAGGCCCGGTGCGTGAAAGCTCGAAATAGATGAAACCGGAGTTGAATGGAATCTGGCGCGGCGGCACCGGCAGCGGCACGATCGTCAGCCCGGGCAATAACGAGCGAACCAGCTCCTGCAAACGCTGCGGATGGCTGATCTTCGTCTGCGCGAGGAACTGCTGCTGCAGCAACTCCGGCTGCATCTGCGCGCCCACCGCGAGCACGACACTCGAATAGCCGGCCAGCTCGGTCGGCAGGACCGCGGCGGTGCGAATACCGTGCGCCTGTTCCGTTAGCGCAATCGGCTGCGCGCCGCGAATCAGCACCTGGTTCAGCAGATGGTGAACCTCGTCGACGAGCGGTTTGATGCTGTGGTACAGCTGTGCGTGGTCATAACCGGGTGCGGGGGCCGGCCGCCGTGTTTGCGGACGTACGAACGTGGACAGCTCACCGGCAAAGAGGGCGAGCTCCCGATACAGATTAACGGGTGCCGTTTCCTCCAGCTGGCAGATGTGCTCAAGCAGTGGCTCATAGCGGTTGAGCACCTGGAGAAGCAGATAGTCGGCCACTTCCGCGGCCGCGCCCGCGCGGCCGTCGGCGCCGGAAAGACGGGCGGCCAGCGCGTCAGCGCGCAACCTGGCGAGACCGTGCAGCTGCATCGTCCATTCGCGCAGAAGCGGATTCGCACCGCAGCCGGTGACCGGAGGAATGTGCTCGGAATTGTGCAGCGACACGGCGCCATCGGCATGCAAAGTCTTCACGCGCGTCAGCGCAATGCCAATCCACGACTGCGTCAGCTCCTTCTCCGGCAATAGCCGCAGACGCAGGTTCGCCAGTTGCACCGGCTTCGGACCCTGGCCGATCGCGTTGCTGTCACGCAGCTCCATGTCGTACGCGAGGTAACGCGACAGCGATCCGCTCTGCTCGGTAAAGGCGGTTTCCTCGGTATTGGGCAGACGCAGCGGGACTGCCAGGTAAATTACCTGGTCCCGATGCTCCGCGCCGATCGTCAGCGGCGGCGGCGGCGGCGTCAGACCCGGCACGTCGAACGGCGTGCCGTCGGGAAACACGCCGAGCCCGCTCTTGAACACGAGCTTGCCGAACGCGAGCGATTCCTGGTCGATTTCATACCGGCCGAAGCCCCAAAAAAACGGGCTTAGCGGCGCACTGCGCCGGTGCGCGAGCGACTCGAGGTATCGCTCCTGCTGCTGAAACAGCTGTGGACGCAGGAACAGACCTTCGCTCCACACAACCTTGTTATACCAACTCATCGAAATTGATCTGTCTTTGAAACCGAAACAGCGCGCTGGTGAAGCTGGATCATCAGTTTCTGTTCCTTGTCTGGAATAGCCACCCGATACCACGCGGCGTCGGGTGCAACCGGCAACCGGTACACCGCACGCCACACGGATTTGGCAAGCTCCCGGTAGCCGGCGAGCACGCCAATCACAGTGGTAGCAGGGTTAGATTTGCGCATCAGGTCGCGCTGTTCACCGGGGCGCAGAATGAATTCGTCGACAACCAGCGCGTCGTCGCCAAGGACTTTCCTGTCCTCGCCGTGCAGCGTGAAGAAGTCGGCGCTCTCGAATGCCGTCGCGGACTTCAACTCATAGACCCGGACCTGGATCGGCGCTGCGTTGCCCCACTCGTTCGGATTGACGTTGTCGCTTGCGGCTATCCGCAACCGCAGGTTCGTCTGTTCCTTGAACACAGGAGCAGGAGTGCTGCTGCACGCTGTCAACCCTATGCTTACTCCGCTCAGTGCCAGCCAGCTCGTAATGCGCAGCCACGTTGTGAAGCGGGAAAATAAGTTTGGAACCATCTAGCGGAGTCGAGGTGATCTTACGCGTCGCTCTGAACGAATTAACCAGGGCGACGGCATACAGCCCGACGCCCTGGCGAACGCTGGTCTCCCCGCCAAGCGTTTCAGCGAGGATCCCAATTCAGCAACGCATATGAATTAGGCGCTGTTCTTCTTGATATCGAACGTTGCCGTGATCGCACCGCCGCTCCCGCCTTGTGCGTTCTGAACCACGTACTCCTGCTTCAGGCGGGCAAACGACAGACGCACCTTTTCGCTGGGACGCGACTCGCTATTGCTCACTCCCGACGGCTCCACCGCGGTGACCAGCACATCGTTCATCGTGAGCTTGATGTACTCGAGCGGATTACCCCCCGCCTTACGCACAACGAGCTTCGCTTCGTCGATATGCTTGCCGGTCAGGCAGTACTGCGTCAGGTTGGGGGTCGCACGATCGATGTAGTGTACGAACGAAAGGTCATCGACCGTTGCACGACCTGCACCACCGCCGGAGCCGACGTGCATGTTGGATTGCTGGGTCACGCTCCACGACCAGCTCAGGACGTCGATTTCGTCCTTATGGGTCGCGTCCGTCGACTCACCATCGATCCCGTTGATTTTGAGAAAGATGTCTTGCGCCATGAAACTACTCCTTGCGACTTGTAGCTATTAAAGATGTTCAATCAAGTCAGGCATATTTAATGAGCGCCTGCCTCTCGCTCAGTTACCGGCTGTCACCGGATATCACGGAATAAGCGGTAGGCTGCGCTCAAGCGGCCTCTTTCACGATCGGCAGCTTCGCGACAAGGCGCAGCGACACCGTCAGACCTTCGAGCTGGAAGTGCGGGCGCAGGAAGAATTTCGCCTGGTAGTAGCCGGGATTGCCTTCGACGTCTTCGACCACCACTTCCGCAGCGGCCAGTGGTCGACGTGCCTTGGTTTCCTGCGACGAATTCGCCGGATCGATATCGACATAGTTCATGACCCACTCGTTGAGCCACTGCTGCATCTCGTCGCGTTCCTTGAAGGAGCCGATCTTGTCGCGCACGATGCATTTCAGGTAGTGCGCAAAGCGCGAGCAGGCGAAAAGATACGGAAGGCGCGCGGACAGGTTCGCATTCGCGGTTGCATCCGGATCGTGATACTCGACCGGCTTCTGCAGCGACTGCGCGCCAATAAACGCCGCGTAATCGGTGTTCTTGCGATGGATCAGCGGCATGAAGCCGTTTTTCGACAGTTCCGCTTCGCGACGGTCGGAAATGGCAATTTCGGTTGGGCACTTCATGTCGACGCCACCGTCGTCGGTCGGGAAGGAGTGGCATGGCAGGTTTTCGACCACGCCACCGCTTTCGACGCCACGAATCAGCGTGCACCACCCGTACTTCCTGAACGAACGGTTGATGTTCACTGCCATCGCGTAGGCCGCGTTCGACCACACGTACTTTCGATGATCGGAACCGTCGGTTGCTTCCTCGAAATTGAATTCGTCGACTGGATTCGTCGTGACGCCGTACGGCAGACGCGACAGGAAACGCGGCATCGCGAGACCGATGTAGCGCGAGTCTTCCGAGTTGCGCAGCGAGTTCCACGGCGCGTACTCAAGGTTCTGCGTAAAGATCTTCGTCAGGTCACGCGGATTCGCGAGTTCCTGCCACGAGTCCATTTGCAACACCGACGGCGCCGCGCCACTAATGAACGGCGCATGCGATGCCGCCGCCACCTTTGCGATTGACGAGAGCAAATCCACATCGCGCGGCGTATGGTCGAAGTAGTAGTCGGCCACGAGACACCCGTAGGGCTCGCCGCCAAGCTGGCCGTATTCCTCTTCGTAAACCTGCTTGAAGAACGGGCTCTGGTCCCACGCGATGCCCTTGTAGCGCTTCATCGTACGACGCAGGTCTTCCTTCGAGACGTCCATGAAGCGGATCTTCAGCTGGTCGTCGGTTTCTGTGTTCGTAACGAGATGATGCAGGCCGCGCCATGCGCTTTCCAGTTGCTGGAATTCGTCGTGATGCAGGATAAGATTGATTTGCTCGGAAAGCTTACGATCGATCTCACCGATGATCGATTCGATGTTCTTGTATGCGTCGTCGGAGACGGTTGCAGCGGTGAGCAGCGCCTGCTGCGCGAGCGTTTGCACCGCGTTTTCAACTGCTTCGCGCGCGCGCTCTGTTTTCGGCTTGAATTCGCGTGACAGCAGCGCGTTGAAATCGGATTGACTGGTGACGCTCGAGGTTGCCTCGGCTTGAATCTTCGATTGGCGTTGGGCCATCATTTCCCCACTGGTTCAGGCTCTGCTTTCTGGGAAAGCACAAATCACTCGTTGACTGCCGGCTCGTCGGCGGATGCCGCTTGCGGGTTCTGCAACCTCGCCGGTTTCGGCGTCTTCGCAAGCGCCTCGAGCAGCGCCGGGTCCTTCAGAACCTTGCTGACGAGGTTCTCGGCGCCGCTTTTACCGTCCATGTAAGTTTGCAGATTAGCGAGCTGCGTGCGTGCCTCGAGCAACTGCGCGAGCGCATCGACTTTCTTCGCGACGGCGGCAGGCGAAAAGTCGTCCATGCTTTCGAACGTCATGTCGACCATTAACTCGCCTTCATTCGTCAGCGTGTTGGGAACCGCGAAAGCAACCCGCGGCTTCATGGCCTTCATTCGTTCGTCGAAGTTATCGATGTCGATACTGAAGAATTTTCGATCGCCAACGGCAGGCAGCGGCTCGAGCGGCTTGCCCGACAGGTCGGCCAACACGCCCATCACAAACGGCAGTTCGACCTTCTTTTCCGAACCGTAGATTTCGACGTCATATTCGATCTGAACCCGGGGCGCACGATTACGTGCGATGAACTTTTGAGAACTGTTGGAAACCGGCATATTGCTCTGACTTTATTCACTAAAGAAAAAGGACAAGCGGCGATTCAGCAAGCTTCGAAGAAGCACAACCGCAAAGCAAAGATATTAAGTAGAAGAGTCGCCGAAGGACATGGGCAGTTGCCCAAAAATGGATCGTCTCGTCCTTATTGATTGAATCGGCTGACGTGTGAGACGAGGAAAGTGCGGGCTAACTGGCGCCGAGCGGCTTCAATCCGCTCGCGAGTCGGGCACCAAGGTGATTTCAACACGACGGTTCGCTTCTCGGCCGATGCTATCTTGGTTACTGGCGACTGGGCGTGTATCGCCGTAACCCTGAATCGCGAAGCGTGTGACAGGCAACGAGGCAGTGTCGACAAACCAGTCTCTAATAGCGCGCGCTCGCGCCTCGGAAAGCGCCAGGTTCGCGGCGCTCGTGCCGACATCATCCGTATGGCCCGCGATCATAATTCGCTTGCCCGGGTTCGCGAGAATCAGATCGAGAGCGGCCTTGAGTTTCGGCTCGGCACCTGACTTCAGTGCGGTCTTGCCGCTATCGAACAGCGCCAGGTTGTCGATCGTCACGCCTCTCGGTGGGCCGGATTTCGAGCCGATATACTCTGGCGCGGCTTGCAATGCTTTTTCCTGATGCCGTGCCGCGTCGAGCCCGGTGGCCACGCCGGCGCTCGCGTGGCGGCGCAACTCGGCGTGCTGGCCAGGCAACACTTCCGGTTGCTCGCGCTGCCTATCCGCCTGCGCCGCGGGCGGGGGCAAGAAGGCATCGGCCTCGCCAGCGACGCCCACGGCCGGCCGGCTCTGCATCCAGACCGACGCGCCGATCCACGCCACCAGCAAAGCGGCCAGTGCAGCGGTTGCGGGCGACCCTAACCAACGCGGCCTATGCCGGCCGCTCATTGTGGCCCGACGCACACACGCTTGCGCCGTGATGCTGGGCAGCGGCAGCGGCAGCGGTTGTCTGTCCGGGGGTATCGGACACGGCTGCAGGCCGGTCTTGCTGGTCAGCCAACGCGTCCACGCGCCGGCATGCACTGGCGAATACCCGAGGTCGGACAGCAACAACCCGCGCAAGGACAATGGCGCGGTGTTCGCGAGCGATGAAAGAATCGACAACAGCGCGGCATCTTCGAGCCAGTCGAACACCGCGTGCCCGAGCGCGGCGTGTGTCGCCAGCGAAGGTCGTGCCATCGCAAGCCATGCCCGGTCCAGTTGGTGCCGGATCACGCTGACAGCGTGCCGCGCGTGTTGAATTGGCGCGCTGGTCGACGATATGTCCATGACGTCGCCGAACCATATGCGATGCGCTGCACCGTCATCCTTCGCTCCGAGACACCCGTAGATCGCGATATAGCAAGGCAACACGCGCGCGCGATCATGCGCGGTTTGTTCGAGTTCATACCGCCAACGGGAAAATTCCTGGCGAATCACCGCGTCGTCGCGGTCGCCGTCGGCAAGGACGGGCATCAGCACGGCAGTTGGCTGCCGCTGATGTGAATCCTTGATGGTGGCAATCGATGCCGCCAGTGCATCCGGCGTCTTGACAAGCATCCACAGCGCATCGCTCGTGCGGCGCAGCGTGGATGTCCGCGCACCGCCTTCAAACGCCGCCGCGGCATAAGGCCCAGCGACGAGAATCACAGGCAATTCGCGCGGTTCGTCCGGGCTCATTGGGTCAGCGTTGCGATCCACGGGCCGTCGCCTGCAGGCAAGGAGAGCGGCTGCACCCAACGCCGTCAGCAAAAACGACCTCAGCGATACGGGCGACACCGGGAGAGAATCGCTCGCCACCCACAGCGATATCAGGCCGATGACGAAAAGCGCAAACAGCGCCAGCGGCGAGCGGTAGCAGACTGCGAAAGTCACGATGAGCGCCAGCACCCGGAAAAGTCGTGCATCAAATACGCGCGGCAGACGTCCGATCGTGGCGTAATGGCTTGCATTGCACACGATCTATAGTGACGCGAGGATGGCGATGGCGGCGACGATCGAACCGATGACAATCAAGCGTGTGCGCGACACCCTCGGTATAAGCCGCGCATACGAGTTGTCCGGACGCTGCGGCGGTGAGACGATGGTCGCCGCCGCTACGGGCGCCGCGCCCCAACCAAACACCGGCCCGCTCACCGCCAATTTCACCCGGCGCCGACAGGCATCTGCATCAGTTCGACCTCCGCAAAAGCCTAGCGCAAGGAGAACGCCGTACAACTCGAGTGCCGCTCGATCATGACGGCCGTTATCAAGCAACGCGTCGATACACTGCCAGACCCGTGACGCGCCGTCGCTCAGTCCATGAAAGCGCATCTGCAAGGATTCGCGCGACCATTCGCCATGTTGTGAACGGGGTAACGCACGCAACGTCAGTTCGTCGAGCAATACGCTTTGAGCGAGGCTGACTTCGTCGATGCACGCTGCCGGACATTGCACGTCCTCCATGGCCTGCCGTAATGTCTCGACTAGCGCGCTACAGCGCGCACGCCAGACATGGAGTGCCGGAATCTCCGCGCCACCGAGCAGCAAAGCCGCGTGCAGCGCAGTAGGTCGCATCAGCGTAGCGATTGGGTTAGACATTATTGAAGAGGAGCGCATTCGTAGCCAGCCTCAAGGCACTTCCAGAACATAGGTCACGAAAGTGTTCACCCTGCCTGCAGTGGCATGCCCAGTTGAGTAGTAGCTTGCAAAGAACGTAGCCGGCGTTGGGTCTGTGGAGGTGATCGGAATGATCTTCATCGTCGACCGGTCGCCCACCCTGATCGGCGTACCATCCGAATTCGCGAGCCTGATCTGCACGTTCGAGGCTGACGTCACACCGCTAACGGTTTGCGGGTTCAAATGCCCGGTTACCGGGTCAGTAGCCGGCCCGCTTTCGAAATAAACGCGCGCGCCTGTCACGTTGCTCGGGCATTGCATTGTGATGGTGAAATCCTTCTCGCCAGCGACCGCCCCTGGTGTGGCAAGCGACTGCGTCGAAACGCGCGGCAAGGTTTCCGTCATGTCGGGCGAGCCGGACAATTGGCAGGTTGTTGCGACGTAGTTACCGGTGAAATCAAGCCTGACCGAAGGCGAAGACTGCGCGACAGTTTGCGCGGGCACAGCCAGAATGCCGGCCATCAGGCCAAGCATCAGGCCTGCAATCCGCAAGTATTTCTCAATGTGGTTCATTTCCCGACCTCCACTGTCGGCACAATCATTGGAACCATGACGCGCGACGACACGTGCGCATCGCGATTCGCAGATCACTGAAGAGAACTGGCAGGAGCCGCACCCACAGCGGCATTCACGGCGCGCTGCTCCGGCGGCGGGGACCAGATCAGAGCCGGATCGCAAGTCAACTTGATACGAGCGACGATCGCCGAATGCGGGTTGCTATCAGTCTTGTTGTCCGTCTTTTCGTCCGGGATCGTATAAGCCATCACGCACTGCTCGGCAGCGCCGGTACCCCAGCGCACGCGTAGCTTGCCGTGATCGTCGAGGCCGCGCAGGTAGGCCAGGCCGCCCTGACCGACGATGCCAACCGATTTTTCGGATTCGTCGAACAGCTCCGCGCCCATCGGCAAACTGTTGCCTTGCGGGTCCTCGACCTCCGCGAAAATGGGCGTGCCCTGTGTTGTCGCGATCTTCACTTTAACGAGCGAATTGGCGCGCGGCACCACTTCCTCGCTCGTATTGCCGAGTTCAACGTTGAGCGACACGTCGCTCGGGTCGAGTGCCACCGTATTGACGCGGTAAGGCATCAACGACGGCAACACCGCATAGCCGTTGTTGTCGATGCGCGCACCCTGGCCATTGATGATCCGTCCGCCCTCCGCCCCTTTCGCCTCGACCAGTGCAAACGCCTGGCCAAGCGGCGGACTCAATGTCACGCCGCCACTGTGCACGACCACCGCCCCGTCGGCATTGAAGGCGGCTTGACGGGCCTGGTTACTGATCGACGCGTTGCCGTTGTAGGTACCATACCGCCCGCGGTACATCGCATAGCCGCCTGCGGAAACGGTGCGGTTGTCAGCGGAGACGATCCGCGACGCATTGACACCGTAGTTGACCGGGGTCGCGCCACTTGTGCTGCCCGAAGCCGTGGCCTGAAGCGTACTGTCGCCGTCCGAGCTGCGCGACAGGTTCGTGCTGAGGTAGTCGAACATGTGCTTCGCATTCGAATCGACCCGTCCTAACGGGACGGTGAGATTTATGCCAACCTGCGTGCTCAGCCGTGAGTTCTGCAGACGCGAGCGCTGCGCATACAGCGAATAGGCGATGCGCTTATATGAGCTGTTCAAGCCGACCTGATACTGCAGGTCATACCCTTTGGCACTGCCCCAATAGTTTTGTGAACTACCGGCGATATAAAGCGAACTGGACTCGCCGATCGGCTGATTGATATTCAGCTGCAGGCGGCTGCGCGTACGATAGTCGTACACATTCGCGTTTGCCGCCGTATTGTTGCGCGCGTAGATGGCGTCGCGCAGGCTGTAGAAGCGCGCGGTGGAATAGCGGTACGCAGCAACGGAAAAATTCGTGTTTGTTCCGGGAACAAGCTTGCTGTAACTAATTCGCGCGCTATAACCTGGGCGACCGTTAGACACGCCCGATACCTGGGTGCCCGCCGCGGTAACATCCAACGCGACAGCGCCAAGTGGCGTATTGAGCGCGATACCGACAAGACCGGCCCAGTAGCCGTCGGAAAACTGAGCGCCGGTATAGCCAGTCAAAAGGTTCGTCATACCTCGCTGATAGATGCCCTGGGCGACCCAAGGATGGGCATCGAGCACGGTGTCGCGATAGGTACCCGTCGTTATGCTGAAGCGCGAGACGCCAGGTCTCAGCAACTGCGGCACAGAGGCAAACGGCACGAGAAAAGTTCGTTGACGACCGTCGGCTTCCGTTATCGTGACCTGCAGATCGCCACCGTAGCCTGTGGCCGGCAGGTCGCTCAGTTCGAACGGGCCCGGCGGCACGCTGGTCTCCGTCACGATGATGTTGTTCTGACGTACCGTAACGCGTGCGTTGGTCTCGGCGACACCCCGCACGACCGGCGCGTAAGACCTCACCGAATCCGGCAGCATGCGGTCGTCGGTGGAAATCTGCACGCCGCGCACGTTGAACGAATCGAATACGTCGCCGCTCGTCGAACTGTCACCAATCGTAAATTGGCTTTTGAGCAACGTAATGTCGTGCTGCGCAAACAACGCGACGTTTTGCCAATGCGCATCCGGCGAGCGGTTCTGCCAGTTCGCGGTGGACCACTGGCGAAGACGCCAGCCGTTGATATTGATCCCACTCTGCAGGCCGAGATACACGCTGTTCAGATCCGCACCGCGGTTCTGATGGCTAGCATAGCTCGCCAGGTTGTATTGCAGGAAACCGGCGTTGATGCCGTTATCCCACCGGGACGGATCGACGTATCCGGCGGCTTCTTTGCGCAACTCAATCTGAGGCACTGAGAGATCGAGTTGCAGATCAGCGGTGTTGAACGACGCGGCTGATCCCGGCACGGCTTGTGATAGCGGGATACACAACGACGAAGACTCCGCCGCGTCAAGCTGATTTTTCCCGGCTTCCCTAAGCCGGTCGGTTACGCGGCTGGTATCGACACCGATGCGGTCCAGCGCCGGCATCGTGAAGCACGGCGCGGCGATATCAGAGCCCGGCACCTCCCGAAACAGGACTTCCAGGCGCCCGCGCTTTTTACCATTGACGAACAGCTCAAGCGGATAAAGGCCAGGCGCGACGGGGTTGCCTCGCGTATAGCGCGACAGATCGGCTACATTGCCAGTAAAGAACGCAGGATTGAACTCGACTTCCTGAGGGGTTTCCACTGGAGCGGCGGCGGGAAGCAGCGTGTTGCGAACGACGCCGTCAAGCGGGGGCACCGGGCCAGTTTCCGCAGCCTGTGGTGGCAACTCGGGGGCCGCACAATCGCCGGCCATCTCTGCGCCTGAACCGTCAGTCGAACAGGAGGCAAACGCGGAATCCGCCGAGAATGCCCAACATCCTGACGCTACAATCGCCGCCCAAGCCAGCGGATGACACCGGAAAGGGAAGCTACCTAATACCGATCCTACTGCCGCTTTCTTATTCCGCACGCACGACATCCCGTAATCTGATTATTGGTCTTTCTGCACTGGTGTGTTCTGTGTTGGCAGAACCTCTGCCGAATCCTTGATCGGACTACCGAAATCGTTCAGGACGGTGTATGAGATCGTTGCAGGCGCTCTGATATCGAGCTTTCCTGCCTCCGGTACGAGATCGACATGGCCGAAAGGAGGTGCCATATCAGGCCGCAACGAAACCCTGCTATTTCCGGCGGCTACTTCCGCGCTACCGATGGAAATGTAGTAAGGCGACGGATTGTCCAACCGGATAACGCGTTCGCCTTTGTCGTCTGCCTCGACATGCCATTTGAGAAGCGCGCGCCCCGCTGTCGGGTCATCGAGCAACGAAGCGGGCCGATAAAACATCTTGATGCGAGTACGGAAAGCAAGCTGGATCATATTTCGCTCATCGGCATCCTTAGGCTTAGGCGGGATCTCCAGCACGTTCAACCAGTACACGGACTCACGGTCCTTCGGCATATCGCCGCCGGTGAACATGATTCGCAAAGCCTGGCCGCGCTGAGGCTCCACTCTGAATACTGAAGGCAGCAGCGTGAACGGCACCTTGATTTCATTCGGTGCGGCTGCAGCGTTGCCGTCGTCGAGCCAGGCCTGAACGAGCACGGGTCGACTATCGACGTTGTTGAGCCGAACATTGACCTCGCGGTTTCCAGCTGGATAGACGACTCGTGTGCCGGTAATCGTGATAGCGGCGTGTGCGGCGAAAGTCGCTGCACTGCAAACAACTGCGGCGGCCGCCAAAATACGGAGTTTCATTGAACGCATACGCCCCTCCAAGCGATCAAACAGCTGAAATGTCGAGTCAGGCTGCCCGCCAAATGGAAAGCAACCCGATGTCATTCGGCTTTGATGCTTACTGGTATGCCAGCGTATAGCGCACGATCGCCGTCACGTTACCGGCCGTGGTGGGTGCCGTTGCGTAGTACTGGCCGCCGTAGCTCATTTCGGCGGTGCCGGAGGCAGCATCAATCGGGACAAACGTACCGGTGCTGCCGAGTTTGATCGGCGTCGTACCGTCCCGGTCCAGCAGCTGGACTTCAACGTTCCCTGCGGGGGAAGCGCTAGCCTGGTTCACGGCATTACGAGTGTTCGGGCTCATATTCGTGGTCTCGAAATGAGCGGCAACGCTAGTCAGCGTCGCAGGGCATTGCGACACCGAAATCTCGAACATCCTGGAGCCAGCGACTTGCCCGGCAGCAGCGAGCGACTGAGTGGAAAGGGTAGGCAGCGTAACGGTCTTATCGTCGTCGCCGGCGTCGATTACACAGGTGTCATCGTACAGTTCGCCATTGAACGTTACCTGACCAGTGCCGGGCGCCATTTGTGCAAAAGCCATCGGTGCAACGGCCAAACCGAGCATTGCGAGCGTCAGGTGCTTGACTTGTTTTTTCATCGATTGATTCCTCATCCTGTTGCTATCTCAAACTACCAACCTTGGTAAAGCCGAGGTATTCAGCGATCTTCAAGGTAGAGGAATGATGTCATCGCGACGGACAGCTGTTAATGGGCGATTGCCCAAAATGTATATCCGTTCGCGCAAGCACGGAAAACTGCACAAGCTGTCGGAACAGGTCTGAGGAACACGGCGACGAAGGCTACGAGCAAAACTCCCGCATGATGGCAACGAGCTCGACGTCGTTTCTGACTCCGAGCTTCTTCATTCCCGCGTTCTTCTGATTGCTCACAGTCTTGGGACTGCGCTTGAGCCTCTCGGCGATTGCGCCAATTGACATGCCGTTACAGATCATTCTTACGACCGTCGCCTCTTTTTCAGATAAGGCGTTGCGGGATGCGTCAGTTTCGCCGGTACGGCGCACCGTGGACTGCATCTTTGTTGCCAGTGAATCGGGCAGGTATACGCTACCGGCCCTGACGGTACGAACGGCTGCGGCGAGATTGGCTAGCCCCTCGCGTCCCTTGCCGACGAACCCAGCCGCCCCCGCACTGAGCGCGGCCGAAACGATATATGTGGAGCTGTGCGCGCTCAGAAACAGAACTTGTGTGGCCGGAGAAATGCGCTGAATGCGGTCGAGAAGATTCAGGCCATCGGCATATGGGTCGCCCTCGAATTCGTAGTCGCACACGAGCACGTCCACGGGAATTTGAGCCAACAGTTCAAGCAGCTGGCCGATGCTTTCACTTTTGAAGTGGATCTCGATGTCCGGACATCGCGACATAATGTGCTCGACCCCGAGCAAAACAAACGGGTGATCGTCGGCAATACCTAGTCGTATCTTTCTCATTCGTGCTCCAAAACCAGGTTGATGAAAATTTCGGCAGGGTAAGCACACGCACGCATCGCTACTTAACTTCGACGTTCTTCCACATCGCCGAGTGAATAAGACTCGGCCTGGTTGCTTGCGACCGACTCATCCACGAACGCGGCAGTCGCTTCGCACCGGAAGATCGTTCAGGCGCGATAAGCTGCTACCCGCGACGATTGACGCGATTTCTCGAGTCGGGTTTAGCCGAGCTTGGCTACCGCGCAAAGAGCTGCCCTGAAGGATTCTGATGACGACCGCGACCGCGCGACAGGATTAGCTTTTGGTGATCTTCAATAGTGTCGCTAAAGGTAACGACCAGATGGCCGCGGATTGACGCAACGCAAATGAACCAGGCAAGCAGTTCGGACACGATTGCTCACGCGCGTTGCAAGGATTTAAACTAGCCTGTCAAATGCGTGGGGCATTATATGATCCGCCGTGGATGGACCAGCTAAGAAGATTCCTATATGTCCAAATGGAGACCAGCGCGTGACCGAGCTGACGTCAGAGCGGATGGTTGCGTGCACTCGCAGCCTGCACGCTCGATGTCTTGCGGTGTTCAAGCGACCGACGAGTGGCCAGTTGTAGCCGATGCTGGCATTGACGGTCGCGATGAATTCACAGGCGACTGCCATCTGTTTCGAAGAGAGGTTAAAGGAATGCGCCGAAACGGCCAGATTAACGCGCGCCAGACAGCAGTCATATAGCCTGGCCGCTACTCTGCTGCGTTTCCATGCGCAGAGGAAGCGGCGCGCATTTCTGTGCCTGTCGAAGCCTCCTCCCTGATCCGGTCGATGATTTCCCTTCGCCGTTTCGGAGACGCCTGAAGCAGCACGTTCATCGTCGAGATGAACTGCTGCTCCTCCTTCCTGGTGAGACTCGCAAACGCCAGTAGCGCCTGCGTTGTTGCAGACTTCTCTTTCCCGGACATTTTCATTCTTCTCGCCTCCTCACGATGTCGCAATTCGATCAATATCAAAAAGATCGACGATTAACGGAATGGGAAAGCGCGAGGCTTTCGATTTCATTCTCTCGGTCGAAAGCCAATCAATAAATTTGGCGTGTATGAAAGATCGGATTGTTGTGCATGTCCGTCTGGTTGCAGTCCCGCGGCTTGGCCGCAACAGGCAGACAAGTTGGAGAAGCAATCGCCGCGAACGTGTGACCTGCACCGCCCGCTCGCGCAGCGGTGCCGCACGCATGGCCTCGCGTTGCCGCTCGTTAGTTCGGGATGACCGTGCGCGCGCTGAGACTGGCTTTTCTGCATTCGGCGCACCGGCCGAACAGCACCAATTGCCGTCGCGATACGTCGAATTCGAATTCATTGGCCACCGCGCGCTGACGCGCTTCGATCTGCTCGTCGAAGAACTCGCGGATGCCGCCGCATGCGGTGCATACGAAGTGATCGTGCGGCTTGCCGTCGTTGAGTTCGTAGACCAGCCGGTCTTCGCCGAGCGCCAGGCTGCTCAGCAGTTTGCTATCGACGAGCAGGCCCAGCGCGCGATAAAGCGTGCCGAGACTCATATTGCGCGTCTCGCCGTTCAGGCTTTTGTAAACTTGCTCGGCGCTGAAATGCTCGTGCGCGCGCTGATGAAAAAACTCGAGCACCAGCAGGCGTGGAAGCGTGGGCCGCAGACCGGCTCGCTCCAGGATTCGGTGGATGTTCATGAAGTTAATGGCAACGCGAGCCATGCGGTCGAGCCGCGGGAACGTGCGCCGTGGCCGGCCGAGGCGAAGGAGTGGCCGACAAGCCATCACCTGCGTCGCGGGATCAGGAGCGCAACACCAAACTATGGAAGCCGCGTCCTTAAGACAGGCTTAAGCGGCGATTCCCGCGCTCAAAAGAGGCGCCGCCGCAAACAGCGAAGTGACGGTGTAAAAGACCACATCAGCGGCGAACGGTCTCCCGCAACCGTTCCGGCCCGCCGCTCAGCGCGCGAAACACGCGCAGTACGTCCCGCGCACAGCGGCGGTTCAACCGCCCTCGCGCGAGTACGACAATCGGCCGCTCAGATGACAATCGCGCCGGTTGCGAGACCCGCCAACGCGGCGATCGCGCCGCACAGCGCGACCGCGAAGATGATCCACTCCGCCCTGGAGAACACCCGCAGCCCGCGTTCCCGTTTGGCTAGCACGTACAGTACCGTGCCTGGTGTATAGAGCAGCGCCGATAGTGTCAGGAATTTGACACCGCCGGCGAATAGCAGAAAGGCCGTGTACAACGTCGCAAACCCCGCGACGAGGTACTCGGTGCGCAACGCGCCGGTCAACGCGCCTCCGCTTTGCGCGCTGTCATGGCGCGCGGCCTTGATCCCATAGGCGGCGACGAGCAAGTACGGAACCAGCACCATCGAGCTCGTCAGATTCAGCATCAGCGCAAACGCGTCGTTCGACCAGTACGTGCTGATCACGAACAACTGCACGACGGTACTGGTGAGCCAGATCGCCGCGACCGGCAGTTTGCGGTCGTTTTGCCGCGCGAAAATGCGCGGCATCGTCTCAAGTCGAGCGGCGGCGAACAGCACCTCGGCGCAGATCAGCGACCAAGCGAGGTAGGCACCGAGAATGGAAATGATCAGCCCCACGCTGACGAACACGACGCCGAATGGACCGAGTAAAGCGCCGAGCACCGCGGCCATCGATGGCTGGCGCATTACCGCAATATCGGCCCGCGGCAAAGTCGCAAAAGGCAGTAGCGTCACGAGCACCAACAGGCATAGGACGGCCACGAAGCCGGTGATCGTCGCCGTGCCAACGTCCGAGCGCTTCTTCGCGTAGCGCGAGTACACGCTTGCGCCTTCGATGCCGACAAACACGAACACGGTGACGAGCATCGTCGCCCGGACCTGCGAAAACAGACCCGCACCGATTTCGGCGCTGCATTCCCGGAGATTCGAATGGAACATCCCGGCGCGAAACAGCACGATCAGCATGATGATGAACAGCACGATCGGAATGATCTTCGCGACCGTAACCACCGTATTGATCATCGTCGCCTGCTGCACGCCTCGCAGCATCACCGCATGAAATAGCCAGATGCCTACTGACGACACGATGATCGCAATCGCCGTATTGCCGTTGCCGAATGCCGGAACGAACGCGCCAAGTGTCGACTTGATCAGCACCCAGTAGGACACGTTGCCGAAGCAGCCGGCCATCCAGTAGCCGAACGCGGACAGGAAGCCCGCATAGTCGCCAAAGCCCGCTCTCGCGTACGCGAACACGCCCGCATCGAGCTCGGGCCGCCGCTCGGCAAGCGCCTGAAAAACGCGTGCCAACGCATACATGCCGATGCCCGCCACACACCACGCGATCACCGCTCCGAACGGCCCGGTTGCGCGCGCGAAATTGCGCGGCAACGAGAAAATCCCCGCGCCCACCATCGACCCGACGACCATCGCGGTCAACGCGGGCAGCGACAGTTTCGTCTGGACCTGGCTTGTCATCGTCGACGATCCTCCGTATTACTGCGAGGCCGGCGCTGGCGCGTTCGCCACCGCCGGCGGATTGGCTAGCCAGCCACCGCCCATTGCCCTGAACAGTGCGAACTGCGCCTGCAGCTTGCCGGCCTCTTCCGTCACCTGCGACGACTGGCTTTCGAGTAATGCCACGCGAACCTGATCGATATCGACACGACCCGTATCGCCCACTTCATAGCGACGTTGCACCTGGCTCAACTGCGTAGTGCGCCGCGTCACTTCTTCGTTGCGCGCCCTGAACAGTTCGTCCTGCCGGTTCAAACGCGCCAGCGCGCGTTCGACGTCGTAAAGCGCGCCCAGCGCGGTCTTCTCATACGCGAACATCGCCTGCTGCGCCTGTGCGTCCGATGACTCCACCTGCGATCGCCGCGCGCCGAAATCGATCAGCGGCATCGCCATCGCCGCGCCGAACAGCCAGAACGTGCTCGGCCCGAGGCTTTGGCCGGCGATTTCCCAGCCGTTGCGCGCGAGCAGCCCGCTCAGCGACACGGTCGGCCAGTAATTGAGCCGCGCGACATCCGATTGCCTCACCGCTGCGTTCACACGCGCCTGTGCCGCAATCAGATCGGGGCGCCGCATCAGCAGGTCGACGGGCTGGCCCGGCTCGATCGCCGGCAGCGCCGTCATCAACGTGTCGCTTTCGTCCAGCATCCCGGCGAATTGCGCGGGCTGTACCCCGCACAGGTTCTGCAGATTGAGCCGCGCCTGGGCAATGCCGGTCTCCACTTCCTGCAAACGCGCATCGACTTGCGCGCGGCCGGCGCGCGCCGCTTCGATGTCGGTGCCGAGCACGAGGCCCGCGGTAAAGCTCTTTTGTGCGATCTGCACGAAGTCGTCCGCGATCACGCGGCTTTGCTGGAGGATCGTGCGCTGACGCAGCAGCCCGCGATACGTAACGTACAGATCCGCGACGCCCGAAACGACGCTTAGCCGCACCGCCTCGGCGTCGCCCGCTGCCGCGCGGGCCTGTTCGCGTGTCGCCGAGAGCCGCGCGCGGCCTTGCCCGAACAGGTCGATCTCCCATTGCGCCTGTAAGCCGACACGCCAGAACTGCGCATCGGTATTGTTGATGCCGAGCAGTTCCTCGAACTCCAGCTGCGTTTCACCGCCGTGGTACTTCGCGGCGCTCACGCCCACGCCAACCGATGGCAACAGCTGCGAGCGAGCCGCACGAATGCCCGCCTGCACCGGGTCGACGCGTGCATAAGCCGTCGCGATATCGAAGTTATGCGCGAGCGCGAGCTCGACAAGCCTGTTCAACGTTGGATCGTTGTACTGGGTCCACCACGTCGCAAGATCGTGCGCGGACATCGGCGTGGCCGCGGCCGGTTGTGCCTCCGCATATTGCCCGGGAAGCTCGGCGGGTCGATCGAGCTGCAACGACCCGCAGCCGGTTTCAAGCAGCAACGCCGCGATCGCAAGAAGATAAGGACACGCGCGGATCATTCTGCCTCCGGATGTCGACCCGGCTCCCATTCCGCCTGCTTGATCGAAAACAGCATCGCATACAGGGCGGGCACGGCGACCATCGTGAGTACCGTGGCAAAAGCCAGGCCGGACATGATGGTGATCGCCATGTCCTTGAAGAAAGGATCCCACAACAAAGGCGCCATCCCGAGCGCCGTCGTGCCCGCCGATAGGACCACGGGCCGCAGACGGCTCATCGAACCGTGCACGACCGCCTGCATGCGCGGCACACCGGCGGCGATCTGATCGTCGATCTCCTGAACCAGCACCACACCGTTCTTGATCAGCATGCCGATCAGGCTCAATAGGCCGAGCAGCGCCATGAAACCGAACGCGCCGCGGAATGTCAGCAGGCCGAGCGTCACGCCGCAGATCGACATCGGCACCACGAGCAGCACGACGAGCGCCGGCTTCAGCCGCCCGAACATCATCAGCACGAGCAGCGCCATGCCGATAAGGCCAAGCGGCAACTGACGGAACAGACTCTCCTGCGCGCGTGTCGACGATTCATGCTCGCCGCCCCATTCGAAGCGATAGCCGGGAGGCAGCTCGATGGCCTCGACTCTCCGGCGGATGCGGTTGAACGCGTCGACGCTGTTCTGCCCGTATATCGGATTGGCCGATACCGTGAGCGTGCGAATACGGTCCTCCCGTGCAATCTGGCCTTCCTCGGTACCGATCGTGAAGCCGTCGACCACATCGCCGAGCGGCACATAACGGCGCAGCCCCGCGCTGAACACCTGGAGGTCCGGCAGACCAGCCACACCACGGGTGTAATCGGGCGAACGCAGTACGATCGGCAGCAACTGATCGCCTTCGCGATAGATGCCCGCCCTCAGGCCTGCGGTCGCGTAGGCCATCGTGTCGGCGACCTGCCGGCGCGTGACACCGAGAGAACGCGCGCGCGATTCGTCGAATTGCGGGCGCACGATACTGATCGGGGTTTCCCAATCGTCGCGAATCGCGATGATCCGGCCGTCCGCTGTCAGCACGTCCTGCGCTTGCTGCGACAAATGGCGCAGCACCGCGGGATCGGGACCGGAGAAGCGCGCCTCGATCGCCGCCCCGCCGCCGGGTCCGAAGTTCGGTCGCGTGACAGTCCAATGCTGTTCGGGAAAGCGCTTCTTCAGATCCGCCTCGATGTCCGGAATCATGTCGTCGATGATTGCGGCGTCCCGCACGCCGACGATGAACTGCGCGTACGACGGGTCGCGCGTCTCAGGATCGTAGACAAGGAAGAAGCGCGTGGCGCCGGAGCCCACATAGGTCTGCACGTTGGTGACGCCCGCATGCTCGAGCAGCACCTGCTCCACCTGACGGCTCTTTTCGTCGACCGCGCGGATATCGGCGCCACGCGGCAAGCGCATGTCGACATAGAAGATCGGCGTGGTCGACGCCGGGAAGAAGCTTTGTTCGACGAAGCGAAACGCCCATCCCGCCAGCACGGTCAGCACCACCAGCGCGACCACCACGATCACGCGCTTGCCCGTCACCCAGTCGAGCAATGCGCCATAGCGCTGATAAAGCTTCGATCCGAACGGGTCCGCGTCGATGATGTCTTTCGGCCGGAACAGATAGGTGCCGAACAGCGGCGTGAGCCCAATCGCGACCACCCAGCTAAATAGCAGCGAAATCGCCGCGACGGCGAACAGCGACGCGCAAAATTCACCGACCGCGTCCGGCGACAGGCCGATTCCCGAGAACGCGAGAATCCCGACCACCGTCGATGCGAGCAGCACCCACTGGCTTTGCTTCAGAATTTCGGTCGCCGCCTGCAGATGCGACATGCGTCGCTGCACCTTCACGAGCATGCCCTCGACCACCACGATACTGTTATCGGTCAGCATGCCCATCACGATGATCAACGCACCGAGCGAAATACGCTGCAGCTCGATGCCCGCCGCGTACATCACCAGCAGCGTGCCGAGAATCGACAGGAACAGCTCGACGCCGAGTACCACCCCCGCGCGGCAGCCCAGCCCGATGCCCAGCGCCACGCCGACGATCGCAACCGACAACAGCACATCGAAGATAAAGCCTCGCACGCTTTCGTCGACCACCTGCGGCTGATCGTAGAGCGAATGCAGTTCCATGCCGATCGGGCGCTCGCGCGCCAGTTCAACGAGTCTCGCGTTGATTTCCTGACCGACCCTCACCACGTTGACCCGAGGCCGCGCGCTGATGCCGATCGTGACCGCGGGGGTGCCCGTCGTATCGGATGATCTGGTTCGGAATCGCCGCATAGCCGTGGCTCACCCGCGCGATGTCGCCAAGCAGAAGCGGCCCCGGTGTATTGCCGACCGGCAGCGAACGAACGGCCTGCAGCGAATCGAGCGATCCGCTCGGCGCAATCCGCAGTTGCAGATCGCCGACCCGTTCGCGGCCCGCCGCACGTACCTCGTTCTGAAGGAAGAGCGTTTGCGCGAGATCGTCGGTGGACAGGTTATTGGCGATCAGTTGTGACTGGTCGACGTCGACCGAAATCTGCTCCTGCTGGTTGCCGGCGATCACGATGTCGGACACGTCGTCGAGCGTCAGCAACTGCCGGCGCAGTTCGCGTGCGTAGTCATAGAGTTGCGCCTGCGTGTAGCCTTCGCCGGTCAGCGCGTAGAACATCCCGTAGACATCGCCGAAGCGGTCGGCAACGATCGTCGGGCCGGCGCCCGGAGGCAAACGCACCTGCGCGTCGGAAACCGCGTTGCGCAACTCGTCCCACACCTGCGGCAATTGCGCCGACGTGAACTGGTCGCGAATCTGTACGCGGATTTCCGAGTAGCCGGGCATCGAGCGTGAAGTCAGCTTCTCCATCTGCGGCATCTGCTGGATCGCGCTTTCGAGCCGGTCCGTCACCTCCTGCTCGACTTCGTGCGCGCTTGCACCGGGGTAAAGGGTGACGACGACCGCGGCCTTGATCGTGAAGTTGGGGTCTTCGAGCCTGCCGATGTTGTAGTACGCGAAGAGGCCACCCAACAATGAGATGAGTGTCAGCACCCACGCGATCAGCGGCTTTTCGATAAGGGGGCGCGCGAGGTTCATTGAGGTGCGTCCAATGGACGGACAGCCATCCCCTCTTTCATGAACTGGGAACCGCCTGCCACCACCCGATCGCCCTGCACTACCGCGCCCGCGACGACTGCATCGTCATTGCGGATTTCACTCACATTCACCGGCACCGCATGCACGCGGCCCGACGCGGCATCGTAGCGCCACAGACTGCGCTGACCGTCAGCGCCGATCGACACGGCGGCCATGGGAACGGCAAGATAGGCGCGATCGCGCTGCGCGACCTGGCGTGCGGTATCGGAAATCTGCACACGCAACGCCATGCCGGGAAACAGCATCGCGCTTTGCTGTCCCTCGATGGAGAAGACCAGCCGATAGCCGGAAGAAGCCGGGCTGGTTTGCGTCGTCCGCTCACGGAAGACCAGAGGAAAGCGGGTCTGCGGCCGCTCGGGCAGCCACGCTTCTGCCCGCAGCGTCGTGTCGACCCACAGCCGCTCAGCAATGCTCTGCGGAAGGTCGACGCCGATATCGACGCGGCCGAGGTTTTCGAAATTGAATGCCGGCGCGCCCGCCTGCACGGTCTGCTCGATCTCGATGTTGCGACGCGCGAGCCGGCCATCGAACGGCGCGACGAGCCGGGCATTGCGCAGATCGCGGTTAGCCAGGTCACGGGCTGCGCGCGCGGCGTCCGTCGACGCTGACAACTGCTCATACGCCGCCTGCGACAGGATGCCGTCCTTGCGCAGCACCGCCTGGCGCTTCAGGTTGTCGCTCAACTGCTGGTACTGTGCGTTGGCGCGTTCGAGCTGCAGCTTGTAGGGCTCGTCATCGATACGCGCGATCAGCTGTCCGCGTTTGACCGATGCCCCTTCGAGCACCGCGATCTGCACGACGCGGCCCGGTACCTGGAAGGCGAGCGGCGAGATACTGGTCTGCTCGACCCGTCCTGTGAAGATGCGAATGGCCGATGCATCGGCGGGTTCGAGCTTGGTAAGCTGCACGGCCGGCCTGGCATCGCCGCTGGCCGTTTCGGGCTGCCGTTGACACGCCGGCAGTGAAAGCGCAAGCACACAGCAGGTCAATGCAGCGCCGGCTAATCGGCAAACCCGCCGTGCATCGGGGAGTTCTGCGTTCATGACGTCCTCGGCTGACTACTGATGCAACCCATGCTGTACGCAGGAGGCAATGCATCTGACGGTCCGGCGAATGCGTGCTTTACAGGTTACTCAGGAACTCATTGGATCCGCAACAGCAGGTGGATCATCGTGCATCCGCCACAACATTCGAAGTCATGTCTGGCGCAGGTCACTGCACCCTTTCTGTTGTCATTGCCGCACTGTCGTTCGAGCAGTGCAATAGATAACCAATGTGTTCTTTGCGTTAAAGGCAATGACCGGAACTCCGCTGATCGCACGTCTGTTCTCGTTGTCGAATTGCTTCGTAGGACTGGCGAAGATCGACGGAATGGACAAATCGATCCTCGAAAAAACGTCGTCTATTCCTGCAGAACTGAAAACCGAGGCTGATTTTTGGTGCCCCGTTTGTGTCGCGTTTGTGTCCCGTTTTCGTCCCGTTTGTCACGCTGGAATTGGAATCCACAAATCGGGCCCGCCGTACGAGCATTTGAATTCCCAGACATTTCATTGCCAAGCGCAACGCGAGATGGAATGGTGGCGTGTCCTGCGAAGGTCATTGTCGGCTTTCCACCTCGTGACAGGCATCATGGCCGATCAGCGCTTGCGCCGTCAATCGCTCAACGTGCCTATCACGCTCATGGGATTTTCTTCCACCATTTTTTGCCTCGCACAGATCGTTACGTAGACGGTTATGCCAGCCCACCGGTACGGAGGATCGAACAGTGCAGGTGCTATCGATTTTCACGGCATCGCGTTTCGCCTGTGGTGAGCGGACGTCATGTTAAATCCGGTTTTTTTATTCCGAACTCCGGTATCGGTTGACTGGCGCTTGTTGCATAAGCCTATCGCCGCGCATACACTACGTTGCGAATGGATGGTGTCCTTCGGATGCTTTGATCCAATGCGCATGGCATCGGTCCGAGGCGGCGTTTCGCTATCGCAAAGCCGCGACGCGTCGCCGCCATAGTCGTTATGGATGCTGGTCTGCATCGCCGATGATCAGCGCCGGCGGATCGACGGTTCTTCCGGCAGCCGAGCCATGCCAACGGTCCACCGGACGACGACTGACCGCGTTACCGACCGCACGGCGCCGCAAAGGACGGTGCCATGTCTGGCCCGCCAGATAAGACTTCGTACTGTCGATGCCGCTTCGTTCGAAAAGGCGCACCGCCGCTTTCTCTTCGCCAGTCTGGCCGAACCGTCCTTGCAGATGGCCATCGACAACACCGCCGCCAATGCGACCGAATGGAGCAATGCGCAATCTGATTTGTGGCTCTGGGCTGTGCGATCCGCGTACGCGTTCCTGTCCTCGGTCAACGCAGTGCCACGAGCGGGCCTTCGAGGATCGTCAGACCTAGGTTCGCGACTACTACAACTAAGCGGTGCAGGACATTGCCCGAGCGCTGTTCGTGCACGGCGCGCTCGATAGCGATGTGTTCAACGGCGATCCGCATACCAAGGACATTGCCGGCTGGAGCGTTCATATCGATTTAAGCCGGTCCGGCTGCCCGAGGGCGTGCGCGAACCGCGCGAGGTGATCCCCGCGTCGCGGCTCTCGTTCGCGGGAATACGTGGCATCTACCGGCGCGATGGCCTCGGCGCCGTGATGAACGTGCCGCAGCCCGGCGCTGAAACGCATGGGCATGTCAATGCAGGCGCCGGTAAGCAGCGCGGCGACGATTCGAACGCGTACCCCAATGGCGGCGCACCGCCGCGCAATGCATTGCGTTCGGCGCCAGCGGCACGGCCGTTCAGCGACGAGTATCGATCCGCTGGCGAGGACCCTTCCATGTGCCAGACAGCCTCGAGCAGTTGCGTGAAACGAACCCGATGATTCGCGCGACCTCGCAACTGCCGACCAGCCGGCACGTGTGCTTTCATTCGATCATCGCAAGGCGCCGCGCGCGCGGGCCGCTCGACGACTCTGACGACGGCGTGGTCCCCTATCGTCGCGCTCATCTAGCTGCGGCGCTTTCGGAGAAGATGATCGTGGTTGCGCATAGCGTTCAGGAAACACGGCAGGGCATTCTAGAAGTCGGTCGATTTGCACGAAGGGCATCGATCGGATCGGTCAGCACCGGGAAATGTGCGGGACGGCGATCGCGGGGACGTGGCCGGAACGTACTTCGATTCAAGGACATGCTGCTACCGATGGCGCGCGGTATTTTCGATACATATTACGTATCAGTCACTACATGCGTGAGATCGAATCGCACGCGTTGCGCTTTCTTACGCGGTTGTCGGCGACCCTTGCCGAATTAGTGCACAAAGCGCGCGTTGGCCGTGAAACATTCCATCGTTTCGGCATAATTTCTTTTAAAATCAATAGCTTATCTCGTTGTGCCGATAGAAAATGAATGTTTCACGGCAAATATTCACCGAATTCTGCCATTTCCACCGCAACTCTGCGTCGACAGCGCGATGCGCGGTGAAATATGCGTGCGGTCGTCTGCTGGTTGCCGCATTCACTGTCAGTCTTGGTGTTCGTGCGAACAAGGGTGCACGCAAGCCTGTGGGATTGCGAATCGACGTGGCGTCGGCGAAGCCGATGTATCTCAATGGGCTATCGGAAACGGGGGCTTGCGTGGGCGCGGCCTGCCGGATCATTCGCCACCGAGCGCGGGCGGAGCGATGCGCAAGAACCGCTTCGAAGACCAGTTTTCCGGCGACGCGCCGGCTAGCCGTAACTGGCAGATCGCGCCGCGTGCAGATGCCTGGGATCGATGTGCCTTCGATGAAGATCGCCGCTTTAGCCAGTTTCAAGTCATTGCACGGCCAACGGATCGATGAACAGGAACGGCCTTCATTGGGAAACGCGGTCGATCAACTGGCGTTGTGGCGTTGGTGCCCGGTCCGCTCAATGGAGCCTCCGGTCGCACGCGGCCCCACAGATTTCGCCACGTGACCGCGTGGACTTCGCCAGCGGCCGCAGAGCAGGAGCAACGGCGACCTGTGCACCAACTGACCCCTCACGCTATCTGGCCGCGTCGGCCGCCGTCGCGCCGGATTGACTTGGACGAACGAGATCAAAATTATCGCTCGCTCGGATGCTCGTGGGCATGCGGGCCGGCGAGCGAGAATCAGCAGAGCACTTGTCGGCGGCGAGTCGTAGACACAATTTCGCCGTGTGGTCTCTTCGGCCGGGACTGGACAGCCCGCGTAACTAATGGGGCCATCGGTCACGTTTGCTTCCGGGTGCGAGGGCCTTTTGACGCCGGGTCGATTGGCCAAACTGTCCACTCCATTTTGACCAGCCCGTGCGGACGCTCCTTACGGAAACAGACACGGGTTCGCACCGCGAGGGCCGGAAAGTCGCATTTCGCGGCAGATCGATCAACGACGGCCTGCTACTTTTGGCCTCCCCGTGCGACATCAACTGCCAAAGTGCACGCGACAAAGAATGTCGCTCCCCACTTGGATGCCAGTTGGGCGCCGTGACCACATAACGAGGTTGGGCGCGGGATTCCTTGCGGCCGTGATCAGGTCGCGGCCATACGAGGACCGTCGACCGGGCTCGCTGTTTTGAATTAGCTGCGTTTGCTATCAGGCCGGTCCGAGGATACCGACTTGGACTTGGACTCGGCTCACTACCCTTCGTCTCCTTTTTTCACGGACACGCCGCGTCCTGAGAGCCAGGCTGCATCCTTATGGGCGGAGATAGTCGGGGCCGCGCGAGCACACATCCGCAATGCGATGGGCCGGCGCACGCGGTCTATGCGGAAAAGACCCGGTCCGATGTGTAAACCTCAGCGCCCAAAGCTGCCCGCACTCGGGCTTTTACAACCGATGCGTGTCGCGTCGGTACCTAAAACGCAGTCGCGGTCGGCGCTTCTGCTCCGCGCACAGAGCGGCGAGCGGCGAGCGGCGAGAATCCACGACCCGATCCTGCGCGTTCGCTTATTGCCGCCCCCATGACTCGCGACAGCGCGGCCTCCATCCGGTGTAGATTGATCTATCGGACCGACGCAAATCGTTGCCTCCGCGGTCAGCTTTCACGAGGGAGTGCGCAAGCAGGTGCGGTTCGTGGTGCGGGAAGGTATGGCCAATTCCGCCCCAATCGGAGATTCGGCGTGCGCTAGCCTCGTTTCAACATCCGTGGACAGCGAGCCGTTGTCGCGCCGTCCCCGGTGTCTAGACTCTAGACACTCGCTGTCGAGACTCTAGACACTTCCGCTTTGATCCGGCGCGATTGAATGGCAACAAAAAAGCCCGCACGCGGCGGGCTTCGTGTGCAGACCATGAATCCTCAGCTCGTCTTGGGCTGGGGCTCGAACATCTGTCCAATCAGTTGCCGAATCTGGATTTCCTGGGCTTCCGTGATCACGCCAGTCTTGATCTTTACAGTGAAATTGCTGATGTCCTTGGTGATACTGCCGGCGTGCTCACGCCCGGCAAAAAACTTCTCGATGCTACGACCACCGGTTCCGGCAGAAGTCGTCTGCCGGGTCGCTAGCGCAGTAATAGCCGCTGCGACCTTGCCCTGATCTATCTCGCCCTTTGCCAGAAGTGGCCAGATCTCGCGAGCGGCCTTGACGCCGTCATCACCGTGTTTCTTTATCGTCGCGGCAATTGCCTGCGCCGCGGTTCCGCCCAGGAGACGCGGCTGAATATCGAGATCCTGCTTGATGAAGTCCGGGAGGTTTTCGAATGCGAGAAACTGGTAGAGGCCCGCGCGCGACAGACCCATCGCTTCCGCCAGTCGCTTGCGATTCGGAAACTCCGCCTCCGATCTCCGAATCGACACGCCGATCTCATAATCGGTCAGATCGTCGCGACTGATGTTCTCAACCATCGCGAGGACCGCCATGTCGGAATCGGAGCAGTCCGCAACGACCGCCTTGATCGTGTCCAGATCGAGCATTTTGTGCGCGCGCCAACGGCGTTCGCCGGCGACAATCTGATAGTCGTCGGCGACACGACGCACCACGATCGGCTGCATGAGCCCGACTTCGCGAATCGATTCGGCGAGTTCTGCAAGCTTGGCTTCGTTGAACACGCGTCGCGGCTGCCAGGGGTTCGGCAAAATGCCCGCGACCGGCAACTGCGACGCGACGCCCGTCGACTCCAATTCCTGAACCCGAAGTTGCGCAACGGCCAGTGCGCCGGCAAGACCCGGCGCGGTCTGCGTGCGGTTGTTCCGCTTCACTTCGTCCTCGTTAATGGACGAAGTCTTGCGAATGCCGGATGTCTTGGCCAGCAACTGTTCTCGCATATTGCTCATTGCGCGTTCCTCCATTTTTCCGAATAGATTTCGTCGATCCAGCGACAGTAGTCGACGAGGGGCTGCCGGACGCGTTGCAGCGACTTGGCTGCGCTGTGATTGCTGCTGATGTCGAAAACCGTCGAAAAGGCCAACGCTCCGGTGCTCATCACCGAGCTGGCTGGTACCTCGATCGAATGCAGCCAGTTTTCGTACGCGCTTTGCGCCCAAGCCCGCACGATGGGCGCCGACGAATTTCGCCCGTAGTCGACCCGTGAAAGCACCAGCGACACGAAGTCGTATTTTTTGTCTTTCTCGTATTTGATAAAGCTCTTCGACACATCTGAAAAGAGTCGCCAGAACGACAGTGAGCTGATGAAGTCGAGATTTTCCGGGACCATCGGCATCACCATTGCATCGGCAGCCATCAGTGCGTTCAGATTGAGATACGACAGCGACGGCGACGTATCCATCAAAATGTAGTCGTACTTCTTCCGCAGCGGCTCGAGGCCCTGCCGCAACACGGTCCAGAAGCGGAAACCCGGCCTCACCTTTTGCATCGCCGGCAGATGAAATTCGGCGCCGATCAATTCGGTGTGTGCCGGAATCACATCGATGCCATCCCAGTACGTCGACTGTACCCGGCCTTCCAGCCCCCCTTCGACGTCCTGCTCATAAACGTACGGCAACACTGTATCTTCCGGCGTCACGTCTTTTTCGGCGTACAAACCGCACAGTTCGGAGAGGGACGCCTGCGGATCAAGGTCGACCACGAGTACCTTGCGGCCGCGCAACGACAGACCTTGGGCAAGGCACATCGTCGTGGTGGTCTTTGCCGACCCACCTTTAAGTTGAGCGGTAATGATGATTTTCCCGTCCGGCTCCTTAAGGCGGGTCACCAGCGGAGTCTGATAAATATCGGAGATTTTCTGCACCCAGATACGCGCTTCTTCCAGGGTGAATGTGCGAGTACGGCCCGTGCCAGCCGCCGTGCCCGACGGCAGTTCGCCGTCGCCTTTGGTCGCGAGGTATTGAACCTGGGAATGCGAGACGTTGCACATCTCGGCGATCTCTCCCGTCTTGAAGACAGGTGCCGTCTTTCGCGGACGGGGAGCCAGAATCGTGTCACGCAGTTCGTTAGTAAAAATCGTGACTTTTTCCGCAAACTGGCTGATCTGTTCAAAGTGAACGGTTCGGTCTACGGCAGGAAGTTGGCTCGTTCTGACCATTCTGAGGTTTTTCCGTAAAATTCTAGAAACCTCAGAATACAGGAAATGCTTGAGAATAGCTTTTTAAATTACTGTTTTCACGCCATTTTTGCAGATTTGTCAGTGCCGCACGCGTATTTCCGTCGTCACACCGACACCTGAAGCGCGACGATCCAAGCGCCGTCATCTTGGCCGGGCACAAATGACCTCACCATCCTGATGTGCGTGTCCGCCGGAACGCGGCTCTGTGCTCAAAAGAACGGCAGCTGGTGAGGTCGTTTGTGCATTTTCCTATTTCTCGGTCTCCAGAACATGAGGATGAACACAATCAACCTCACCTTGGCGTGGCCCACCGCGCGCCGCTGGCGCCTCCAACGGCTCCTGGAAGCTCACCAAAGCGGCAATGCACAACGAACCTCACCTAGAAGCCATCTATTCAACGCAGCAAACGCCTCGGGGATGGGGCCACGCACACGTTTCGCAGCAATCGAACCTCTGTCGAGCATAATCCGGCCTACCGTTTCGCCGTACCGGAAAACGACAGTTCCAAATGGGCACAATGAACCTCACCATGCCGCGGTGCATTCTCTCTTTTGCAAAACTTGGTTAGTTCGTTTTTTTAAAACGAGAACAAACCCACAAACCAACGGCAACTGCCGATCCTCAATAATTTCAACGGGTTGACGTCCCAAAGGTGAGGTGCTTTGTGCTGAAGGTGAGGTTAGGTGTGCAAGCAGGTGCGGTTCGTTGTGCAGGAAGGTGAGGCTAATTCCGCACCAACGTGAGATTGGGTGTGTAGACGGCGGTTCGGATCCGCGAAGGTGAGGTAGCTTGTGCGGCCAGCCAAAACCGCGCTCAGAGCGTTGTCGCGCAACGCTTCGCGTCGCGCGCACGCGTCGGCAGGTGAGGTTCATTGTGCCTTTGGTGAGGTTCTATGTGCACGACGGCCACGCCATTCCCCGGATCGCCGCTGCGACTCTCGATGGTGAGGTTATGTGTGTTGACAGCTCACCACCGCATGCTAGAGTCCCGGGAACGAAAAAAGTAGGCGGAGAACATGGCGACGGTCAATCCGGAAGAGGGCAAGTCAAAGGCGACGTCGCGCCAGATGGCACTCGCCTTGTTCGAGGACATGTTCGACCAGGGCTTGCGCATCAACGAAGCCAATCGCGAGATCGGCTATCAGCGTAACGACTTCTTCACCGAAATCGTCAACATGGGGCTGCCGGCCCGGCGCTTTCTCGACGCCGCCTATTTCATCGTCGCGCAGGAGCCGGAGCAGCGTGATCAGTACGACGTCGAGCTCAACTACTTCAAGTGGTTGATGCGCTACGACAGCCGCAATCTCAAGCATCTGCGCACGATTGCCGACGAAGCGCAAAACGCCAAGGTCCGCGTAACCAACACTCCGATGGACCGCGACCCGAACGAGAACGATCTGTGGGTACAGGTCCAGCTCATCGGCATGGTGGGCTTTCACCGCGGGAGGATGCGTTTCGATGTTCATCCGCGGCTCGTCCCGCACATTCGTGATCCGCAGAAATCGCACTGGCTGAGCCTGCGCATTTCCACCGCGTTCACGCGAAGCCTCGCGCGCGCGATCTACGACAAGGTTCTGCCGCATGTGCCGGCGGGGCGCACGGACTGGATCCAGCTCGACGAAATGCGCAACTGGCCCGGCAAAATGGGCGCGAATGCCGCGATCTTCAAATACTTCAAGCGCGACTGGCTCGAGCCGGCGGTTCGCGAGATCAACGAGGTATCGGACGTCGAGCTGTCATACGAGACGCGCACCGCGTCGACGACGTCAAAGAAAATCGACCGCATCCGCTTTCTGCTCAAGCGCAAGGACACGGCCGACGCCGTGCTCGCGAGCCTCGCGGACGCGAGCCATCTCTACAAGATCCTCACTGACGAATTCGGGCTGTCGACCAGACAGTTCACCGAAATATCCGAGAGTCGCGACGTATGGACGGACGAGCGCATCCAGCAGGCAATCGAATACACGCGTTTCAGGATCCGGCGCGGCCAGGTAAAAAAGAGTCCCGCCGGCTATCTGATGCGCGCGCTGCGCGATAACTGGAAAATGTCCGACGCCGAACGAACGATGGTCGACGTGCAGGCCAGGCTGCTGGCCGACGAGGCAGAGGAACAGGCGGTCAAAACCGAAACCAGGACGACCGTGGCGCGCACGATCGCCACGCGCGAAGAAGAAGTGCGCGCGCGCATGAACGAGGATTCGCGCAGGGGACGCGATCACTTCAATGCGGCCGATGCGAAGACGCGCCGTGAACTGATGCACGCATGGACGACATCGCGCGAGGGCAAATTGATGCTGCGCCGTATGAAGCTCGAGCCGTCGACGGTGACGGAAGAGGCGATCCTGGCGAATACCGAACTGGTCTGGTATCTGGGGCAGTTCGTTTTCGGCCGCATGAATGCGGCTCGCGTGTCGGCCTGAAAATCCGCCCGCAAAAAAGGGGAGAGGACAAGAAGGGTCTGCGCGGACGAAACGGCCGCGGCGCAGGCCTAAGCATTTCGCGGCCTGACGCTCTGAAGCAGCGTTCAAGCACCGTTCAAGCAGCCTTAGAACGACCCCACGATAGATCCCAGCACGATCACGACCACCAGCGCGAGCAGCGCGCCGAGAATCCCGACGATCACGATGTCGCGATAGCTCTCGCGGTGCGTCGAGCCGCACACCGCCAGCAGCGTTACCACCGCGCCGTTGTGCGGCAGGCTGTCGAGCGTGCCCGACGAGATCACGGCAACCCGGTGCAGCAACGCGGGGTCGATGCCGTATTGGCCGGCCAGTTGCAGATAAGTGTTGCCGAGCGCATCGAGTGCGATGGTCAGGCCGCCGGAGGCCGAGCCGGTCAGTGCGGCCAGCAGGTTCGTTGCAACCGCCAGCGACACCAGCGGGCCGCCGCCGATGCCGAGCACCCATTCACGCACGATCGCGAATGCGGGCAGCGCGGCGATCACCGCGCCATAGCCGACCAGGCTGCCAACGCTCAGCACCGGCAATACCGATGCATTGGCGCCCGCATCGATCGTCTCGCGCAGCGCCGGCAAGCGACGGCGGTTGAGCAGCACGAGCGCGACGATCGCCACCGTCAGCGCGACGCACACGCCCCACACACCACCGACGGCCGCGAGCGATGTCTCCCCCCAGCGGATGTCGGCGAGATACTCCGCGTCGATGCGCGGCAGCACGATCACGTTCATCACGAAGTTCGTCAGCACGACCAGCACGAGCGGTGTCATCGCAATACCGAACGACGGCAGATCCTCGCTGATATGGCCGCGCTGGATTTCCTCCGGGTCGAAGCTTTGCGATACCGTCGCGCGTTCGCGCACGAGGTTCGCGCTGGCCGCGGGTTTGCCTGCCGCGTCGAAGCCGTCGAAGCCTTCGTTAGCCGCCTTTGCGCGCGACTGCTGCAACGACAACCACCAGAGCCCAAACGCGACCATCACGACGCTTGCGATGAGACCGAGCCCCGGCGCGGCAAAAGGCGTGGTGCCGAAGAACGGCATCGGGATCGCATTCTGGATCGCCGGCGTGCCCGGCAACGCGGACATCGTGAACGTCGACGTGCCGAGCGCGATCGCGGCCGGCATCAAACGGCGCGGAATATTGGCCGCCTGAAACAGCGCGGTCGCCATCGGCGCGATCACGAAGAAGGCGACGAACAGACTGACGCCACCATAGGTGACGAGCGCGCCACCGATCACCACCGCGAGAATCGCCCGATGCGCGCCAAGCTTGTCCGTCATATAGGCGGCGATCGCCTTCACCGAGCCGCTGTCTTCCATCAGCTTGCCGAACAGCGCGCCAAGCAGAAACAGCGGGAAGAACTGCGCGAGAAAGCGTGCGGCGCTGAGCATGAAAGTCTGGGTCCAATGCGCCAGAACAGGTTCGCCGGATATGGCGGCAGCCAGCATCGCCGCAATCGGCGCGAGCAGCAGCACGGTCCAGCCGCGATACGCGAAGCCGATCAGCAACGCCAGGCTTGCGAGCATACCGAACAGCCCGAGGCCCACCGCGAGCGGTGACAGGATAGTGACGTCCATGGTCAGACTCCGTCGAGCAACGTGTCGAGATCGAGCGAAGAGCGCACGCCGATCAAATCGCCGTGTTCGATGAGAAAAGTCTCTGCGGCGCGCCGGCCTTCGTCGCGCAGCATCGTCAGAAAGCTCCACTCCGCGTTGAGTTTTGACGAGTAGCCGAGCTCCGTCATCACGTCGCTGGCGATCCGGTGAATGCGCATCTCCGCCCAATGGCGCCCCTCGTCGCTGCCGGCGTCCGCCGCGCGGCGCAACAGCGCGATCATGCGCAGTTCTTTCATCAGCGGCGCGTTGAACGCGACCTCGTTGAGGCGGCTGATGATGTCGCGTGCGGTGCGCGGCGTTCCATTGCGCTCGATCGGATTGACCTGGACCAGCAGCGTGTCGCTCGACGTGCATTCGCGCACCAGCGGCGTGATCGTCGGATTGCCGGCGTAGCCGCCGTCCCAATAGTCGTCGCCGTCGATCTGCACCGCCTGGAACATCGTCGGCAGACAGCCCGACGCGAGCAGCACGTTCGCCGACAGGTCGGCATTGCGGAACACACGCGCCTGGCCGGTGCGCACGCGCGTCGCGGTGATGAAGAGCTTGATCGGCGCGTCGCGCAGATGGGCGAAATCGATCGATTCGTCGAGAATTTTTTGCAGTGGATGAACGCCACGCGGATTGAGATCATACGGAGAGAACATACGCGCGGTGAGATCCATCGCGATGAACATCGGCGAATAGTCGAGCGTCCAGCGGCCCATCAGCACATCGAACGCACTGCGGCGAAACGGACTGAAGACCGCGGCTTCCGATACGCGTCGCCAGAACGCTTCGAGGGCGGCTCGCGCGCCGGCCGCGCCGCCGATCTGATAACCACTCACCAGCACGGCCGCATTCATCGCACCTGCCGAGGTCCCCGAAATCCCTTCGATTTGTAGCCACGACTCTTCCAGCACACGGTCGAGGACGCCCCACGTGAACGCGCCGTGCGAGCCGCCGCCCTGTAACGCGAGGTCGATGCGGGCAGCCGCGCGCTGGCCCGCCTGATTTTTGGTTGCAGTCAAGACAACTCCGTCAGTGGAGTGCTCCGATCGCGAGCTGGCGCCGAATGAACGGCGGACGAATGAACCGTCGAGTAGATGCGCTGTGAACGTTTGAATGTGCGTGGCAATTAGCGCGCTTCGAATGGGAAACGCCGCACCGCACCATTCCTATTGGAGGTGGGCGGTCTATAAAAGTCAAGCTTATTCCTCCGCGCTCGCCACGCTTGCGGACCTTGGGTGCATTCGACAATTGTTCACTTGCCCGCGCATTGCGATTGTGTTGGGCGATGCGGCGCAACATCGGCAAAATGCGGCAGCGCAGACGGTGCAAAGGCAGGATGATTGCAATGTTATGTATCGTCCGGGCTTCCGGATACATTACGACATAGTGTCGCCGGTGAACCAGGCTATAAAGCAGACATTGTTAACTCAGGGAGAGAGCACGATGACCACCGAGCTGCTGCAGGGATCGTGTCACTGCGGGTCAGTCAAATTCCAGGTGCGCACCGGCATCGTTCCCGCCGGCCGCTGCAATTGCAGCCTGTGCCGCCGCAAGGGCGCGCTGATGACACCGCCGTTTCCCGCCAGCGAACTGAAGATTCTGAGCGGCGAAGACTCGCTCACGCTTTACCAGTTCAATACGAAGGTCGCGAAGCACTACTTCTGCAAACACTGCGGCATTTATCCGTTTCACCAGACCCGCAGGGACGCGCAGCTGTGGCGCGTCAATATCGGCTGCCTCGCCGGTGTCGACCCGTATGCACTCGAAGCCACGGTGGCCGACGGTGCGAGCCTGTCGTTGCTGGAGGACGCATGACGCGCATCCTTGCCATCGCGGCGTTGCTCGTCGGCGGCCTCGCGGCGGAACTTGCGCATCCGCTGCAGTGCCCGCTGATCCAGCGGAGCGGTGTGCAGCTCAAACGCCGCAACAGATAATTCGTCGATGGAAAATCCCGACCACGTACTGATCGTCGACGACGATCGCGGCATTCGCGAGCTGCTTGCCGGCTACCTCGAGAAGAACGGCATGCGTGTGTCGCTGGCGGCCAACGGCCGGCAGATGCGCGCCGCGCTCGACAGCGGCGCGCCGGATCTGATCGTGCTCGACCTAATGATGCCCGGCGAAGACGGGCTGGAGTTGTGCCGCGAGCTGCGTGCCGGCAAGTTCCGCACGGTGCCGGTTCTGATGCTGACCGCGCGCAACGAGGAAGCCGACCGCATTCTGGGCCTCGAAATGGGCGCCGACGACTACCTGTCCAAACCGTTCGCTGCGCGCGAACTGCTTGCGCGAATCCGCTCCGTGCTGCGTCGCGCGCGCATGCTGCCGCCCGGCATGCAGGTGAGCGAATCGGCGCAGATGCTGTGCTTCGGCGAATGGCGGCTCGACACCACCGCGCGTCATCTGCTCGACGCGGACGGAACAATGGTTGCTTTGAGCGGCGCCGAGTACCGTCTGCTGCGCGTGTTTCTCGATCATCCGCAGCGGGTGCTCACGCGCGATCAACTGCTCAACCTGACGCAGGGGCGTCAGGCCGATCCGTTCGATCGCTCGATCGATCTGATGGTGAGCCGGCTGCGTCAACGCTTGCGGGACGGCGCGCGCGAGCCGCGTTACATCAAGACGCTGCGCAGCGAAGGCTATGTGTTCTCCGCGACGGTGACGGCCATCGGGGACCCGCAATGAACCGCTCGTCGTGGCTGCACTGGCCGCGCACGCTATTCACCCGGCTCGCGGTCATTCTGTTCGTCGGCCTGGCGCTCGCGCAGACGCTGTCGGTCTGGCTGACGATGAAGGAGCGCGACCAGACGATGACCAACGTGATGATGGGCTACATCGGGCGTGACGTCGTCAGTTCGGTCGCGCTGCTCGACCATCTGCCGCCCGATGAGCGCGCGCAGTGGTTGCCGCGTCTCGCGCGGCGCTCTTACGAGTTCGTGCTGGGCCCCGGTGTGCCGGGCCTGCCGGTCGACGCGGATCTGTCCGCGCGCGTCGCGCAATCGGTGACCGACGGCATCGGCAAGCACTACCCGTTGACCGTCAATGCGGTTCCGAGCGGCAGCGAGCGCCTGCAGATCCATCTGAAACTGAGCGACGGCATGCCGTTGACCATCGACATGCGCCCCATGTCTGGTGTACCGCTGTCGCGCTGGCTGCCGCTGGTATTGACGCTGCAACTGATCGTGCTCGCCGCGTGCTGCTGGTTCGCGGTGCGGCTCGCGACCCGACCGCTGAAACAGCTCGCGCTGGCGGCCGATACATTGGGCCCCGATCTGAAGGCGGAGCGTCTGCCCGAAACCGGACCGTCCGAAGTCGCGCGCGCCGCGCGCGCATTCAATGCGATGCAGGACCGGATCGCTACCTACATGACCGAACGCATGCAGATCCTCGCGGCCATCTCGCACGATCTGCAAACGCCGATCACGCGCATGCGCCTGCGCGTCGACACGATGGACAACGAAGCGGAAGCCGCGAAGCTGCGCCAGGACCTGCAGGAGATGGAAGCGCTGGTGAAAGAGGGCGTGACCTATGCGCGCACGATGCATGGCACGACCGAGGTGCCGCGCCGCATCGATCCCGATGCGCTATTCGACAGCCTGGTGTGCGATTACGTCGACGCCGGCCAGGATGTCGCATTGAACGGTCGCTTCGACCACTCGCTGATGCTGCGTCCGCAGGCGTTGCGCCGCATCATCGGTAATCTGGTCGACAACGCGTTGAAGTTCGGTGGCGCCGCGCAGATCGACATCACGGCATCGCCCGATGGCGAGGCGACCGTGTCGGTGCTCGACCGCGGTCCTGGCATTCCGGCCGAAGCGCTGGAAACGGTGTTCGAGCCGTTCTACCGGCTCGAAGGCTCGCGCAACCGTCAAACCGGCGGCACCGGCCTTGGGCTCGCCATTGCCCGCCAACTCGCGCTGGCGATGGACGCGACGCTGACGCTGCACAACCGCGCGGGCGGCGGTCTCGAAGCGCGGCTAACGCTGAGAAAACTGCGCGAGTCATAGCGGCCGTTGCAGTTACCGGCTCGCGTGATTGCGAGCGCAATCCACGCCGCAACCTCGTGAGCATCGTCATCACGATCTCCTGTGTTTGGCATCCGCGCCGTCTCGCCGGTTAAAAATGCAGCGCGCGTATCGCAAAAGCCAAAAACAACATTTGGCTTTTTCAGGTTTATCGCATATGGGAGCGTCCTATTGAACAGGCACAATATGCGGATTAATCAGAACGCATCGCCAACGCATTCTCACGCATTCAATCCGGATGGCTAATCGAGAATTGAGATCCAATGGTGAAAAGCGCATTGTCAAGCGCCCAACGTATCAATTAACGACGAGCCACCGCTTGAGCACGCTGTATTTGTTCTTCCCGTCAATTGACAAACGCCAACCGACGGCCCATTCTTTTCAGGTGGTAGTTGCAGAGTAAGTGGCCAGTCAGATCATGATTGGCTGCGAGACACGTTTCGTTCGATCTTATTTAGCCTCGTTAAAGACGCAACTAAAAAAGGAATCCGAATGGCGTCTGCTCCACAGAAAATGTCAAAAATGCAGCTTACCGGTATGGTGGTGGGCGGCATGGTCGGCGCAGGGATTTTTTCGTTGCCGCGGACTTTTGCCAGCGCCACCGGTCCTTTGGGCGCCATTATTGCGTGGCTGATCGCGGGCACCGGCATGTATATGCTGGCGCGCGTATTCCAGGCGCTGACGGAGCGAAAGCCCGAACTGGACGCCGGCGTGTTCGCGTACGCAAAAGCGGGCTTTGGTGATTACCCCGGCTTTCTCTCCGCATTTGGCTACTGGATCGGCAGCTGTATCGGCAATGTCTCTTACTGGGTGCTGATCAAGTCCACACTCGGCGCATTTTTCCCGATATTTGGCGAGGGCAATACGGCGGTGGCCATCATCGTCGCGTCGTGCGGCATCTGATTGTTCCATTTCATGATCTTGAGGGGCGTGCAGCAGGCGGCGTTCATCAATAGCCTCGTGACGGTCGCGAAGGTCATTCCGATTCTCGTGTTTATCGTGATCCTGATCTTCGGCTTCAGGATGGACCTGTTCCGGGCCAACCTGTATGGCGGCGGGCTCGAAGGCAATCTCTTCGAGCAGGTGCGCGCAACGATGCTGGTCACGGTGTTCGTGTTCATCGGCATCGAAGGGGCGAGCGTTTATTCGCGTTATGCAAAAGAACGCGCGCACGTCGGTCAGGCCACGATCCTCGGCTTTGTCGTCGTGACCGCGCTGATGGTGCTGGTGTCGATGCTGCCGTATGCGGTGCTCCCGCGCGCGGATGTCGCGGGCATGCGCCAGCCTTCGATGGCGGCGGTGCTGGAGTCGGTGGTCGGTCACTGGGGCGCGATCTTTGTCAGCGTGGGTCTGCTCATCTCGGTGCTCGGCGCTTATCTCGCGTGGTCGCTGATCTGCGCGGAAGTGTTGTTCACGGCGGCGAGAACCAAAGACATGCCGTCCGTGTTCGCGCGGGAGAATGCCAACAAGGTGCCGGCGAACGCGCTGTGGCTGACCAACATCGTGGTGCAGCTGCTCGTTATCAGCACCTACTTCTCCCGCGACGCGTTCGCGCTGATGCTCAACCTCACCAGTGCGATGTCGCTGATTCCGTATCTGTTCGTCGCCGCGTACGGATTCATGATTTCCAATCGCGGCGAGAGTTACGACGTGCGCCCGGGAGAGCGTCGGCGCGACCTCATCATGGCGACCATTGCCGTGATCTACACGGTCTTCATGATCTGGGCCGGCGGCCTCAAATTCATCCTGCTTTCGGCGGTGCTGTACGCGCCCGGAACCGCGCTGTACGTGTGGGCGCGGCGCGAGCAGAACAAGGGCGTGTTCGTTACATCCGACTGGATCATCTTTATCGTTGCTGCCATTGGCGCGATCGTGGGTTTGTATGGTCTTGCGACCGGCATGATCACGCTCTGATGACATTGGACTGAACACAACCGGTCAACACTGGTATTAGGAGGGCATCGTGGCGAATACAGACGGGAAATCGGGTGGTTTGGGTGTCTATTCCGAAGTCGGCCAATTGCGCAAAGTGATGGTGTGCGCGCCGGGGCTCGCGCATCAGCGCCTCACCCCGAGCAATTGCGATGAATTGCTGTTCGACGACGTGCTATGGGTCGAAAACGCGAAACGCGATCACTTCGACTTCGTCACCAAGATGCGCGACCGCGGCGTCGAGGTGGTGGAGATGCACAATCTGCTCGCCGAAACGGTGGCAGTGCCCGAAGGTAAGAAGTGGATTCTCGACAACCAGGTGGTGCCGAATCAGGTCGGCCTCGGTTTTATCGATGAATTGAGAAGCTATCTGGAAGGGCTCGAGAACCGCAAGCTCGCCGAAACGCTGATTGGCGGACTGTCGACCCACGACTTTCCGGAGGCGCACGGCGGCAAGGCGCTGGAAGTCGCGAAGCAGGCCGCGGGCGGCACCGAATATCTACTGCCGCCGTTGCCGAATACGCTGTATACGCGCGACACGACCTGCTGGATCTACGGCGGCGTCACGCTCAATGCGCTGTACTGGCCAGCGCGGCATGAAGAGACGGTTCTCACCACCGCGATCTACAAGTTCCACCCGGACTTCGCGGGTAAGGTCACCGTGTGGTGGGGCGACCCAAGCCAAGACCACGGTCTCGCGACGCTCGAAGGCGGCGACGTGATGCCGATCGGCAAGGGCGTCGTGCTGATCGGCATGAGCGAGCGCACGTCGCGTCAGGCCATCAGCCAACTCGCGGCCACGCTATTCCAGAAGGGCGCGGCCGAGCGCGTGATCGTCGCCGCGATGCCGAAGATTCGCGCGGCGATGCACCTCGACACCGTGTTTACGTTCGCCGACCGCGACTGCGTGCTGGTCGCGCCGGACTTCATGGCGAAGACGCGCACGTTCTCGTATCGGCCGAGCAGCCATCCGAGCGGCGTGGAACTGCATGCGGAAAACAAACCGTTCACCGACGTCGTGGCCGAAGCGCTGGGCCTGAAGACACTCCGCGTGGTGGAGGCGGGCGGCACCGACTATCAGCGCGAGCGCACCCAGTGGGATAGCGGTGCCAACCTGATATGCGCGTCGCCGGGCGTGGTCTATGCCTACGACCGCAACACGTACACGAACACATTGCTGCGCAAGCAGGCATCGAGGTAATCACGATCGTCGGCGCCGAACTGGGCCGTGGGCGTGGCGGCGGTCACTGCATGACCTGCCCGATCATTCGCGATCCGGTCGACTATTGACTGATCCCGCGTATGACCGCGAAGGCGCCGCCCGCTCGCAGATGAGGCGAGCGGGCGGTGGCGCGTTCATGCACTGACCGGAGGATGGCGGACGGTAGCGACGAGACGAGGTTGGTAGCGGGCGGCCAGCCTGTGCTTGCTTAGCGCGCCTAACGCTGCGTGTCGTACAGCCGGTCCGGAACGAACAGCGCGGTAATGCCGCTCAGGAAGAACACCGCGCCAACCACGAGAAAGCCGAAGCCGATCGAGAACTGGGTGGCGATGAAGCCGATGACGATCGGCGCCGCGCCCGAACAGAAACGGCCGAGGTTGTAGGAGCCGCCCACCGCGGTGCCGCGCACGGACGTCGGGAAGCTCTCCGACATGAAGGTGCCGATCGTCCCGAGCGGCACGCCATACAGAAAGCCGAACACCAGCATCAGCGTGGAAATGTTCTCGCGCGTGTGAAAGAAGATGATCACCGGCAGAAACAGCGACGCGCCGATG
>NZ_DASXHN010000184.1:0-17254 GCF_036488505.1 Paraburkholderia sp. | reverse complement strand
CGATCGTGCGCAAGCAATCGATTTGCGGGCCCGGCTCGAAGTCGTCCAGTTCGAACAACTGCCGCACCTCTATTTCACCATCGGCGTTCTCGCCGAACGGCGCGGGGAAGCGCCGTGCCCATTCCATCGCTTCCTCGCGCGAGCGCACCTGGATCAGCGTATAGCCGGCGATCAGTTCCTTGGTTTCCGCAAACGGGCCGTCGACAATGGTCCGCTTGCCGCCGCTGTAGCGCACGCGCCAGCCTTTCGAAGTCGGCTGCAGGCCGGTTGCATCGAGCAGCACGCCGGCTTTGGCAAGTTCTTCGTGGTATGCGCCCATTGCGGCGATCAGCGACGCTTCGGGCATCTCGCCGGCTTCGCTCGCGGCCGTGGCCTTGACGATGATCATGAATCGCATGGTCGTTGCTCCCTTTTTTTGAGTGGATCGTTGTCAGTGGATGCAGGTGAATCGATCGCGCAACCCGCGATGCGGGCACGCTCTTCATTCACACGACGACCGATGCGCGGCCGGATCGACACGCGCGTGCGTGCCCAGGGAAAGTACTTAGCGAAAGCCGCACGGTCCTGTCGCCGCGACTACATGAAACACGGTCCGAGCTTGCGCACCTCGACCGTGCACCACGACGCCGCCGGGCAGGCCTGTGCGATCGACACCGCTTCTTGGCGGGTGTCGCAGTTCAGCAGAAAGAAGCCGCCGATCATTTCCTTCGCCTCGGCGAACGGACCGTCGACGAGTTTCGGCTGACCATTGCGGACCTCCACGCGCACCGCTTCCTTTTGCGCGGTCAGCGATTCGGCCGCCAGCAGTTTGCCGCGCTCCTTCAGGCCGGCGGCGAATTGCAGCATCTGGTCGTAGACTTCGCGGCCCGCCGCTTCGCCGCGCTCGGCGCGTTGATTGGGGGGTTCGACGATGAGCAGCATGTAGGACATGGTGTCTCCGATTTCCGATTCGTTAGCGATTCGTTTGCGCTTCGCTTCTGGTGCTTGGACTCAATCGCGGTGGCCAATGAACAAGCATCAGCGGGAAAGAGGCGCAGCCAGTCTAGCAAGCACGCATGACAGCCGCAAACGGGAGGCGGCGCTTTGTTGGGCGCTTCGTTGGGCGCTTCGTTCGGCGCTTCGTTGGGCTCGTCGCGCCGCCGACCGGCGCATTGCGGGCGGCGTCGGAGGGAATTTGATCTACTGCCGCCGGAGACAAAAACGCCCCGCGTCGAACTGCCCCGAGCCTGGCTCAATATCCGGCTGCGGGAGTCTGTTCGACGCGGGGCGTTTTTTCGCCTGGTGTTACTGTTCCGCGGCGTCGCTGCGCTCGGGGCTTAGACCGCTGTTTCCGCGAACGCGCGCACCCGCGCGGATCTCACCAGACCTTCGATCATGCGCGCTTCCGCGCTGGCCAGTTCACCGAGCGACGCCGCCGACAATTGCCCGTCGAAAATCGCCAGCGCCGTGCACAGGCGGCCGTACTCGTGGTCTTCGAGCAACCAGCGGCCGTTCTCGCGTTCGCGTAAGTCGAGCCGCACCATCGCCGCGTGCGCGCCCTCGATATCGGCGAGCGCGCTTTCGCCGAGACCGATACGCGCGAGTTCCTGCGCGATCAGCAAATGGCGGCTGAGCGTGGTGTGCAGAGTGCGCGCGCCATCACCACGGCGGAACGCATCGAGTGCGGCGTAGGCTTGCAGCAGCATCGTCTGCGTGACGGGCGCGTGCGCGGCGCGGCTCTGGGTCAATGCGCTCAATAACGGGGACAGCGCCGCCTGGCGGGGCTTGCGAACTCGCGATTTGCGGGACATCGATTCAACCTCCTTGTCACTGCTGCGTCGGCTTCAACGCGACGGCGGTACGCGCCGCGCCGGCAAACGCCGCGCTCAAAACCGTCCGACGCATTTCACGCCCCACAGTTCACCAAACGCGGTACCGGTTATCGAACCGTATCGCACGATGCAGTCGCCCGCATATCGGTTCGAACCCGGCGGAAACAAGGCGCAGGTTCCATTCCAACGAAAAAAAGCCCTGCTCCGCGAGGAACAGGGCTGACAGGATGGAGCAAGTCGACCTGCGCGTGGATGCCTGCCGACCTTACATCAACCTACAGAGCTGTTGCTACCTGAACTGCTACTGCAATTTTTACTTCTACCAGGCTGACTTCGACTATTGATTCAACGGCTACTGCTGTTGCGATGCCTGCCCGTTACTGCGTTACTACCTGACACCACTGCATGCGGCATGGTCCCTCGTTGCTGACTGCGCCGCGCCGCACCCCCAACTGATTCGCGCTTGTCCTTGCGGGAGTACGCTTTTTACGTTGCTGCGACTACCGGTCCTTCACTGCAACTGCGAGTTACTTGCTGCCATCAACGGTACGGTTCAAAAACAGCGCGGGGGAAGTTCGCGCCGATGGAGTTCGGTGATTTGTCGCTCCATGGAAAACAGTGTAGCCGCGCAAGTACGGACGCAATTGCGCGAAGCGAGGGGCATTGGCGGGTTAATTTGGCGAATTAATGTAACAGCGCGGTGCGCGTCCGGATGCGCGCGGACGGCCGCTGCGTCGGCCATAAAACGACGGATTCAGGCGACGCTTCGGGGCGCGCCGCGAAGCTCAACCGCGCGTGGAAAAATCGTCGATCGTCAGTAGCACTTTTTCGCCCGGACGGGCGAGCATTTTCCGCTCCGCGATCGCGGTAATGCGCTTGCGCCCATCCTCGAATGTCTGCAGAACGCGCGCGTCGTCCGCGTCGCGTCGTAGCCAGAAGTGTTGTTCCAGCGCCTCGCGCGTGATCGCGCATTCGAGCTCGCGTCCACGCGACGAAAGCTGGAAGATCACCGTGCGTCCGTCTGCCGAGACGCTAGCTGCCGCCTCGATCGTCGTCATAACCCACCTCGTCACCTAGATTGCTACGTTCGCCGTACTGCTCGAACGCCGCCTGGAAAACCATATGATTTGCAACGGCCACCGTTACTACAACGTTCTTGCGCCACTGTTTTTACACGCGTTGTTTGGCATCCGCGGGTTGCACCGCTGCGGTGCGCGAGCGGCACTGCCTGCGCAACGCCGTGGACGGCGTACGACACCCGCATGAACCGTGCTTGCTCGCTACGCACCGGCCGCTCCTTCGACTAACGCATCGACCCTGAAATCCGCCGACAAAGGCACCGGATTATTCGGCCAGGCTGAACGCCGCCGCGACTCGCGCCGCCGCATTTGCATCGATAACCCAACAAGCCAGAACATAAGCGCGTGACAAAAAAGCGTTGAGCGCGAGACAATCGTCGCCATTCTTTTTCACGCCGCGCCGCGCCGCGCACACCATTGTGCGAGGTGGCGCGAAATAAGCTCACCGATATGCCCGCTCAACCGCCAGCGCAACTACCCGCGTTAAGCCTGCGCCCCGATCGGCTCGGCTTCGAGATTGTCGGCGAGGACCAGATACAGTTTCACATGCGCGTCGCGCCGCATACGCCGGCGCAGCGCGAAGCAGAACGAATGTCGGATAAAGGCTGATACACGATGAACACCGCGATGACTTTCCGTGATCCGTCAGCCATCGGGAGCTGGCACGCACACATCTATTTCGATGCGGCGACCCGCGATGCCGCGTGGGCGTTTCGCGAGCAGATCGCCGCGCACTGGGGCGACGCATTGCAGATCGGCCGTTTTCACGAACGGCCAGTCGGCCCGCATCCAATGTGGTCGTATCAGTTGGCGTTCACGCACGCGCAGTTCGCCGGCGTGGTCGGCTGGCTCACGCTCAATCACGGCGCGCTGGATGTGTTCGTGCACCCGAACACCGGCGACGCGCTGCGCGATCATCGCGATGCGGCGGTGTGGATCGGGCGTTCGTATGAGCTTGTTCTAGGTGCGTTGGGCTAAGTTGATGCCGCACGATCCGTCGCGTGGCTACGCGCGCACGGTCAGTGCATCGGCGCGGGCCATGCCGCCACCTGTCGCCCGCGCCGCGAACCGCCCGGCTCAGATGTTCGAATACGCACTACACCATCCACGCGAGGCGACCTGCTTGTCGCCAAACAACGTACAGCCACCGTACGTATCCGATGCCTTGCCCTGGAACAGCGAGCAGCTCGCGCACGCCTGCCCCGCCGCGAAGTTCGGGAATTTAGCCTTGTCGACCTTCGACGCATCGGCGACGTAACCGACAGCCTGCGCCTGCGGATCGGTCTCGTTGACCGTATTCGGCGCAGCGCCGGCAAACGCGGCGCGGGACAACGCGAGCGACGAGCCGACGCCCGCGCTTAGCAGCAAGAATCGGCGACGAGATGTTGTCATTTTCATAAGGCTCCGGGTGGGGACGGACAAATGCGATTCAATACACGACTAATGTGACCAGCGCGGCGTAGATCGAGAACGCGAAGAAAAAGACAGAAAACCTGAAATCGCATGCTCAATCGAAAAACCGCGCGAATTGCTCGACCGGTTCGCGCTCGGTACGCAACGCGTTGACCGGCGCGCTCTCGTCGGCGAAACCGAGTGCCATCCCGCACACGAACTGCTCGTTATCCGGCAAGCCGAGATAGTCGGCAATCAATCGATGAAACTGGATGAACGCGGCCTGCGGACAGGTATCGAGTCCGCGTCCGCGCGCGGCCGTCATGATTGCCTGCAAGAACATCCCGTAGTCGAGCCAGCTGCCGCGCTCGAGGCTGCGGTCGATCGTGAACAGCAACCCGACGGGAGCGTCGAAGAACCGGAAATTGCGGGAATGCTGCGCGTGCATGCGCGCCTTGTCGCTTCTGCCGATGCCGAGCAGGCTATACAGATCCCAGCCGATCTTGCGGCGCCGGTCGACAAACGGCGACAGCCACCGGCGCGGATAGTACGCATACTCGTCCTGATACAGCGTGTCGCGTTGCGGATCGTCATAAGCGGCGACCAGTTCGCGCGACAGCCGCGCGAGCGAGTCGCCGGTCAGCACGTACACTTTCCACGGCTGAATGTTGGTGCCCGACGGCGCACGGCTTGCGACTTCGAGAATCGCCTCGATATCGGCGCGCGGCACCGGTGTCGGCAGAAAGGCGCGCACCGAACGCCGCGTGATCAGCGCGGCATCGACAGGATTGGCAGGATTGGCGGTACTCGCCGGACTGGCAGGACTGGCGGGAGAGGGCATCGGCGGATGGCGGCAGAGCCAGCGAAGTGGGTCTGCGGCGATTCTAGCGCGTACCGGCTAAAGCCTGCGTGCAAGCGCGCAGGCTTTAGCCGCAGCGCGATGATCCGCGCGATACGACAAGTGATTGGTGATTGCAACGCGCGGCCGCAACCCGCGCTTACAGCGACCCCATGCACACGAGCGCGACGATCGACCCCAGCACGAGCACCGCGCCCACGGTCTTACGCTTGTTCAACTCGGTCCACAGCAGCACGCCAGTCAGCGACAACAGAATCAGGCTGCCCGCCAGCGTGTCGATCAGCAGCACCCAGCCGACGCTCAGACCGACACCCTTGTGCATATTCGTCAGCATCGCAAGGAAGGTGTTCTCACTGCGCTTGACCGTCACATAGCTATTGCCGACCCAGTATTCGGCCGAGGTATTCTCGCGCGGCGACGCGATATTCAGTTGCCAGTGCTCGGGCTGCACCACGCTGCGATCGCCCCATGCGACGCGATGCTCGGGCTCCTTTTGCACACGCCCCGGATTGCCGGCGATTTTCAGTTCGCCCTTGAGCCACTTCGCGAGTTCGCGCGGCGTTTCGGGCGCCGGTTGCGGCAACGGCACCTGCACGACCGACACCTGCGGCTCGCCGGTCGACACCTTGAGCGGGCCGCCGCGATGGTTCAGGAAGAACCCGGTGGTGCCGAACAACAGACCGAGGGCTGCGCCCCACAGCCCGACCCAGCTATGCACGTTGCGCAGCCACTTGATGAACGTCGCGCGACGCGAGCGCTGCTGGCGCGACTTGAGTTCGTCGCGATGGAGCCGCGGCAGCCGGTACTGGCCGTTCTCGCCGGCTGCGGACGATTGAGTTTCGATGCTCTCCGATACGCTCACGTTTCACTCCAGGTACGCAACAGATTGTGATAACAGCCGACAAGACTGCGGCGCGCGGTCTCATCAGCATGGGTGGCATTGAGCCGTTGAATCGCGGTGTCCATATCGAACAGCAGCGCGCGATGGGTGTCGTTGCGCACGAGGCTTTGCACCCAGAAGAAGCTCGCCACGCGCGCGCCGCGCGTGACGGGCGTCACCTGATGCAAGCTCGTCGCCGGATAGACGATCATGTCGCCCGCCGGCAGCTTGACCTGCTGCACGCCATAGGTGTCCTCGATCACGAGTTCGCCGCCGTCGTATTCGTCGGGCTCGCTGAGAAACAGCGTCACCGATACGTCGGTGCGCAGCTTCACGCCGTTCGGCAGCACCCGCACCGCGCCGTCGACGTGGCTGCCGAACTGCATGCCGCCCTCGTAACGGTTGAACAGCGGCGGATACACCTGGTTCGGCAACACCGCGCTGATGAACAGCGGGTTGCGCTCGATCGCCGCGACGATCACGTCGCCCAGTTCGTGTGCGATCGGCGTGCGCTCGGCGATCTGCTGGTTGCGCTTGACCGGCGCGCCCTGATAGCCGGCGGTCGCGCGGCCGTCGACCCACGCGTCGCCCGCCTGATCCAGCCGCTCGCGCATGAAGCGCAACTGCGCGGCGTCCAGTACCTTCGGAATGTGCAGCAACATAATGTTTCCTTTCGTGGGCTTGCCGGATGCAAACCCGCAAGCCTACTGCATGCGCTTGCCGTGCATCAGAAGCGGTAGTCGAACGTCGCGAGCAAGGTACGTCCGACGCCCGGCACCGAACGGCCGCCGTCCGACGGAATGAGCGCGTCGTAGTAGTACTTGTTGGTCAGGTTCAGCAGATTGAGGCGCACGTCGTACTTCTTCGCGTGATACGCGGCGGTCGCGTCCCAGCGCGTGTAGCCCGGCACCTTCACGTAGTTGGTATTCGACGCATAGCGCGGCGACATGTAGATCGGGCCGCCGCCGATTTCCCAATGCGGGGTGAGCGCGTAGGTCGTCCACAGCGTCAGCGTATTGCGCGGCGTGTTCGCCGGCGTGTGGCCCTGCGTGCCGTCGGACGCCTTCAGAATGATCGCGTCCATGTACGTGTAGCCGCCGAACACCTGCCACTTGTCGGTGATATGGCCGGTCACACCCGCCTGGAAGCCGTCCACGCGGATGTCGCCGGAAAGCTCGTATTCGGTCGGCGAAACCTGGGTGCGGGCGTTGTCCATTTCCTCGCGGAAGAACGCCGAGTTCACCGAGATGTTGCCGCCGAACAGATCCCACTTGCCGCCCACTTCGTACGACTTCGTCGACTCAGGCGCGAGGTTCTGCGTGAGATTCGTAACCGTCAGCGTTTCGAGCGACGGGTTGAACGACGTGCCGTACGACACGTAGTACGACTGCCAGTCGGTCGGCTGATAGATGACGCCGGTGCGCACGCTGGTGAAGTAGTTCGTTTGGCTCGCGAAACGCGGCGCGCTGACCGAGTTGGTGATCTCCGCCGAGAAGCGATCCCAGCGCACGCCGCCGATCAACTTCCATTGCGGCGTCAGCGTGATCGTGTCGTTCAGGTACGCGGACAATTCGTTCGCGCTCGAATCGGCGTAGTTGCCGACCGTCGTCGTCACGTTCGACGGCGTGCCCATGATCGGCGGATTGAGCATCGGCACGATCGGCAGGTTGTTTCGCGTGTACGCCTGATTCGAGTAGGTATCGCGGCCGATTTCCACCCCGGCGATCAGATCGTGTTTGATCGGCCCGGTGTCGAATTTGTACTCGAGCATCGTGTCGTTGTAGATCGCGTGGTTCTCGATCACACGGTCATGACTCTGCAGCTTGATGAACAGCTGCGACGGCGACAGCGTCGTGAAGTTGCCGTTGGTGAGCGCGGTGCTGGTCGCGAGCGGGCCGGTCAGTACCGCCTGCGGTGCGGTTTCGCGCGCGTCGGTGGTCGAGTGGGAGATCTGCGTCTGGTTCGTCAGCGTGAGGCTGTCCGAGAACCTGTGCTTGATCGCGGCGGTGAAGATCTGCACGTCCTGGATCGTACGGTCGCTGGTCAAACCGTAGAAGGTGTTCTTCGGCACCGGCGACGGGCGGCCGTTCAACGCCTGAATCCCGTAGTCGGGCATGTCGTTGTTACGCTGGATCAGCGCGGACAGCGTGATCTCGGTCGGCGTGCCGATGCCGAAGCGCAGTTCCGGCGCGACGCCGAAGTCCTTGTTCTTCATCACGTCGCGCGTCGAACCGAGGCTCTGTCCGAACGCGTTCAGGCGGATCGCCGAGGTGTCGGTCAGCTTGTGGTTCACGTCGACGGTCGAGCGGTAGCGGTCGTCGGTGCCGATCATCCCGGAGACTTCGGCAGAATCCGTCAGGTTCGCTTTCTTCGTGACCTGGTTGATCACACCGCCGGTCGAGCCGCGGCCGAACAGCATCGACGACGGGCCGTACAGCACTTCCAGCGCTTCGAGATCGAATGTGTCGCGGTAGTACTGGTTACGGTCGCGAAAGCCGTCCAGATAGATGTCGTTCTGGGCGGTAAAGCCACGCAGGTTGATGTTGTTGCCGATCTGGCCGCCTTCGGCCGCGCCGATCGTCACACCCGGCGCGTTGCGCAGCGCGTCCGTGAACGACGTCGCCCCTTGCGAGGCGAGCAGGTCGCGGTTGATCACGGTGACGGTCTGCGGAATGTCGCGCAGCGCGGTCGGCGTCTTCGCGCCGACGCTCGAACGCTCCGTCTGGAAGTCGGGTTGAACCGCCTGCCCCTGCACGCCGATGGCCGGCAGCGTCTGCACGTCCCCGGACGGCGCGGTGGTCTGCGCGGTCGCTGCGCTGTTTGCCCCGTTCGCCGGCACGCTCGACGCGGCCGGCTGCAACGCACCTGGCGGCGCCGTCTGCGCGACGACCGGGGTCGCGAAAGGAACGGTCAAAGCTAGCGCTAACGCTGTCGCGAGCGGCGTGTGATTGAGCATGGAAATCCCGTCAGGTATGCGTTCGCCGAATTCGCGTGGGCTGGCACGAATTGATGGCAAGGCCGCAAATGGCTGGCTACCGCTTCCCTTTCTTGTTTGCGCGGGAAATGACGGGATGGCTGGCTTGTTTTAAATGAGAATCGATATCATTCCACACGTGCGCAGCACGATCAATGCGTTTATCCTTTTTACAACACCCGTCACGGCGCGATGCCGCGCGGGCTCGTTCCCGACAGTCCCATTCCTTCTGGAGTCGACCTATGCAATACAGCCAGTTCGGCCGCACCGGCCTGAGCGTTTCGCGCCTGTGTCTGGGCACCATGACTTTCGGCTTGCAAACCGAAGAATCCGCAGCGCACCGTATTCTCGACACGGCCGCGGACGCCGGCGTCAATTTCATCGACACCGCCAACGTCTATCCGCTCGGGGGTGGCGAGCGCCTGGCGGGGCGCACCGAGGAAATCATCGGTAGGTGGCTGAAGGGCAAGCGCGAGCGATTTATCGTCGCGACCAAGGCGGTCGGCAAGGTCGGGCCGGCCCCATGGGACCAAGGCGCGTCGCGCAAGCATCTGCTCGATGCGATCGACGTGTCGCTGCGCCGCCTCGGCACCGACTACGTCGATCTGTACCAGCTCCATTCGGACGACTTGAAAACGCCGCTCGACGAAACGCTCGAAGCCCTCGACGTCATCGTGCGTTCCGGCAAAGCACGTTATATCGGCGTGTCGAACTTTCTCGCGTATCGGCTTGCGCGCGCACTGGGACGCGCGGACGTGCTGCGCGTCGCGCGCTTCGTATCGGTGCAGCCGCGCTACAACCTGCTGTTTCGCGAGATCGAACGCGAGTTGCTGCCGCTGGCCGCCGAGGAGCAACTGGCGGTGATGCCGTACAACCCGCTCGCCGGCGGGCTGCTCACGGGTAAGCACCGGCACGATGCGAAGCCCGCCGAAGGACGTTTCACCGAAACGGTCGGCGAGGCCGGCGCGAGGTATCAGGAGCGCTATTGGCATGAGCGCGAGTTCGAGACGATCGAGCAGTTGAAATCGATCGTCGCGCCGACCGGCGAATCGCTGACGAAGATTTCGCTCGCGTGGGTGCTCGCGAATCCACTGATCACGTCGGCGATTGTCGGCGCGAGCCGGGCGGAGCAACTGACCGACTCGCTCGCGACCGCCGACTTCGTACTCGATGGCGCGCTCAAAACGCAGCTCGACCAGGCGAGCGTGCAATACCGCTGGGGCGACGCGGCGCGATAGACGCGTCACGCGGATGCGCTACGCGCGCCGCGCGTTGGCAGCGCCGGCCGCGCGCCCTTACCGCCCATAGCGCAGCACGGTGCTCGTCGCAGCGAGCACATGGTCCTTGATCGCCGCGAGAAACGCATCGCGCGTCAAGCCGGCCGGCAGCGCGCCGGGTGCCAGGTCGAGCGCATACACCTGCGCGACGTAGTGGTGCGGCACCTCGCCCACTGGCGGACAAGGCCCGTAATACCCGGGGCCGCCGGTGCGGTTGGTGCCGGACACGCCGCCAGGGGGCACTGCCTCCCCTTCCGCGAGTCCGGTCGTGGCCGGCGCGATGCCGTACACGATCCAATGCACGATGCCCAGTCCCTTCGCGCCGTCGGGGTCGAAAATCGTCACCGCGAAACTGTTCGTGCCGGCCGGCGCGTTCTGCCATTGCAATGCCGGCGATACGTTGCCCCCGCCACAACTGTTGGCGCTCGCCGCATGGCTCCCGTCGAGCGTGCCGCCGTCGGCCATTCCCGGCGACGTCACGGCGAACGGCTGCGCCGCATACGCATGCGCGCTCGCATACGCGAACATCGCGCAGATGCCGACGGAGAGCAGCCTCCGCGCAAGGTCCAGATTGCTGCGAATCATCATTGTGAGTCACCGTGCTGGCGGTCGCATTGCGTGATCAATCGCGGCTGAACCGCCCGGTTTTCTGCGTCGCCTCCGGCAACTGCCGCGTTTCGCGCACCGACAGCGGATGCCACAAGCGCGCGCCGCCCTCGATACCGGCATCGTTCGACACGGTCGCGACATTCGGCGGCAACTCGAAGTTGATTCGCGCCGCGTTACCGCCGCCGATCCACAGCTTGTCGTAATTGACCAGCAAATCCAGAATGCCGATCACCTTCTTCACGCGCCGGTTCCAGCGTTTGTTGCCGATCTGCTCGCGCGCGGCCTCGCCGATGTATTCGTCGTATGCGACACCCTTCTTGCTTACCGGATGATGCGCAAGCTCCAGATGCGGCATCAGCTCGCCATCGCGGAACATCGCGGTGCCCGCGCCGGTGCCGAGCGTCAGCACGAATTCGAGGCCGTGCCCTTCGATCGCGGCGAAGCCCTGCATTTCGGCGTCGTTGATCATCCGCACCGGCAAGCCGCCCAGGCGCTGAGCAAACGAATCCGCGAGCGGGATGTCATGCCAGCCCTCGATGCCGAAATGTGGCGCGGTCAGAATCCGGTTATCGCGCACGACACCCGGAAAGCCGATCGAGATCAATGTAGGCGGCACCTGTTCGACGAGCGGCGCAACCAGTTGCACCAGCGTATCGACGAGTTGATCGGGCGTGCACGGATGCGGCGTGGCGACGCGCACGCGCTCGGTCTTCATCTGTCCGTCGGCGCCGATGATCGAAGCCTTCAAACCGGTGCCGCCGACGTCGATCGCGAGAATGTTCTCGTTGCTGTTCTTCGGCGCGCTCATGGTTTTTGCGGTGACCTTCGTTGCTGCTACGCCGTTCTTCGCTGTCGCGTTCTTCTTGCCTGTCATCACGATATTCCCCGTTGCGTTGGTGCGAGTGTCAATACGTACGTTCAACCGCTCTGGTTACTTCTTTCCGGCCGCATCGGGTCGCAACGGCCGCCATGCGTGGCCGTCGCGCGCGAGCAGCGCATCGGCCTCGGCCGGCCCTTCGCTGCCGGCCGGATAACCATGCACCTCGATCGGGCCGCCAATCTTCGGATGCAGCACCTCATCGACCGCGCACCAGCTCGTCTCGATGCTGTCCGCGCGCTGGAACAGCGTCTCGTCGCCGAGCATGCAGTCGTACAGCAGCGTTTCATAGCCGACGTTCGCGCGCTCGGCAAAGAAGTCGTTGTAGTCGAACGACGACTGCACCGCACCGACCTGCATCACCGGCCCCGGCGTTTTGACGTTGAAGTCGAAGCTCGTGCCGTGCGCGGGATCGATGCGCAACGTCAGCACGTTCGGTGTGAGCGCATCGACCGGCGTATCGCGAAACAGCCGGAACGGCACCGGCTTCAACTGCACCGAAATCTCGGTGCGGCGCGCGGCGAGCCGCTTGCCGGTGCGCAGATAAAACGGCACGCCGGCCCAGCGCCAGTTCTCGACGAACACGCGCGCCGCCGCATAGGTTTCCGTCGTGCTGTCGGGCGCCACGTCGGCTTCCTCGCGATATCCCACGCCGGCCGGCCCCTTTTCATACTGGCCGAACACGACATCGTGACGCGTGAGCGGCTGGATTGCCTCGGACAGCTCCGCTTTCTTGTCGCGCACCGCTTCGGCATCGAACGAATTGGGCGGCTCCATTGCAACCATGCCGAGCAGCTGGAACAGATGGTTCGGCACCATGTCGCGAAACGCGCCGGTCTGCTCATAAAACGCGCCGCGTCCTTCGATACCGATCGTTTCGGCCGCCGTGATCTGCACACAGTCGATATATTCGCGCCGCCAGATCGGCTCGAACAGCGCATTCGCGAAGCGCACCGCGAGAATGCTCTGCACGGTGTCCTTGCCGAGAAAATGATCGATGCGGTACACCTGCTGCTCGCTCGCATACGACAGGATGTGCGCGTTCAGATCGCGCGCCGACGTCACGTCGGTGCCGAACGGCTTCTCGATCACGAGATGACGAAAGCCGCCGTTGGCATCGTCGCCCTCTTTCAGCAAACCGGTCTTGCCGAGACGCTCGACGATCGGCTTGAAAAAGCGCGCGCTAACCGCGAGGTAAAAAATCACGTTGCCGCTGCGCTGCTGCGCGAGCTTCTGCTTGAGTTGCGCGAACGTATCGTCGGATTCGAATTCGCCCGCCATATATTCCAGACGTTGCGCGACCCAGTTCCACGCGTTGTCGTCGAGTTTGCCGGCGTGGAACGTGCTGGCCTTGTCGGCGGCGAACTGCTGCAACGACGCGTGCAGATCGCCGACCCATTCGCTGGTTGCGCGCTCGCCGTGATTGACGCCGATGATCTTCATCCCGTCGTCGAGCAGGCCATCGACCGCGAGGTTATAGAGCGCGGGCATCAACAACCGCCGGGTCAGGTCGCCGCCCGCGCCGAAGATCACGAGCGTGCACGGCGGCGCTGGCTTCTTGCCGGCGGGCGACGGCAACGCATCGTGCGGACTCGCGGTGATCTTGCAGCTACGCACCGGAGCCGTATCCGGTTGAGAAGAAGAGGAAGAGGCGGAGGGATTGGATGTAGTCGACATGAGATTCACCTGGACCTGGACGAACCAATGGAAGGGACGTGGCGAGACGCAAACGCGATACCTGAAAGACTGCGCATGGCCTCGCACAGTTCAATCACGATCATCCGGGCTGCACGGCCGGGCCACTTGTATGCCGCATGTAATCCCGCGCATTCGCTTATCGAGCCGCGCGTGAGCGCGGCAGCTGCGGCCATGGTGCGCTTACTTCGTCGCCGCGCTCGCGACTGACGGTTCGGATTCCCGCTCGGGCGTGGCCGCCGCGGCAGGCGTCACTACCGTCCCGGTTGGGATCGGCGCGCGCGCGGCAGGCTCGCCCGCAAGCGGCACATTACCCGACGCCGCCATCGCGCGCGGCTGCAACAGCAACGCAATCAGCCCAGTCCAGCCAGTCTGATGCGAAGCCCCTACACCCCGCCCGTTATCGCCGTGAAAGTACTCGTGAAACAGAATCAGGTCCTGCGAACGCGGGTCCGCCTGCAATAGCGGATACGCACCCATAACCGGCCGCTCGCCATCCCGGTTCTTCAGGAACAGCGTAGTCGCACGGCGCGCGAGTTCGTCGGCGATTTCGCTCAGCGAGAACATCTGCCCTGAACCGGTCGGATATTCGACGCGAAAGTCGTCGCCGTAATAGCGGTGAAATTCGTACAGCGATTCGATCAGCAGATAATTGACCGGCATCCACACTGGCCCGCGCCAGTTCGAATTGCCGCCGAACACTCCTGTGTCGGATTCGGCCGGCAGGTATTTGACGCAGAAGCTGTTGCCGTTATGCGTGAATACGAACGGGTGATCACGATGAAAACGCGACAGCGCGCGCACGCCGTGGTCCGAAAGAAACTCGCTTTCGTCGAGCGCGCGGCGCAGCAACGCCTTCATCCGATGCCCGCGCAATAGCGACAGCAACAACGCATTGCCCTTGCCGGGCTCGTTCCAGCGCGACACGAGCCTGGCAAGATCGGGGCGATGCTCGAGGAACCACACGAGCCGTTCGCGCAGTCCCGGCAAGCCGCCATGCAACCGCTCTTCCAGCACGTGCACCGCAAACAGCGGGATCAGTCCGACGATCGAGCGCACGCGCATCGGGACATTGCTGCCATCGGGCAGCCGCAGCTTGTCGTAAAAGAACTCGTCCTGGCTGTCCCACAGGCCGGTATCGCAACCATCGTCGCAGCTGACGGCCTCCGCGATATACAGGAAGTGCTCAAAAAACTTCACGCCGATATCGACGAACACATGGTTCGCGTACGCGAGTTCGAGTGCGATGCGCATCAGGTCGAGCGCATACGCGGCCATCCACGCGGTGCCGTCGGACTGATCGATATGGCCGCCGGTCGGTAGCGGCGACGAGCGATCGAAGATGCCCACGTTGTCGAGCCCGAGAAAGCCACCCTGGAAAATATTGTGACCGTCGGCGTCCTTGCGATTCACCCACCACGAAAAGTTCAGCAGCAGCTTGTGAAAAACGAGTTCGAGGAAATCGCGATCCGCCTTGCCGGTCAGCGCGCGGTCGATCTCGTACACCCGCCACGCGGCCCACGCATGCACCGGCGGATTGGCGTCGCTAAGCGCCCATTCGTAGGCGGGCAACTGGCCATTCGGATGCTGATAGCGGTCCTTCACCAGCAGCAGCAGTTGCTTCTTCGCGAACGCGGGATCGATCAGCGCGAACGCCGCCGCATGAAACGCAAGGTCCCACGACGCGTACCACGGGTACTCCCACTTGTCCGGCATCGACACGATGTCCGCGTTGCACAGATGCCGCCAATCGGCGTTGCGGCCACGTTTGCGTCCCGTGGGCGGCGGCGGCTGCAATGGATCGCCGTCGAGCCAGCGCTGCACGTCATACTGGTAGTACTGCTTCGACCACAGCATGCCGGCGAGCGCCTGGCGCTGCACGAGGCGCGCGTCGGGATTGGCGATCTCGTGTTGCAGCGCGCCATAGAATTCATCGGCCTCCGCGATGCGGCGCGCGAATAGTGCGTCGGCGTCGAACGGTGCGTCGTCGGTCACGGATTGCGAGCGCCAGCGCAGATACACGACCGCGCGGCCATGCGGGGCAAATTCCAGGGCCGCGTGCGCGGCGGCCTTGGTCCCCGCGTCATGGCGAATCGCGTTCGCGTCGCCGTGCAGCAGATAGTCGTTGAAGCCGTCCTTGAATGGACCCGCGCCGTCCATGTTGAACAGACGCTTCACGTTCGTGTCGTTTTCGCAGAACAGCCACGTGAGCGACGCATCGCGCGACCACGCGGTCACGACGATCGGCTCATGCACATGATGATGGCCAACCAGGTGAACCGCGCCGTCATGATCGGTGCCGATCGTGAGCTTCGGCTTGTCGTTGTTCTCTTTCCACGACCACGAATTGCGCGCCCAGATTTGCGGCAGCACGTCGAGCGACGCGCTTTCGTCCGCGCGATTTTCGATCGTCACGCGCATCACGATGTCGTTCGGCGTGTGCTTCGCGTATTCGACCTGCACGTCGAAATAGCGCAAATCATCGAACGCGCCGGTATCGAGGATTTCGTACTCCGGCATATCGCCGCCCCGGCGCGCGTTTTCGTCGATCAAATCCTGGTACGGATACGCCGCATGCGGGTACTTGTAAAGCATGCGCATATACGAATGTGTCGGCGTGCCGTCGAGATAGAAGTACAGCTCTTTCACGTCCTCGCCGTGATTGCCCTGCGAATTCGTCAGGCCGAACAGGCGCTCCTTGAGGATCGGGTCGTTCCGATTCCACAGCGCGAGTGACACACACCAGCTAAGCCGGTCGTCGCCGAAACCGGCGATGCCGTCTTCGCCCCAGCGGTAGGCGCGGCTACGCGCATGGTCGTGCGGAAAGGAGTCCCACGCGGTGCCGTTCGGGCTGTAGTCCTCGCGCACCGTGCCCCACTGGCGCTCGCTCAGATACGGCCCCCAGCGCTGCCAGTGGGCGCAATCGGCAGAATGCAGCCGGGAACCTTCGACGGTGGCGAGCACATTGGCGGCGCGCAGCGGTGGCATGACGGAGTCCTTGCAGCAGGCTTGCGGTGGGACCCACATCGTAGCGCGGTTTACGTGCTATCGCGCTCGAATTGGGCAAGCAGGTCTTCGATGCGCAGCAGCTCGCCGAGCGACCACGCCTGGAACGGCGTGCCCGCGGGCACATGCGGCGCGTCGCCAGCGGCGATTTCGGACAGGTGGTCGAGCCCCGCGCGATCGAGGTGGGCGTACAGCGGATCGAGAAAACGTGCTCTCGCCTGCGCGCGGTTTGCAGGGGTCGCGCCGTCAGTGCGCAGCCACGCTTCGACGAACGGGCCGATCAGCCATAGCCACACCGTGCCTTGATGATAGGCGCCGTCGCGCGCAAGCGGCGAGCCGCCGTAGTGCCCACGATAAGCCGGATCGGATGGTGCGAGCGAACGCAAGCCGAGCGGCGTCAGCAGTTGCGCTTCGACCTGGTCCAGCACCGCGCGCGCCGCGTCGCCTTCGAGCAGCGCGAACGGCAGGCCCCCGACCGCGAATATCTGGTTCGGGCGGATCGCGCGGTCGACGGTGCCAGGCACGTGGTCGACGTCGACGTTATCGAACAGCGTCTGCGTCGCCGGATCAACGAAACGCCGGCGAAACGCGAGCGTCGCGCGCGCCGCCTGCTTCCGCCATTGCGGGTTCCATGCCGATGCGATCCGCAGCGCGTTGATCCATAGCGCCTGCACCTCGACCGGCTTGCCGATACGCGGCGTGACCACCCAGTCGCCGACCTTCGCATCCATCCAGGTGAGCTGCACGCCGGGCATGCCGGCGCGCAGCAGTCCATCATCGGAACAAGCGCCGATG
>NZ_DASXHN010000174.1:0-5801 GCF_036488505.1 Paraburkholderia sp. | reverse complement strand
GGCGGCGGTTCGCCCCCCCGGCCACCGCGTTGGCGGCAAAACGGATCGAAGCGGTGTCGGCGTTTCGTTCCACCAGTTCCTGTGGCACCACCGTGTCGCAATCGGCGGGCATGCAGGCGCCCGTCATCACGCGCACGCACTGGTTCGCCGCCACGGGGCCCGCGAACGGATGGCCGGCGAGCGCCTTGCCGGCGACCGTCAATTCCACGGCCGCCGTGCCGTTTTGCACACTGCCGGCGAGCGCCGCGCGATTGAACGCGTAGCCGTCCATCGCGGAGTTGTCGTGCGCGGGGACATCGATTGGCGACACGATGTCGGTGGCGAGTACCCGGTCGAGCGCATCGCGCAACGCGACGCGCTCGACGGCCGCGACCGGCGTCGCCCACTGCCGGACAATCGCCTGAGCGGCCGGAACGGGTAGCGCCTGAGGATCGTACTGCGCGACGCAGCGGGACAAGTCGTTGAGCGTGGTCATGAAGGGCTGGGCGTCGCGACCGGAGACGGGCGTGGCTATGGCCGCGCGGCCAAACGGGATGTCAGCCGGGGCCTCGATTACGTTCGAGGTCGGCGAGTTCTTGCAACGAGTTGGCATTGTAAAACGGTCGCTCGTCGGTAAAGACGACTTCGACCGTCTTGTGGCGTGCGTACCACGCGCGGACCTTGCGTTCGCCGGCGGCCAGAAACGCCGTCAGGTCGTCCGCGAGGGCGGTGCGCATCAGCGCAAAGACGGGGTGCAGCGACCTGTCACCGCGGGGGGCGACGGTCGCGACGGTGGCGAGGTCGGCCCGGTCAGCGTCGAGCGCGTGTGCAAGGCGCGCAGCGAGGTCCGCGGGAAACCATGGCGAGTCGCACGGAGCGCTGAGCAGATACGCGGTGCCGGCGGCGCGTAGACCGGCGAGTATGCCCGCGAGCGGCCCTGCGAAGTCAGGCAGCGAGTCGGCGACGACGGTCGCGCGATAGGGTGCGCCGAGCGCGGCGTAGATGTCGGGATGGCGATTGGCGCTGATCAGCAGCGCGCCGGTTTGCGGCGCGAGGCGCTTCATTACGTGCGCGGCGAGCGGCTCGCCGTGCAGCGGTTGCAGCCCCTTGTCGACGCCGCCCATGCGTGTGCCGCGGCCGCCCGCGAGCACAAGGCCGGTGATCTGTTCACGCGTGGTTTGCATGCGCCGGCCGCTCAACCGCCGATGTAGGACATTTCGACCCGGCGTCCGGCGGGCTCGCCCGGATCGGCAGGCTGGTTGCCCCGCAATTGAGAATAGCGGTCGCTGCGGCCCTGCCAGATTTCGGCGATAGCGGTAGCGATTTCCGCCTGGCTGGCGCCGCCGCGCAGCAGCGCGCGCAGATCGTGGCCGGTGGATGCGAACAGGCACAGGTACAGCTTGCCTTCGGTCGATAGACGCGCGCGCGTGCAATTACCGCAGAACGCGCGCGTGACGCTCGAAATCACGCCGATCTCGCCACCACCGTCGACGTAGCCCCAGCGCTGCGCGGTCTCGGCCACGCTATGCGCTTCTAGCGGAGCCACGGGGAAATGCGCCGCGATGCGCGCCACGACATCGGCGGACGGCAGCACCTCGGTCATGTTCCAGCCGTTCGACGTGCCGACGTCCATGTATTCGATAAAGCGCAGCACCGCCCCCGAGCCTTTGAAATGACGCGCCATCGGCACGATTTCGCTGTCGTTGGTGCCGCGTTTGACGACCATGTTCACCTTGACCGGCGCGAGGCCGACCGCATGCGCGGCGGCAATGCCGTCGAGTACGTCGGCGACCGCGAAGTCGGCGTCGTTCATGCGGCGAAACAGAGCGTCGTCGAGCGCATCGAGGCTGACCGTCACCCGGGTCAGCCCCGCGTCCTTCAGGCTTTGCGCCTTGCGCGCGAGCAGCGAACCATTGGTGGTCAGCGTGAGATCGAGCGGGCGCCCCGCCGGTGTCGTCAGCCGCGACAGGCGTTCGATCAGGAATTCGAGGTTCTTGCGCAGTAGCGGTTCGCCGCCGGTCAGGCGGATTTTCTCGACGCCATGCGCGAGGAACAGCTGCGCGAGCCGTTCGATCTCCTCGAAGCTCAGCAGCGCGCTGTGCGGCAGGAACGCATAGTCCTTGTCGAATACCGCCCGTGGCATGCAGTACACGCAGCGGAAGTTGCAGCGGTCCGTCACCGAGATGCGCAGATCGCGTAGTGGACGCGCCAGCGCATCGTGCAGCGCGCCGCTAGGCGTCTGCGTCGGGCCGGCGATGACCGGCGCCGTGCTGAGGTCGGCAACAGGGATGATGCGTCGGGACATGAAGTGCTTCGTCGGATGCGTGAACAGACAGCGGATGATTCATTTTAACGGAAATGCCAGCGGCGGCAGACGCGTTGCGGGCGCTGTCGGGGTATACGGGGGGCGGCGATGTCGCCGCCGCTGCGGGGGGCAGGTCGGCCCGCACGAGCGCGGAAACGAAAAAGCCCGCCGGGAGGGCGGGCTTTTTACTCGTAACGACGCGGCTTACTGCGGATGCTTGATCGTTTCGACCTGTTGCATCGGCGCGCTGTCGGCCGGCGGCAGCGGCTTGCGCTCACGGACGCGGCGCGGCGGCTTGACCGTCTGTACCGCCGCTTCCTGTGCCGCGCGCAGCTTGTCTGCGTCGGTATTCACCCAGATCAGGCCAGCCTGTTCAAGGATTGGCTTCAGCGCGTCCGCCGATGCTGTGCCGCCCGCGGCGGCTGGCGGTGCATCGTGCGGGGCTTGCGGGGCCGGAGTCGCGACTGTCGCCGAAGCGGGCTCGACCGCCACCGGTTCCGCCGTGGTGGCCGGCTGCGGCTCGACGATCTCGGCTTGCGACGCCGGCTCAACTGCGGGTGCAGCAATGACCGTGGCCGGAGCCGCGGTTTCGAGCGGCGTCGCAGGGGTTTGCACTTGAGCCTGGATGGCCGGCTGGACTTCGACCGGCCGCGCAACCGCAGGCGCTTCCGTAGGCGTGAGCGCTTCAGCCAGCGAAACCGTCTCGCTTGCGGCCGGCGCCGCCGGGGTCGCGACAGGTGCTTGTACCGGTGCGTGCGGTGCCGGCTCTGCAGCCACGGCTTCGGTCACAGCCGGTTCGACGGTGACCGGTTCGGCAGCAGCCGGTTCAATAGCAGCACGGGCTACCGGAGCCTGCTCGGCCGGCACGACCGTTTCGGTCTTCGCAGCGATCTCGGCAGCCAGAGCCGGGGTTTCGGCTACCGCGTGCAACTCGGTCACGACGACGGTCTCGGTCGCGACAGCGGCGACCACCACTTCGACCGGCGTCACATCCTTCGCTTCGCTGCGCTCAGCGTGGCGTTCGACCGGTTGGGCGGCGCGCAGCGGCGCTTCGTCATTCGCGGTAGCGCCATTACCTTCGGCTTCCGCGACGTCTGCTGCGAGGTTGCCGTTCACGTCCTCTTCGCGCTCGCGACGACCGCCGCGGCGGCCGCGGCGGCGGCGGCGGCGCTCTTCGCCGTCACGCGCGACCGCTTCCTGATCGGCCGGTACGCCGTTCTCGCCAATAGCAGCCTGGTTGCGTGCCAGTTCGTCGTCGGCTTGCGGGTCGGTTTGCGTCAGCGCAGCGGCGGTCTCTGCCTGCGGCTTGCGACGTTCACCGCGTTCGCCACGTTCACGGCGCTCGCCGCGTTCCTGAAGCTCGGCGCGTGGGGTGCCTTCGGCGGCTTCCGCGCGCTCGGCGCCACGGCTGTCGCGCTCACGGCCTTCGCGAGCTTCACGCGGTTCACGGGCCTCGCGAGCTTCGCGCGGCTCACGGCCTTCACGTGCCTCGCGCGGCTCACGATTACCACGCGGCTCGCGGGCTTCGCGCGGCTCACGGCTTTCGCGTTCCTCGCGACGCTGCGACGGCTGCTGGCCTGATGCCTGACGACCGGCCGCGACGCCTTCGCCGCGCGCTGCCCCTTCGCGGCTGCCCGCGCCGCCACGGCGGTTGCGGTTGCGATCGCCGTTACGCTCGCCGGTGCGCTCGCCGCGCTCGGTACGTTCACCGCGTTGCGCGCGAGCGGGCTTTTCGGTCGCGGCCGGCGCGGCCGGCGCCGGAGCAGCCGGCTGCATGCCGAACAGATTCTTCAGCCAGCCGATAAAGCCGCCGCCTGCGGGCGTGACCGCGACGGGAACCGGTGCGGCCACCGGGCGAACCGGCGCGCTCGGCGCCGGCTTCTCTGGCGTGATCCCCTTGACCGCCGCTTCCTGCTTCGGCTTCACTTCCTCGGTGCGCTTGCTGTAGCCGGTTTCCGATTCCAGCTCGCGGGCTGATTCCTCGGCCATCTTCCACGATGCGCGCGGCTCGTCGAGGCGCGCATCGTCGTGACGCAGACGTTCGAGCTTGTAGTGCGGCGTGTCGAGGTGCTTGTTCGGGATCAGTACGACATTGACCTTGAAACGCGACTCGATCTTGTTGATTTCGGCACGCTTCTCGTTCAACAGGAAGGCGGTCACTTCGACCGGCACCTGGCAATGGATCGCCGCGGTATTTTCCTTCATCGCTTCTTCCTGAATGATCCGCAGCACTTGCAGCGCGGACGATTCGGTATCGCGGATATGGCCCGTGCCGTTGCAGCGCGGGCAGGTCACGTGGCTGCCTTCCGACAGCGCCGGGCGCAGACGCTGGCGCGACAGCTCCATCAGGCCGAAGCGCGAGATCTTGCCCATCTGCACACGTGCGCGGTCGTGCTTGAGCGCGTCTTTCAGGCGCTGCTCGACTTCGCGCTGGCTCTTGGCCGACTCCATGTCGATGAAGTCGATCACGATCAGGCCGCCCAGGTCGCGCAGGCGCAGCTGGCGAGCGACTTCGTCGGCTGCTTCGAGGTTGGTGCGCGCGGCGGTTTCCTCGATGTCCGCACCCTTGGTCGAGCGCGCCGAGTTGACGTCGATCGCGACGAGCGCCTCGGTGTGGTCGATCACGATCGCGCCACCCGACGGCAGCGGCACCGTACGCGAGTACGCGGTCTCGATCTGGTGCTCGATCTGGAAGCGCGAGAAGAGCGGCACGTCGTCGTGATACCGCTTCACCTTGCCGACATTGTCCGGCATCACGATATCCATGAAGGCGCGCGCCTGGTCATGGATCTCGGTGGTGTCGATCAGGATTTCGCCGATATCGGGCTGGAAGTAGTCGCGGATCGCGCGGATCACGAGGCTCGATTCGAGATAAATCAGCATCGGCTGACCGTTCGCGCCGCTCTGCGACGCGGCTTCGATCGCGCGCCACAGCTGCATCAGGTAGTTCAGGTCCCACTGCAGTTCTTCGGCGCTGCGGCCGATGCCAGCCGTGCGCGCGATGATGCTCATGCCTTCCGGCAGTTGCAGCTGCGCCATGGTTTCGCGCAGTTCCTGACGGTCGTCGCCTTCGATCCGGCGCGACACGCCGCCGCCGCGCGGGTTGTTCGGCATCAGCACCAGATAGCGGCCGGCGAGCGAGATGAACGTGGTCAGGGCCGCGCCCTTGTTGCCGCGCTCCTCTTTTTCGACCTGAACGATGAGTTCCTGACCTTCCTTGAGCGCGTCCTGGATGCGTGCGGAACGCATGTCGACGCTGTCACGGAAGTATTGGCGGGCGACTTCCTTGAACGGCAGAAAGCCGTGGCGGTCTTCGCCGTAGTTGACGAAGCAGGCTTCGAGCGATGGCTCGATGCGGGTGATGATGCCTTTGTAAATATTGCCTTTGCGCTGTTCGCGCCCGGCGGTTTCGATGTCGATATCGATGAGTTTTTGCCCATCGACGATGGCGACGCGCAGTTCTTCCTGCTGCGTCGCGTTGAACAACATTCGTTTCATTGAACGGCTCCAGAGCGGC
>NZ_DASXHN010000149.1:0-3098 GCF_036488505.1 Paraburkholderia sp. | reverse complement strand
CCTCCGCGACCTTGGCGGTGACTTTCTTGAATGCCGCCTCAGCCTCGGTGCGGGCATCGTTCAACGTGCGTGGACGTCTGGGTGTATTGGCCATGTCAGATTCTCTCGAACAGGTCCCGTAGATAGCGCTGAGCGAGCGGCGGCACAATCGCATGGTCGTTAACATTGCACTGCACCAGCAGCGGCGCGTTCATCAGTGACTCCGTGAAAACAGGAAATCGCGCGTTGCGCAGCACGAATGTCGCCAGCAACAAGCGACACGCGCGCGCACGACTTCACACGACAAATCACAACTCGCTGCGTCGCAAAATCTTAATTGAATCAAAATGACGCAGAACCAACGCATTTGTGTTGCGCTATCGTCAAGGTATCGGGTGTATGGTACGGTCGTGAGTGGGACATTGGAACGCAGGGAGGTGACGATGTCAGCAGTAGCTGAAGTTCTGTCGACCGCCGCGACGCATCCCGATCCGCGCGGGAGCGATCTGCCGACTTGTCCGGTTTGTGCCGACTCGATGGTGGCGGCCGAAGCATCCGCCTATCTGCACGACAATTTCATCAGCTATCTCTGGACCTGCGACACCTGCGGTTACGGCTTCGTGACCAAACACTCGCTGCGACGTTACGCCTGCAATTAGGTTCAGCGCGGCGGAATGTCGCCGCGCGCCCAGCCGTCCTTCGTGCGCTGATAGAGGTCCTCGAACGTTCGCGTCGCGATGGCGCCCCTGATGCCTGCCATCAGTGACTGGTAGTAGGCGATATTGATCTCCGACAGCAGCATCGCACCCAGGGTTTCGCCCGAACGCACGAGATGGTTGAGATAGGCGCGCGAATAGCTGCGCGCGGGCGGCCAGCCGCTCTCCTCGTCCAGCGGACGCGGATCGTCGATGTGCCGGCTATTGCGGATGTTGATCGGCCCGAACCGGGTGAAGGCAACACCGTGACGGCCATTGCGGGTGGGCATGACGCAGTCGAACATGTCGATGCCGCGCCTGACCGCCTCGAGAAGGTCCTCGGGCGTGCCGACGCCCATGAGATAGCGCGGCCTGTCCGTGGGCAGCATCGGCGCGACTTCCTCGATCATGGCGAGCATCACGGCCTGCGGCTCGCCGACCGCAAGCCCGCCTATGGCATAGCCGTGGAAGCCGGTATCGACGATGCCGCGCGCACTTTGCCGCCGCAGATCCGGCAGGTCGCCGCCCTGCGCGATCCCGAACAGCATGTGGCCTGGCGGCGCCTTCTCGAACGCGCGCCGGCTGCGTTCGCCCCAGCGCAGAGAGAGCTGCATCGCCCGCTCGATGTCGGCATGCTCGGCCGGCAGCCGGACGCATTCGTCCATCTGCATGGCAATGTCGGCGCCGAGCAAAAGCTGCACCTCGATCGAGCGCTCCGGCGACAGCTCGACCCTGGTGCCATCGATATGCGACCGAAAGGTCACCGCGTTCTCGCTGACCTTGCGCAAATCCGACAGCGACATCACCTGGAAGCCGCCGGAATCCGTCAGCATCGGACCGTTCCACCCCGTGAAGCGCTGCAAACCGCCGAGCGCCGCGATGCGTTCGGCGCCCGGCCGCAGCATCAGATGATAGGTGTTGCCAAGCACGATGTCGGTGCCGGCCTCGCGCACGTCGCGCCAGTGCACGCCCTTCATGGCGCCGGCAGTACCCACGGGCATGAAGGCGGGCGTCCGCACCGCGCCGTGCGGCGTGGTCAGCTTGCCGGTACGCGCATTGCCATCGGTTGCCAGCAGTTCGAAATGGTTGGGAAGGCTCATGGGAGGGCTTATGGCGCGACAGCCATGCCGGATTCAACCCGTTTTCGGCTCGTGGAGCGGATTTGACCTGCGCTAACCCGCTCTACGAGTCCTCGCGAAACAACAAACTCGCATCCCCATACGAATAAAACCGATACCCACTCGCGATCGCATGCGCATAGGCGCGTTTCATCGTGTCGAGGCCGGCGAATGCCGACACCAGCATGAACAGCGTCGAGCGCGGCAGATGGAAGTTCGTCATGAGCGCATCAACGGCGCGAAAACGGTAGCCGGGCGTGATGAAGATCGCGGTCTCACCCTCGAACGGCGCGATGGCGCCATCTTCGCGCGCGGCGCTCTCGAGCAGCCGCAGCGAGGTGGTTCCGACCGCGACGATGCGCCCGCCACTGGCGCGGGCCTCGTTGAGCGTACGGGCGGTTTCTTCCGAAATCGAACCCCACTCGGAGTGCATCCTGTGGCCTGACGTGTCGTCGGCCTTCACCGGCAGGAACGTCCCCGCGCCGACATGCAGGGTCAGGCGCTGCAGACCGACGCCGCGGGCGCGCAATACCGCCTCGAGCCGGGGCGTGAAGTGCAGGCCCGCGGTCGGAGCGGCGACCGCACCCTCCTGCACGGCGAACATGGTCTGATAGTCGTCGGTGTCGCGGTCGTCAGGTTCGCGTTTTGAGGCGATATAGGGCGGCAGCGGCGGGCTGCCGAGCTCTGCTATCGCCTGGTCCAGCACCGGTCCGTGGAACGAGAAAGACAGCGTGACCTCGCTCTCCTCTCCCTTGCTCTCGACGACAGCATCGAGATTGCCGAGCAGGCATACCCGGCCCTCGTTGCCGAACCGGAGGCCGTCACCGACGGCGAGCTTTTTCGCCGGCCGCACCAGCGCCTGCCAGCGCGAACCGTCGAGCCGCTTGATCAGCGTCGCATCGATCTTCGGCTCGGTGGCGCGGCCGATGCGGCGTCCGGACAGTTGCGCGGCAATGACCTTGGTGTCGTTGACGACAAGCTGATCGCCCGCCTTCAGCCAGTCCGGCAGCTCGGACACGACGCGGTCGTGCAGGTCTCCGCCCTGCACGACCAGCATTTTCGCGGAGTCGCGCGGGCTCGCAGGCCGCAGCGCGACGCTCTCCGGCGGTAACTCGAAATCAAAGAGGTCGGTGCGCATGCGTGTCCGGGATCATGCCGGCTTGCCGGCGAATTTGCTCTTGATGATGGGCCGCAATCGATCGCGCAGCCAGGAGATCTCCGGATCGCCGTTTCGGCCGAGGTTCCAGAGCATCACATGCGGGAGCGCCGCAATAGGAAATGGCACCTCCCTGCTCTCGAGGCGATA
>NZ_DASXHN010000133.1:0-14350 GCF_036488505.1 Paraburkholderia sp. | reverse complement strand
CGCGGCGTCATAAGCCTGCAACTGATTGTGCATTCTGAGTGCGACGGGGTCGTTGCTCTGGATGACGAGCTTGATGTCATCCGATATCTGCTTGATCGCGAACAGTAGGCACGAAAGCGCGAGCACGAGCAAAGTCAGAATCGCCGCGGAGCACGAATACCTGGAGATCGCTTTACGCGCGCCTTTGCGCGCTTCCGCGCCGACTGTTTCGCCGACGACCGGCGCGACCGCCTGGATGATTCGACTCATCGCGGAGTAGAACGGCACTTCGACCTTGGGAGACCAACTGAAATCCCTCTGCGCCTGGCGGGCCGCGGCAAGCGCATCGACATCCGATCCCGCGAGCTTCTTGCCGTTGAGTCCGGCGTGCGACACGACTTCGGAGCACTTTTTAAGATCGTCCGCGACTTCCGCGTTCGGATAAGGTGATTCCGCGACGATATACGCCATCGCGTGATAGAACGCAGATTCTGTCTCAGGGCTGATTTCGCCTCTGTCGAGATCCGCGCGCGCGTTTTTCACGGCGCGTAGTCTGTCTTCGGGAATTTGCACGCCCGCGCGCGCCGCAAGCGAGATGCACATTTCGCAACAGGCTATATCTGCTGTCAACTTCGAATTCGGATTTTCGCCATTGGACGCATTCATGAGAGCCTCCGCGTCGGAATTCGGCTGCTTCAATCCCGTATGGTCACCGGTTTCACGGACGGCTTGGCGTGGCCACTGCGGTTCTCGCTGATATACGGACCCCGAACTTATGGTCCAGGTAATGCAGAATTCTCTACGTGGAGACCGCGCCGTTAAGATCCACGCGGGTCGAAATGGATTGTTTTGATGAAAGACGGCTTGTATGAACAAGACTGTCAGAGAAACTGCGCAGGTGCCGTCTTTTGTCGCTTCTCTACTATGGTTTGGCGATGGTTGGGCGCGCGAAACGGCTAGAGCATCGTCTCGATGCGTCGTGGATAGCCCCGCCGCGTCCAGCGACACCGCCCAACGACGATGCCGCGGGCGCACTGGACGCGAGCGGATCCGGCTTCGACGGGTGCGGCGCGCGCTGGGAAAAAGCGACGCGCGACGGGTACCGAAGCGCAACACCCGTCGCGCAACCGGCGTGCAATTTTGTTGCTCTGCACGATGAGCTCCCCACGCTCCTGCTACTCGTTATTACCGATGTAGTGAGTAAAAGCGCAGTGATATGTTGTGTGTGCATCATTTAAAACCGCATTGCGCCAAGCAGATGTCACTCGACGATCGTCCAGAATCGGAGAACATGATGGCAAGCAAGAAAATAGGGCGGGGCCTGTCTCGCGTCGTCGCGACGGGTATGGTGGCAGCGGGGCTCGGCCTGACCGCCAGCGCATACGCAGCGGGAGATCCAATCAAAATAGGTGTGATCAGCGAGGAGTCGGCGGTCGCCGGCGCATCCATCAGCAAGTCCGCGCAGCTCGCCGCGGACGAGATCAACGCGCACGGCGGCGTCGATGGCCGGCCCATCCAGATCATCGCGTATGACGACCACTCGTCGGCGTCCGACGGCGTGCGCGCATTTCAGCGGGCCGCCACCCAGGACAAGGTGGTCGCGGTGATCGGGAGCTACATCAGTGAAGTGGCGCTCGCGATGGAGCCCTGGTCAGGACGGCTGAAAATGCCGTTCATCACGCCAGGTGCGGCCAGCAACGACATCTCGAAGCACGTTCACGACGACTACGATCATTACAAGTACACCTTCCACGGCTGGATGACCTCGGCGTTCATCGCGCAATCGATCTGCGATTTCTCACACGACATCCTGGTCGGCCAGTTCAAGATGAAAACGACCGTCGTGATGAGCGAAGACGCCGCGTGGACCAAGCCGCTCGACGAGCGCTTCCTGGAATGTCTGCCTAAAGCCGGCTTGCAGGTGCTCGATCACATCCGCTTCAATCCTGACACGTCCGACTTCACGCCGATCTTCAACCAGATCGAGGCGAAGCATCCGGATACGATCACGACCGGCATCAGCCATGTCGGTGTGCAGCCCACCGTGCAATGGCATGACCAGCAGGTGCCGATTCCGCTGACGGGGCAGAGTTCGCAAGCCACCACCACGAGCTTCTGGAAGGACACCAACGGTGCGACGGACGGCGTGATCACGGCGTCGGCGGCGGCGCCGGGTGTCGCGATGACGCCGAAGACCGTGCCCTTCGTTGACGCCTATCAGAAGAAATTCGGTGTGTCGCCGGCGTATTGCGGCTTCACCAGTTACGACCTCGTGTACATCCTCGCGGATGCGATCAAACGCAACAAAGGTTCAACCGATCCGGACCAGATGGTCGATGCGCTCGAGAAGACGGACTATGTCGGCACGATCGGGCGCTGGCAGTTCTACGGCAGGAACGATCAGTTCACGCATGCGCTGAAGTACGGGCCGGGCTATATCACGGGCATCAACCTGCAATGGCAGAACGGCAAGCAGATCGCGATCTGGCCCAAGTCCGTAGCGAACGGCAAGGTCATGTTCCCGGCTTTCGTCAAGGTGCAGCACGCAGCCGCAAACTAGCCGCGTGCAGGGAATGCGCAGTGCGCCGAGCGGCCTTTGCGCCACGTCGGCGGCTAAAACTGTCTGAAGCGGTCCGCGCGATGCCGTGACCCTCCAGGCAGCCCCGATGCACCGATTCAGCCATCGACATAAAGGTCCGGGCATGCTGCCATTGCAGATTCTCATCGACGGCTTTGCGATCAGTTCCCTCTACGCGCTGGGCGCCATCGGCTTCACGCTGATTTTCGGCGTATCCGGCGTGCTCAACCTTGCGCACGGCGGCGTGATGCTGGTGGCGGCGTTAGCCGGCTGGTTCCTCGCAGGGGAAGCCGGACTCGGCACGTATCTGGGCACCCTGCTCGGCGTGCTCGCCGGAATGGTCACCGCATACATCACGTATCTGATGGTGGTGCGGCCCATCCAGCGTTCGGCCGCGATTCCCCGTGAGGAGAAGGAAATCTTCGTGCTCACGGGCACGCTGCTGTGGGGCATCATGATCCAACAGGGAATGGCCTGGCTCTTCACCGACAATCCCGTGACAATGCGCCCGCTGATCGACGGTGTCGCGACGCTTGGGGGAGTGCGCGTGCCGTTCAATGAGATCATGATCGCGGTGCTCTGCTGGGTCGTGATCGGATTGCTGTGGCTGTTCGTGAATCGCACGCGACTCGGCAAGGCGCTGCTCGCGGCGTCGATGAACCCACGCGGCCTCACGCTGCTCGGCTTCGAACTGTCGCGCATCTATCTGCTCGCGTGGACCATCTACGGCGTGCTGGCGGGCATCGCGGGCGTGCTGCTAGCGTCGTTTCTCGGCGTGAGCACGAACAATACCGGCCAACTCACGGCGAGCGCGTTCTCGATTGTCGTACTCGGCGGACTGGGCAGCGTGTCCGGCTCGTTGATGGCGGCCTATGTCGTCGGGTATCTGGAAACCATCACCGCCTATCTCGTCGCGCCGACGCTGCGCCCGCTACCGGCGTTGCTGCTGCTGGTGCTCGTCGTGTATGTGCGGCCTCAAGGCTTCCTTGGACGGCGTTAGCGGAGCGCATCGTCATGACCGTTCTTTCTCGTTCGCGTGTGATAGCGGCCGCCGCGTTGCTCGCCGCAGTGGCGACGACGCTGCCATGGTGGCTGTCGGGATACGTGCTGGGCGTGCTGACTGTCGCGTTCTATTTCGGCGTGTTTGCGATGTCGTGGGATCTGCTGTTCGGCTTTGCGGGCGAGGTGAACTTCGGGCCGACCTTTCTGATCGGGCTAGGCGCATATTCGGCCGCGATCCTCGATGCCCGATGGGGCGCGCCGATACCGGTGTGCGTCGTTGCGGGCGGGCTGGTCGCGCTGATCGGCGGGCTGCTGCTGGCCGTGCCGGCGCTGCGTTTGCGCGGCCCATACTTCGGTCTTGTCACGCTGGTCGCCGTGCTGTTGCTGCAGAACGCGATCGTGATCTTCGCGGGCGTGACGGGCGGCGAGATCGGCATGATGGTGCCGGACGTGATGTCGGTCGACGCCCGGTATAACTACTGGATTGCCCTCGCGTTTCTGATCGTTTGCGCGATCCTGCTGTTCGGCCTGTCGCGTTCGGCAATCGGTTTGATCTTGCAGGCCAGCGGTCAAGACACGATCGGCGCCCAGGCGCTCGGCTTCAACGTCACACGCCACAAGCTCGCGGCGTTCTGCATCAGCGCTGTGTTCTCCGGTGTGGCGGGCGCGATGCTCGTGTTCTACCAGGGTACCGCTTCGGTCAGCACCGTGGTCGATGTCTCCGTTGGGGTGCAAATCATCATCGCGGCGGTGCTCGGCGGCCGCCGCACGATACTGGGCGCCGTGCTCGGATCGATTTTCCTGATCGTTGCCGGCGAATTCCTGCGGCCGCTTGGCCAGATCAACACCTTCGTGGTCGCGGCCGTGGCGCTCGCCGTCATTCTGTTCTTTCCGGACGGGCTGCTCGGTAACCTGCTGCGCGTGAGGGAAAAGCCATGAACGACGCGCCCCTTCTGGCGGTACGCGGCCTCACCAAGCGCTTCGGCGGACTGGTCGCCGTGAAGGATATCGGCTTCGACGTTCGGCCCGGCGAGATTCTCGGTCTGATCGGACCGAACGGCTCGGGCAAGTCGACGGTGATGAAGCTGATCATGGGCATCGAGCGGCCGAATGCGGGATCGATCAGGATCGACGGCGTCGAGGTGGCCGGCTGGGCACCGCATCGGATCGCTCGCGCGGGGGTGGGCATCGTGTTCCAGCACTCGCGGCCCTTGCATCGGCAGACGGTGCTGGAGCATATCAAGCTCGCGCTGTTGCCCGATTCGCTCACCAAACTCGCCGCCGAGCCGCACGTGGACGGACGCGCGCGCGAAATCGCCGAATGCGTGGGTCTGGGCGCCGTCATGCATCGGCATCCGGCGACGCTGCCGTTTGCGGACCTGCGCCGCATGGAGATGGCCAAGGCGATCGCGCGTGATCCGAGGGTCGTGCTGGTCGATGAGCCGTTCGCGGGACTGACCGCGACGGAGTCGGCGGCATTCTCGGAGCTGATCCGCGGCTTTCGCGACGAGGGCCGCGCGGTGCTTCTGGTGGATCACAATGTGAAGAGTCTGGCGGCGCTCGCCGATCGCGTGCTGGCGATGTATCTCGGCGAACATGTCGCGGAAGGCACCGCCGAAGAGGTGATGCGCAACGACACCGTGCGCCGCGTCTATCTGGGCGGCAAGCTCGAACTGCGCGAACGTGCGCCCGCTTGCGCCAACAGCAGGCCGGTTATTCTCGGGGTCGAAGGCGTGGGCGTGCAGTACGACAAGGCGAGGGCGCTCGACGGCGTCAACCTGCATGTGCGCGAAGGCGAATTCGTGTCGGTCGTGGGACTGAACGGCGCGGGCAAGACGACGCTTTTCAACGCCATCTCGGGCCTCGTGCCTTATGAGGGGATCATCCGTTTCGGCGACAAGGAACTGAAGGGCATGAGCGGCGCGGCGATCGCCCGGGCGGGCGTCGTGCAATGTCCGGAAACGCGCGAACTCTTTAGCGATATGAGCGTTCGCGAGAACCTCGATCTGGGTGGCTATCACCTCGCCGACAGCATTCGTGCAGATCAGCTCGCCTGGTTGTTCGATTTGTTTCCGATCCTCAAATCGCGCCAGAGCCAGACCGCAAGAACGCTTTCAGGCGGCGAGCAGCAGATGCTCGCGATCGGCCGCGCGCTGATGATGCAGCCCAGGCTGCTGATTCTCGATGAGCCGACACTCGGTCTTGCACCTGTGATCCTGGAGCAGTTGTCGAAGGCACTCGAAGCGCTGCAGAAGTCGACGTCCATCACGGTGCTGCTCGGCGAGCAGAACGTCACGTTCGCGTTGCCGCATGCCGACCGCGTGTATGTGCTCGAACATGCGCGCATCGTCTGGGAGGGAAGTCCGTCGCGCTTCGAGCGCGAGATGGGGCACGGCTTCCTGGAGGCGGTGCCTTCAGGCGAGCCGCAAGGGATGCGCGCGCGGGTGTAACGTGCTAGTGAGGTTGGCTTTCGCCTCGTGCGTCGACGGGACACCCGTTCGAGCTGGCCGAAGCATGGCATTGCGCAAGACACAGTGGCGCGCGATAGAGTCTCGCGCGGCCAGTGCCGCTGCATAAGAGTAAAGTCCAATCGTCTTGATCGGCTTTCAGGGCAGCACGGTACGAACCTTGAGTCGACGTCCTTACGGAAAGCCGACAGGCCGGTGAATTGCTCTGCCGGTTGCTTGCGCAACGTCAGAGGGCAGCGCAATCTGATCGAACGTCAGCCGCGCCATTGCGCGCAGTCCTGAGTCATTCGGTGTTCACTGCATTCGGCCTGCGTGGTCGTTGACGCCCAGGCTTTGGGTGAAACGCGAACCACCGCGTGCATCGAGAGAGGCAAGCCATGAATGAGCAATCCGGGCGGCCCGAAAGCACCGCGGCCATCGATCCGCGTCACGTCAAGGTGTCGCCGCTGCAGCCGCGGCCGGCGCTGCAGCAAGAAGACGGTTCGATTGCGCCGGTGGGCCTGCGCTGGCTTTGCGTACTTGCTTTCGTGGTGGGAATCGTAACAGGGCTGGGAGCCGTCGTGTTCCGCGCGCTGATCGGGCTTGTCCACAATGCGTTCTTTCTCGGGCGCTTGTCATTCGCCTACGATGCCAGTCACTTTACGCCCGCCTCGCCTTGGGGCCCATTCGTTATCCTGGTCCCCGTGGTGGGCGGCCTCGCGGTGACCTGGATCGTGAGTACTTTTGCACCCGAAGCAAAAGGGCACGGCGTACCGGAAGTCATGGACGCGATTTACTACAAGCGCGGCGTGATCAGGCCTGTAGTCGCGGTTGTCAAATCGATTGCGTCCGCGTTGGCGATTGGTTCCGGCGCGGCGGTCGGGCGTGAGGGCCCCATCATCCAGATCGGTTCCGCGCTTGGCTCAACGCTGGGACAACTGGTCCGCATGACCGCTGGTCAGCGAATTACGCTGGTTGCAGCGGGCGCCGGTGCAGGCATCGCCGCAACGTTCAACACGCCGATTGGCGGTGTGCTGTTCGCCACTGAACTGATGATGCCCGAGATCAGTGTCAACACGTTCTTGCCGGTGGCCCTCGCTACGGGCACCGCGACGTTTCTTGGCCGCCTGTTCTTCGGTGCGGCGCCAGCGTTTTTTGTGCCGGCACAATTGGGTGCGATTCCGAACGAGCCGGGCAGTGTTGTCACGCTTGTTCTCTACGCGCTACTAGGTGCGCTGACCGGAGCAGGCGCCGCGCTGCTGATCCGCTCGCTGCATTGGGCGGAGGATGCATTCGACCGGATACCGGGGCGGTATCGCCGGCACGCGCTTGGGATGCTGGTCGTCGGGGTGACGATGTATTTCTTGTGGCGCTATGCGGGGCATTACTACGTCGAGGGAGTGGGCTATGCCGCCATTCAGGCGACCCTCTACGGGCAACTCCAGGGCGGAGGATTTCTGCTGCTGCTTGCGCTGTGCAAAACGCTCGCGACTTCTGTCAGCCTCGGATCGGGTTCGTCAGGCGGCGTGTTCTCACCGTCGCTGTTCATTGGTGCGGCACTGGGGGCCGCTTTTGCATCCTTCATCGCAATGGCTGTACCGGGCGCTCCAGTGAGCGCGCCGGCGTTCGCGATGGTAGGCATGGGCGCGATGGTCGGCGGCGGCACCGGCGCGGCGATGACCGCTGTCGCCATGATCTTCGAAATGACGCGCGACTACGACATAGTGCTGCCGATGATCATCGCGGTCGCATTCAGCCTGGGCGCGCGCCGGCTTCTCTGCGCCGAAAGTATCTACACACTCAAGCTCATGCGGCGGGGCCATCCGATTCCCAATGCTCTGCACGCCAACATGTTTCTGGTGCAAAAGGCGTCGCAGGTCATGGAAACCGATGTGCTGGTGCTAGACGCGCGCGTACCGTTTCGAGAACTGATACTGAGCGTCGAAGGACCCGCCTTCCGGCATGTCGTCGTCACCCGACAGCAGGAGCTCTACGGTGTCTTGCGTATCAATACGGGATTGCGGCGCGCGGTCAGCCAGAGCGATTCCGATATAGAACTCGGGACGCTGGCGCAGCGTAACTTCATTGTGGTCCAGGAGAAGGATGTCGCTTTCAGCGTGATATCCAGGCTCTGGAAGCAACACGCGGTAATGGCGGTCGTAGTCGAGCAGCACGACGGGGCCGGCCCGGTTCGTGTGCTTGGTGTGATAGCGAAAGAGCACATTGCGGAAGCAGTGGCCGGGAGTATCGAGATATTCCCCGGCTAGGACCAGACAACCCAGGGTGACCTGGTGCCGGCCGCGTGGGGCCGAGTGCGCTATCGTGGAAGGAGGAATCGATGAAACTACGACACGATGTGGACGTGGCGTACAGACGTCTCGGGAAATTGCTGCATCTCGACACGTTCAGGCGCGCGTTTGAAACGCACGCGAGTGCGGCTGGGAGCAGCAGGACGACGGAGTGGGTAATCGTCTACCGGACGGCAAAGGGATTTTGCTGTATGTATCGGGGCACCGTCGTGGAGTTCCGGGACATGCTCGATGTTCAGATATGGTCCGAAGAGACGGAGGTGCAGACATACTTCATCGGACTGTAGCGGAGAACACGGCTCGCACCGCAGACGCTAGTAGGCAAGGTGGCCCTCGATCACTTCTGATCGAGGCCGCCGGCATTCGCTTTCAGCTCCCGCGATCTTCGAGCAATGCGTGCAGCACGCGCTGCTTCGAGCGCTCTATGTGCTCGATCATCTGCGCGATGGCGGCGTTTTCGTCGCGTGTCTTCACCACCTTGAGGAATTGCAGGTGCTCCTCCATGGCCGGCAGGATGCGCATCGGACGTATCACATGCGCGTCCAGGCGAATCAGCCGCACGTGCAGGCTGTTCACGCGATAGAGCTCCGACAGGAGCTCATTGCCGATCGAATCCACCATGAAATCGTGCAGGCCCCAGTCGACTGCCTGGGCGTCGCGATCGAGTTCCGCGTCGGGCGTGGCCGCGCGTGCGCGCTTGAGAATCGCCTGATGCTCGCGTTGAATGCGCGTGAGATCGGCGTCGCTTACATTGCGCACGAAATTCAGCACGGCCTCGCGCTCGATCATCGCGCGAATCTGGAAAGCATTGCGCACCAGCTTCAGATCGACGTGCGCCACCTGCAGGCCACGCTTGGGCACCGTGCGAATCAGCCGCGCGGCCTCCAGCCGCGGAATCATTTCGCGCACTGCGGCGAGCGGCAGGCCCAGCAGTTCCGTCAATTCGCGCTGTGACACGAACTGCCCGGGCTTCAGCCCCGCGGTCATGATCTGCTGGCGAAAGCCTTCATAGGCCATATCGCGTTGCGCGAGAGTGGGAGTGCGCGGCTCGATGGCGACCATTGTTTCGGATGCTCCAGTTCTATTCATTACGCCAAGGATAAACGATGAACGCGGTGTGTTGCCCTGTAACCGCGCGCTCACATCGTAAGTGTTTGCACTGATAGCACGGTAACATGTTACGGATATCATTCTAACCTGTGAGGCGCGCAATCACGTTCGCATCGCACTGATCGGCCGGATTGGCGCTGTACCCAGCTGTCCGGCCGTTGCTCCCACCCACTTTCTGATCAAGACCCGACTCATGAGCCTCGACCTTACCGGCATCATTCCGCCCGTCGTGACGCCTTTCACCGCTGACGGTGAAATCGACGAGCAGGCGTTTCGCAACGTCGTTCAATTCAACATTCGCAAGAAAGTGCACGGCCTGTGCGTGGGCGGCAGCAGCGGAGAGGGCCACACGGTGAGCCAGCAGGAACTGGCGCGCCTCACCGAGATTTGCGTCGAGGAAGCGGACGGCCGCGTGCCGGTGATGGTCGGCATCATCGCGAACAGCACGCGCGATGCGATTTCCCGCGCGAAAGCGGTCGCCCATCTGCCGGTGAAGGCTTTGCAGGTCACGCCGGTGCACTACGTGTTCAAGCCCGACGAGCAGGCCACGTTCGAGCACTTCAAGGCGCTCACCAGCGCGGTCGATATTCCTGTTGTGATCTACAACGTCGTGCCGTGGAACTACCTGTCGCCCGCCTTGCTGATCCGCCTCATGAACGAACTGCCGGGCGTGCAGGGCGTCAAGCAGAGCGCCGGCGACCTCAAGCTGATGGCCGACCTGCTCATCGGCGCGCCGAAGCATGCGCGCGTCTACACGGCGGTCGATGCGCTGCTGTATCCGTCGTTCGCGCTGGGCGCGCACGGCACGATCGCGGCGAACCCGGCCGCGGTGCCTGGCGTGTGCGTCGCGCTGTGGAATGCGGTGAAGAACGGCGAGCATGAGCGCGCGCGCACGATCCACGAAGCGTTGCTGCGTTTCTGGAACGCGATCTTCGCCGACAATCTCCCCGCGAACATCAAGACCGCGTTGGCATTGCAGGGTTGCGAGGCCGGCCTGCCGCGCATGCCGATGCCGCGCACGAGCGAAGCGCAGCTGGCCAACATCAAGCGCGAACTCGACGCCGTATTGCGCTTCGACGCGTAACGAACGCACCAGCTTCTACAGTCCGCGGGCCAGCTTGCCGGCCGCGCGGAGGCGGCTGCGTGAATGCCAGCAGAACGGCGGCGCGCCCGCGCAATCGATCGAGACAAAGTGACGAGGAGACAAATGACACAACAAGCTGAACCGTTCGACTCCCGGTCTTCCGGGACCGCGACGCGGGTCGCGGCTCGCAGCACGCGCCGCGAATACGCGAAGGTCGCGTTCGCCAGCGCAATCGGCACGATGGTGGAGTACTACGACTTCACCTTGTATGCGACGGCCACTGCGATCGTTTTCAACAAGATTTTCTTTCCCGCCAATAGCGCGCTGATCAGCACGATCGCCGCGTTCGCCACGTTCTTTATCGGCTACTGCGCGAGACCGCTCGGCGGCATTCTGTTCGGGCATTTCGGCGATCGCATCGGGCGCAGGAACATGCTGCTTCTGACCGTGCTGATCATGGGCATTGGCACTTTCCTGATCGGTTTGATGCCGACCTATGCGCAGATTGGCCTGTGGGCGCCGATCCTGCTGCTCGTGCTGCGCCTGCTGCAAGGCATCGGCATTGGTGGCGAGTACGGCGGTGGCATGGTGATGGCAATCGAGCATGCGCCGCCGCGCATGCGGGCGTTCTGCAGTTCGGTCGTGCATATCGGGCTGCCGGCGGGATTCCTCCTGCCTATCGCGCTGATGGGTGGGCTCTCCGCTGCTTTGACCGACGAGCAGTTCCTAAGCTGGGGATGGCGCCTGCCGTTCCTCGGCAGCATCCTGCTGGTCGGCCTCGGCCTGTTCATTCGCTTCCGTATCGACGAATCGCCGGATTTCGAAGCCGCAGCGCGTGAGAAGGCGCCCCCGAAGCTGCCCATCGCCGAAGCGCTGCGCGAGCATTGGCCGCGCATCCTGCTCGGCATAGGCGCAAAGATCGCCGAGAGCGGCCTGTTCAATATCTACGCGGTCTTCGCGATCACCTATGCGGTGACCGTGCATCATCTGCCGAAGTCCCTGGTGCTGAACGGGATTCTGGTCGGCTGTCTGGTCGAGTGCGTGACGCTACCTATCTTCGGCTTGTGCGCGGACAAGTTCGGCCGCCGACCGGTGTATGTGTTCGGTGCGCTGTTGCAGGCCGTCTTCGCGGCGCCTTTCTTCTGGTTGATGGACGCCGCTACGGCGCCGGCCATCTGGCTCGCCGTGTCGATCGGACTGGGACTGGGCCACGGGGCGATGTTCGGCGCGCAGGGTGCGTTCTTTTCGGAGCTGTTTCCAGCGCGCGTGCGCTACACGAGCTTGTCGCTCGTGCAACAGATCGGTCCGATTCTCGGCGGCGGTCTCTCGCCGCTCGTCGCGACGGCCTTGCTGATGCATTTCAACTCCTACTGGCCGATTGCCGCATATATGGCGGCGATCGCGGTGCTCTCCGCCGTGTGCGCGCGGGCGTTGCCGGAAACGAAGCCGGCTGCCGAACACCGTTGACACCTGGGGCAGCCTTGCCCCGGTCCCACTCGATCGATCTACGTAACAAGGACGCTGTCGCGCACGCGACGGCGGCGTCCTTCTTCGCCTGGAGCAAACGTGAAGAAGATATTGAATGAACCCAACGACTACGTCGATGAAATGCTCGACGGTCTGTGTGCCGCGCATCCGGATGTGTACCAGCGCCTGTCCGATGCACCGCGCGTGGTCGTGCGCGCGGGGGGGCCGACCAAGGGCAAGGTCGGCATCGTGACGGGCGGCGGCTCGGGCCATCTGCCGGTGTTCCACGGCTACATCGGACACGGCTTGCTCGATGCGGCCGCGGTGGGCAACGTGTTCGCCGGGCCGCGGGTCAACGACTGCCTCGCGGCGATGCGCACCGCCGACGGCGGTGCGGGCGTGCTGCAACTCTACGGCAACTATGGCGGCGACCGGATGAACTTCGAGATGGCAAAGGAGTTCGCTGAATTGGAGGGCATGGCGGTGGCGTCGGTGCGGGTTGCCGATGATGTCGCGAGCGCGTCGTTGCAGGAAATGGAAAAGCGCCGCGGCGTGGCCGGGCTCGTCTATGCGTTCAAGCTGGCCGGCGCGAAAGCGCAAGAAGGTGCGCCCCTTGCTGAAGTCGCCCGCGTCGCCAGCCACGCCGCTGCCGCGTGCCGGTCGATCGGAATTGCGCTCGCGCCATGTGTCGTTCCGGAGGTGGGCCGCGCGTCGTTCGAGATCGCCGACGATGAAATGGAGTTCGGCATGGGTATCCACGGGGAGCCCGGTATCTGGCGCGGCAAGCTCAAGCGCGCGGACGAGCTCGCCAACGAGATGCTCGAACGCTTGCTCGCCGACATGAAGCTCGCGCGGGGCGACCGCGTGTCGGTGCTGGTGAACAGCCTGGGCGCGACGCCGCTCGAAGAGCTTTACATCCTGTATCGCTCGGTTCGAGCGGCGCTGAACGAGAAAGGCATTGCAGTGGAGATTCCGCTGGTCGGACGTTACGCAACGTCGATGGAAATGACGGGGGCGTCATTGACACTGATGCCGCTCGACGATGAGTCGTCGCGGCTTCTCGCGGCTCCTACCAACTGTCCCTTCTGGAACGCACGATGACGCTCGATGCAACACAAGTGAAGCACGCAATCGGGCGTGTGTGCTCGGGACTGCACGCCGCCGCGTCCGAACTGAACGCGCTCGACGGACGGCTCGGCGACGGCGACCTCGGTGCCACCCTCGAGAAATGCGCGATCGAAGTCGAGGCCGCTTTGCCGCACATGACCGATACCTTGACCGACGTCTTCCGCCGCGCCGCGATCGGCTGCGCGAACGCGTCGGGATCGAGCTTCGGCACGCTGCTCGCGCAGGCGCTGCTCACGGCAGCAAAGCAAACTGATCAGGCTGTCGAACTCACGCGCGAAGACGTGGTGAGCCTGATTCGACGGATCACGGACGTTCTGTCCGCAAGAGGCGGAGCGAAGCTGGGCGACAAGACCGTGCTCGATGCACTGCATGCGGTTGGCGACGCGCTCGAAGCCGCAGCAGCGGGCGATGCCTGGCAGGGTGTGGCGTGCAGCGCGATCGAACAGACACTGAGCGCATTTCGCGGCCGCCCCAATCGCATCGGACGCGCGCGGATGTTCGCGGAGCGCTCGTTGGGGCAAGACGATCCGGGCATGGTCGCGCTGCTGCGCATCGCGCAGAGCGTTTGACTGTGACTAGCCATTCGGCACGGCATTGCGGATCTGAATGGCAGCACTAGACGATAGGGATGCAGATAAAAAGTATGCGGTTCATTTCATTGAACCGGTAGAAAAGCAGGTCTGAAAAGGAATAAAAACAATGAGAAAGCTTCGGCAATAACCGCGCATGGGCGTTGTCGGCGAACTACGTGCACGGCCCGTTTTCGGTCGGCGCGGGGTATCTGCAGCTCGATCATCCGAACGCCGTCTCCAATACCGGTGGAGCGGTCGGCGGAGCATCGACCAGTAATGGCGACGACTATAGCTCGGTGTTTTTCTATGGCATGGACGGCGGCGTCAGACGTCAACGCATCTTTGCGGCCGCCACGAGCTACGTGTTCGGCCGTGTCATCGCGGGCATCGGCTATAGCCTCTCGGACATTCAATACAACGACGGTGCCGCGCGGCGACTCAACAACTACGAAGCGAACCTCAGATATCAACTCACTCCGGCCGTCCAGCTCATCGGGGTCTATACATTCACCGATGGACACGCGACCAATCTGCCGGGCGCTTCCTCGGATAGCCTGCATCCGAAATGGCATCAATTTACGTTGGGCGCCGATTACGTGCTGAGCAAGCGTACGGATATCTACGTGTCCGCTGTTTATCAGAAGGCGACCGGCGATGCGTCGACGCTCGTCAAT
>NZ_DASXHN010000131.1:0-5848 GCF_036488505.1 Paraburkholderia sp. | reverse complement strand
CAAACCGGCGCGCCGGTGGTGGGCCGCAGCCAGTTGCTGGTCGCGGCCGGTATCCGTCATCGGTTCTGAGCGCCGGTTCGCGACGCTGCCGGATAAGGGGCACGCAGGGATCTTCCCAGCGCTTCGCTCAAAGCGCCGAATGATCCTTCACAGCGTCTTCGAGCGCGGACTTCAGTCCGAGGAAGCGCTCGTCGACCGCTGCCGGATTATCGCGGTTCAGTGCAATCATCTGGGCTCGCGCATCGCCGCCGCGGATCACTTCGAATGCATTCGCCTCGATGCCATCGACGATGGCCGCAGCCACCGCGGACGCGGGCTCGCGGGAGAAGCCGAGGTCGGGCCCGGCGCGGTTCGATTTCATCATCGGCGTGTCGGTGCCACCCGGATAAGCGGTCAGCACATGGATGCCTTCGCCCTTGAGTTCGCGCCGCAGTGCTTCGCCGAAACAGGCGAGGCCGGCCTTGGTCGCCGCGTAGGTCGCGTAGAACGGCGCGCCGATCAGCGCGATGCCAGAGGCGATGTTCACGACCATCGCGTCGCCGCTCTCGCGTAGCATCGGCAGGGCCGCGCGCGTCAGCAGGATGGGCGCAACGAGATCGACGTCGATCATCGCCAGCAGCTCGGCTTCCGGCGTGTTTTCAAGGCGCCCGGCCCGCACGCCTCCCGCATTGTTCACCAGCACGTCGAGGCCGCCGAGTAGGTCCACGGCCTGGGTGATCGTCGCCGCGCGGCCTTCGGGGCTCGCCACGTCGGCGGCGACACCCCACACGGACGGCGCGGTTCGCTGAAGCGCCTCGACCGCGTTCGCCAGCGCATCGGGCCGTCGCCCGGTGACGACGACTTTCGCCCCCTTGGCGAGCAACGCGTGCGCGAGTGCAAGCCCGATGCCGCTCGAGCCACCGGTAATCAGAATACGCGCGCCTTCGATCCTCATTGCTGTGCTCCCTCCAGTTTGTCCTGTGTCGCGGTCTCGAAATCGTTGGCGTCGTGGCGCTCGCGAAGCTGCCCGGATAGTTCTCCGCTCGTCCTGTTGACCATGCGTCCACGCCTTACTGCGGGCCGTGCGAGAAGCATGTCGGCCCAGCGTTGAACGTGGGTGTAATCCTGCACGGAGAGAAACTCCGCCGCACCGTATTGCCAGCCTTTGACAAGGCCGCCGTACCACGGAAACACCGCGATGTCGGCAATGGTGTAATCGCTACCGGCGATGTACTCGTTGACGGCGAGTTGCCGGTCGAGCACGTCGAGTTGGCGCTTCACTTCCATTGCGAAACGGTCGATCGCGTACTCGATCTTGCTCGGCGCATACGCGTAGAAATGGCCAAAACCACCGCCCAGGTACGGCGCGCTGCCCATCTGCCAGAACAGCCAGTTCAGTGTCTCGGTGCGGGCCTCGACCTCTTTCGGAAGAAAGGCACCGAACTTCTCGGCCAGATACAGCAGGATCGAGCCCGATTCGAATACGCGCACCGGCTTCGGCCCGCTGCGATCCAGCAACGCAGGGATCTTCGAGTTCGGATTGATGTCGACGAAGCCGCTGCCGAACTGCTCACCCTCGCCGATTTTGATCAGCCACGCGTCGTACTCGGCGCCGGCATGACCCGCGGCGAGCAGCTCTTCCAGCATGATCGTGACTTTCACACCATTGGGCGTGCCCAACGAATAAAGCTGAAGCGGGTGGCGTCCGACCGGCAGCGCTTTGTCATGCGTCGGCCCGGCGACTGGCCGGTTGATGTTCGCGAAGGTGCCGCCGCTGGGTTTGTTCCAGCTCCAGACCTTCGGCGGAATGTAGTCGTGGGAATCTGCCATGCTCTTCTCCGTGATGGTTACGCAGCCATTCAGGCAACCGGGGGATAGTTCGACGGGAAGAGCGCGCGTCGGGTCTCCTCGTCGTTGACCTTCTTGAATTCGTGAGCCGTGCCGACTGCTCTGGCTCGGGCCGCCGCAGGTCTGGCGTCGACCGTCGCGAACAGCCGTTGCAGGTTCGGAAACGCCGCGAGCGGATCGTCGGCCCCCTTGAGTACGCGCGATGCGCGATCGAGCCATCCCCAGGCCGAGATATCCGCGATCGTGTACGTTTCACCGACGATATACGTGCGCCCTTCGAGATGGTCGTTCAGCACCTGGTAATGGCGCTCGGCCTCTCGTCGGTAACGATTCACCGCATAGTCGAGCCCTTCGGGCGCGGCGAACTGAAAGTGCACGGCCTGGCCCGAGAACGGGCCAAGACCCGAGGCGAGAAACAGCAGCCACGAAAGCAACTCGGGCCTGTCCTGCGGCGAACCGAGCAGCTTGCGGGTCTTCTCCGCGAGATAGAGCAGGATCGCCGTCGAGTCGAAGACGCGCGCTTGCTGGCCGCCCGGCCCTTCCGTATCGACGATGGCGGGCACCTTGCCATTGGGGTTGATCGCGCGGAATTCCTGCGTGTGCTGCTCGCCCTTGCTCGTATCGACGGCAATCGTCTCGTACGGAAGACCGGTCTCTTCAAGAAAGAGAGCGACCTTGGCGGGGTTTGGCGTCGGATGGAAATAAAAACGGATCATGGCGGTACTCAGGTTGGTGAAATGGGTGATGCACGACGCGCAGGCACGGGCCTGGAAGCCAGCAGCGCGCCGAGGAAGATGACGACGACCGGGACCTTGCCGCTTGCCATCGATCAGAGCGGCCGAAGCGATGTGAGCGCGGCGAGGATCGCATCCGGTTCGAGCCGCTTGCGGTAATCGACTTCGATACTGGCGAGGGTAATGCGACCATCGGGAGCGATCACATAGGTGGCAGGAACCGGCAGTTCCCAGCTCGCATCGCCATTGATCGCAGGCAATGCCTTGTTGTTCGAGCGAAGCGCGTCACGCAGGTCCTCGGGCAGTGCATAGACGAGCCCGAAGCGGCGTGCGACGGAATTGCCGGCATCGCTCAGAACGTCGAATGTCAGCGCGTTTGTCTGCGCCGTGTTCAGCGAACCGTCGGAAAGCTGTGGCGAGATCGCGACCAGCCGGGCGCCCCGCGCGGCCATCTCCGGAACGATTGCCTGATAGGCCCGCAACTGAATATTGCAGTAAGGGCACCATCCGCCGCGATAAAACGTAACGACAACCGGCCCGCGCTGCAACAGACCGGACAACGACACCGGATTGCCTCGCACGTCCCGCAGTGAGAAGTCTGGCGCCTGATCGCCAGTTCCAACCGCTTTCTCCACTCCGAATCCCGCACGCAACTCGTCGATCCTGGCCTCATAGAGCGCGACGCGCCCCAACGGCGCAGTGCGTGCAAACTCAGCCCTGAAGCTGTCCAGCTGCTCCCGCAGTCCCATGACTCTTTCCTCCCCCGCGCGCCGTTGCTCGGGCATGATGTACGCAAGGCCGCATGCCGGCCACGCCTTCCAGTTTTAGAGCGTGCGTTCTATAATCGCTGATCGCAGCGAAACTGGCAAGTCCGTTGCGCGATGACTGCATAGGTGACAGGCAATGGCGAGACCAAGGGAATTTAACGAAGAGGCAGTGCTGGAAGCGGCGGTCCAGTGCTTCTGGAGATTCGGCTACGAGGCGACTTCGGTGAAAGACCTCACCGAACGAACCGGCCTCACTGCTGCCAGCCTTTACAACGCGTATGGGGACAAGCGCGGTCTGTTCCGGGCAGCGCTCGATCGCTACGCGAATGGCAGCATAGGGAATCGGATACGGCGCTGCGAAGCGCTGCCTCCGCTCGAGGCGATCCATGCGTTCTTCGATGACATCCTGCGCCGCTCGCTGACTGACCGCCAGCACAAGGGCTGCATGCTCGTGAATTCGGCGCTGGAGATAGCGCCGCACGACGCTGAATTCCAGAAAGTCATCGCGGGCGTGCTTGCCCGTATCGAAAGCTTTTTTCTCGGTTGCATCGAAGCAGGTCAGGCCAACGGAACCATCACGCAATCAGTGTCGGCGGAAGTCCTCGCCCGGCATCTTCTTGGCGTTCTGATGGGGGTTCGCGTGCTGGCTCGGGTTCGGCCAGAGAAAGCTTTGCTGAAAGGCGTGATTGCGCCTGCGCTTGCGCAGCTTGCACCCCCTGACGTTCAATCGAACTAACGTCTGATGAAGCAAGGCGTAGCAGCGGTGACGAACATGGACGCGCTTGCCACAACGGCATAGTTGCCCTGTTGGCGGCGGCGGCCGATTACATCGGCTATCTGCCCGTCGACCTAGCAGGCCGGGGTACCGTCGACGCGCTTGCATGAGGTAGGCATCGTCTGCTTTGCCAGGTTGAGAATGCCAAGTTCGTGCTCGATGCCCTCGATTTTCTTCAGCGCATCTTCGAAACCGTCAGCGCCTATCATCTTCTGCTGCACCTGAACGAAGTGCTCGCGCATTTCATCGTAGGCCTGCGCCGACAACTCCTTCTTCCATGCCGGAAAGACCACCGTGTCCTCATGAGCAGCATGGAACCGGTACATGTTGTCGAATGCGTCCAACTGCGATGCAAGCTGTCCTGCGTTGGCCGAAGGGATGACACCGGTTTTGGTGATGTCCTGCAGGTATTTCAGGAATCGCGGCTTCGTTCATGCTGGAGAATCAGCACGGCCGGATACCGTGCCGTCGCGGGGTCGCCTTTCAACACCTGGGGAAATACGAAGGTCTCTTCAATGGCTTTTTCGTGATAGTCGCCTCCGAACTTCTCGAACAGGATGGCTGTATCGTGCAGCGGACGCCCGATGTTCTGCGCCTTTCCCGCATGCAACAGAGAGGCGCAGTGGTGGCATACCAGCAGCGCCCGGCGCAGGATGCCATGGTCGCTCATCAGCTCTTCGTTGGGCTCGGTTGGCTTCTCTTGCGCCCGCGCAACTCGGGCATCGCGGCGACGCCAAGCGTTGCGAGCAGGCCGGTCTGGATCAGTTTTCTGCGTTTCATGACAATGCTCTCCGGTTAGCTACAGCGTTAGCTGCTGAGCAGACAGGATGCCCGGGTGAACACCGGCGATCACGACGGCTGTCTTGGCGGCTGTCTTCCGATCTGCGAGGCGCACGTTACCGCGGCTATGTACGTCCGCTCCGGCGCGAGCCGCGCCCAGCGTCGAACCGGGCACGCGGGCAACGCCCCATTTGCCCTGTCACTGAGCACCGCGCCGGGAAGTGCACTAGCTCAGCGATTCGCGACTATCCCAAACGCCCAGCCGAAAGAATCCATCTCCGACTTGTGCAGCAGCGCGAGCTTCTGCAGGCAGCGTTCCCCTTGTGCCGTCAGATGCACTTGCACCTGGCGACGATCCTGGTCGCCGGGCTTGCGTGTCACGAGCCCAGCGGCTTCACAGCGCGTGACCAGTGCCGCGGTGCCATTCGGCGCGGCCTGCAGACGCTCGGCGAGTTCCCCGACCGTCGCCCACTCACGCTGCGGAAAACCCCTGACGTGCAACATCAGTTGGTACTGCAACGGCGTGATGCCTTCCGCGTGCGTAATCTCCTCGGAGTACCGGAGGAACCGGCGCAACTGGTAGCGGAACTGAGACATCATTACCAGATCCTGCTTGCCTAGTAGCTTTGCCTTGACGTCTTTAGGAGAGCGCATCCCACCTCCAGCTATGGCAAATCGTTGCATACGCGTCGCGAGATCGTGAAGCCGGGCAACGGACACAGCAAGTGCCCGCTGCCCGCTTACTTGTGAATCTTGGCACGCAGCCGTTCCACCTCCCGGTCCGAAACGGGCGCCGCGCGGTTGCCCCACGCGCCGCGGATGAAGCTGACCACCTCCGCGATTTGCCGCGACGTCAGCTGGTCGCGAAAGCCCGGCATCTTCTGCGGGCCGGGGCCCGAATCGATCGCGGGGCTATTGCTGCCTTCGATCACGATGCGCATGATCGACGTGGGGTCTTGCGCAAG
>NZ_DASXHN010000122.1:0-17867 GCF_036488505.1 Paraburkholderia sp. | reverse complement strand
TCCTCCGTTCCGCGAAAGCCAAATCGCGACCCACTGATGCCACCGCTGTTCATCTCAACACCGGGGTGGCCCACGCCTGGTTGCCCCGTACCCTCGTTGTTCCCGTAAATCACCGCAGTATCGATGATGCCGTAAAGCGTCACGCTGCTTTGTGCATAACTGGTTCCCGCCCAGAGAAGTAAAACAGCCGCCGAAAAACCCGATTTAATCATTTGCACTTTCAAGATTCGTAGTTCAATGCATAAACGGTTATCGCTATATATTATTGTATATAACGATAACAACAAAAAAAGGCGCTTGCCGCCTGTGCGTCCTCAAAGAATCTGGGCCGTCTAAATCGTAGCTGATATGTTGATTTGAACGGGGTAACAGTTCGCCGCCAATGCCGGGATCACAGTGCAATCCTTTGCATCGACAATTGGCGTCAGCCAACCCGGTGCACCCATTTGCGCAAAGGTGATTTCAATGTCCGGCACTTCTGAGGCCAGCGGCCCGCACCTATAGTCGGTTCAGCTTCCAGACGCGAACCCCAACTTGCGGGGCCCACGCGAAGCCTCCCCAATCTTAAGGACCAGACCATGTTGACCAAAACGTCCCCGGCGCCTCTCGCCGAACTCGATGCCGTTACCCTCGACGCGCAATACTTCGAATATACGTCGTCGGCCAATCCGATCGGCGCGAAGCTTATCTCGCGCGTGCCGTTCCGCAATTTCTCGCCTTCGCTCTACGCAACCGGCGAAACCCGCGTCGTACCCCTCGACCTCTCCGCGGAGTTGGGTTGCCCCAGTCCCGCGACCGGCCCCGGCCTGTGCGCCAATTTCCTGCGCATCAACGCGGGGGATGCGTTGACGCTCGCCCCGAACGCAACCTCGCAGCTTTGCTACGTCATCAGCGGGACCGGCAGCGTGACGCAGGGCGAGACCCGCTTCCCGTTTGGGCAGGGCGATTTCTTCACGCTGCCAGGCGGCGATGCCGCCGTGCTGTCCGCCGACGCGACGGCAACGCTCTATTACGTCAACGACGCGCCGCTGCTCACCTATCTCGGCACGACCGGCGTCGAGGCGCGCTTTGCACCGACGCTCTATCCGGCCGCCCGGGCGCAGGCGGAACTGCGCAAGGTCGCGGAAGAAGCCAATGCGGGTCGCCGCAACCGCATCAGCGTGCTGATGGGCAACGCCAACTTCCCGCAAACGCGAACGGTCACGCATGTCTTGTGGGCCATGTTCGGCATTGTGCCGCCCAACTCAATCCAGAAGCCGCACCGCCACCAGTCGATCGCACTCGACTTCATCGCCGGGGGCCAGCCGGGTGTCTATACGCTGGTCGGTACCGAGCTGGACGACAACGGCGATATCGTGAACCCGACGCGGGTCGATTGGGAAGCCGGGATGGCGTTTGTTACACCGCCGGGATACTGGCATGCGCACTTCAATGAAACAAACGAGAATGCCTATGTGATTCCGATCCAGGATGCAGGCTTGCAGACCTGGTTGCGAACGCTCGATATCCGCTTCGCCCGTTAAGGTTGTTGCGCCAGCGCGAGTCCGTTATCCCAGTACGGCGGCTCGCCAATCACCTCGGCGTAGAAATCCACGAATGCCCGGACCTTCGACGACACGATTTTCTTCGGCGGGTAGACCGCCCAGACCGCTGGTTCTGCTCGCCCGGTGCGCGCCTCCCATTCAGGCAGCGCTTGCAGCAGGCGGCCTTCGCGCAGCGGGGTAGCCGCGAGCCATGTCGGCAGAAGAGCAAGCCCGCAGCTGGCCACAGCGAGTTCGAGTACGGCCTCCGAGTCGTCTGTGCGCAAGCGCCCTTGCAATTCGACCACTACATGCTCCGGCGACGCGTGTACAGGTGCCACATGGGTGAAAGACCATTTGTCGTCCGGCAGCAGCGACAAGCGAAGCACATCGTGCGCGGCAAGATCTTCAGGGACACGAGGCATTCCGTTCCGCTCGAAATACGCCGGGCCGCCGCAGACGATACGACGATGCGGCGCAATCCGCTTAGCCATCAATGACGAATCGGGCAGCACGCCGATACGGATCGCCACGTCAATGCCGGCTTCGATCATATTGAGCGTTTCATCGGTCGACACGATGTCGAGACCGATGGCGGGGTAGCGCTTCATGAACACCGGCAGATGCGGCACGATATGCCGGCGCCCGAATGCCGACGGCATCGTGACCCGTAGCACACCCTGCGGTGTGCGATTCAGTGACGAGGTAACCTGGCGCGCGTCATCGAGCGCCTGCAGGACAACCAACGCGCGTTCACGAAATAGCCGCCCGCCCTCCGTCAGGACGAGCCCCCGCGTCGACCGGTTAAATAGGGCAATGCCCAGATCCTTTTCCAGCTCGCTCACGTAGCGCGAGACGGTCGACGTCTTGACTGCCATTTCACGGGCCGTCTTGCTAAAGCTCTGCACTTCCGCAGCGCAAACGAAGGCCCGTACCGCCGCAAAATAATCCATGGCATTTCCGACCTGCAAGTGCGCGCTAGCCTTTTGTTGTTTCCAGGTGGGTCACGAAAGGCCGGATCTGTTCGTCTTCCGGATTCACATACACGACATCAGTGGGCACACGACGAGGAGCGTCGACTGTAAAGAAGATTGCTGGCGACTCTAGTATTTCAGTGATCGCGTGTACAGTGTTTCGCTCAAAAGTCACTAGCTGGCCCGCAGTGAGCACGCGAGGCGCTTCGTCCTCAATCGCAAAGGCAACCTTTCCGGTCAGCAGGTAGAGATGCTCTTCGCAGGTTTCGTGGTAATGCCGAGGAATAGGGTAATAGACACGAAAGATCCTCGAGCTTGCAGAGGGTTCGTCGGTGAGATAGACGTCGACAATCGTACTATCCGCCTTGTCCGGGAATTGGCTGATGATGTTGTTTATATCGAAAAAATTAAACAATTCATTCTCCATTGTGTGGTGAGGCGAAGAACAGATCGATACGTTGTACCGTCCGGTAGCGTGGGCATCGGGGTGAGGTGTCAGGATCAGGGCGTCCCTGCACTCCTCGTGTGCGTCGCGGCTGGCTACAGCTTGCCACGTGCAAGCGCACCCGCGGAATGGCCGCATTTTGCAAATGACATTTGCCAAATGCGGCTGTGGTCCATAGTGAACCGCTTTCCCACCGGTGTGTAGTCGAACGGGACATGTGTTGTCACTTGCCGGCATCGATATCGGTTCTCGCGTGCGTGCTCTTGCAGGTTCAGCGTATCAACAATCCATACTGAAAGAAGATAACGAAAACGTCATCAACGGGACGGCTTTATGTCACTTTATCTGCGTACAGTAGAAGGCGGGCATTGCAAAAGCCGAACACCTTCGCCGCCGCCAAAATCACGGCCCGGTGCGCAAAGATTTGTCCGCAGACGGGCTGGCGGACTTCTTCTGGAACGCGTGAGAAGGTAGCCTGTTGCGAATGAACTGGAAGACTTGATCGATCCGCTGGAAGCCTGCATGCACCCGATATGCGATCTGTTTTTCAAATCCGCCGCTACCGTCTCGATCCCCTAACCTCCTTGTGGCTGGCCCGTCACATTATTTCTGCAAGATTAAGACGGCCGGTCATCCAAATTACAGCAATGGCGTCTAATGCAAAATTTTACGTTTCAGAATCCCACAAAGATCATTTTCGGCGAAGGCCAGATTGCCGCGCTCGACGCGAATGTGCCGCGCAACGCGCGTGTGCTGATCACGTGCGGCGGCGGCAGCATCAGGAGCAACGGTGTGCTCGCGCAAGTACAGGCCGCGCTCGGTGAGCGCCCGTGGTACATATTCAGCGGCATCGAGCCGAATCCCACTTACGAAACGCTGATGGAAGCGGTTGCGCTCGCCCGTGAGAAGAACATCGATTTTTTGCTGGCGGTGGGCGGCGGCTCGGTGATCGACGGGACGAAGTTCGTCGCGGCGGCGATGAAGTTTGACGGCGAACCATGGGACATTCTTGCGAAGCAGGCCCCTGTGCGCGATGCGGTGCCCTTTGGCAGCGTGCTGACGCTGCCCGCGACAGGTTCGGAAATGAACAATGGTAGCGTCATTAGCTACCGCGCAAAGGGCGACAAGCTGTTTTTCACGAGCGACGCGACCTATCCGCTTTTCTCGGTACTCGACCCGACCACGACCTATTCGTTACCGCCTCGGCAAATTGCCAACGGCGTGGTCGATGCGTTTGTCCATATCGTCGAGCAATACCTGACCTACCCGGTCGATGCAAAGGTCCAGGACCGCTTTGCCGAAGGCTTGCTGATCACGCTGACCGAAGCCGGCCCGCAAGCGCTCGCCGAGCCACGCAACTACAGCGTACGCGCGAACCTGATGTGGACGGCGACGCTGGCGCTGAACGGGCTCATCGGTGCGGGCGTGCCGCAGGACTGGGCCACGCACATGCTAGGCCACGAGATTACCGCGTTGCACGGGCTCGACCACGCGCAAACGCTCGCCATCGTACTGCCGGCGATGCTGACCGTGCGCAAGGAACAAAAACGCGCGAAGCTGCTGCAGTATGGCGAGCGCGTATGGAACATCACCGAGGGCAGCGAGGACGAACGCATCGACGCGGCCATCACGGCAACCCGCGCGTTCTTCGAGAGAATGACCGTCGGGACCCGCCTGCGCGACTACCAGATCGGCGGCGGTTCCGTCGAAACGCTGATGGCCAAACTGACGGAGCACGGCATGGACGCATTGGGCGAGCACGGCGACGTCACGCCGGAAGTCAGCCGCAAGGTCTATGAGGCGGCTCTTTAAGCCAGCACCCGGGACAGTTCTACGATGAAGCTAACTAAATTCCTCCTGCTCGCGTGTGCCGCCTTCGCGTCGGTTTCCGGCGCGGCACTTGCCGATGACGGTACGCTTGCACCACGCGAAGCGCCCGCGAAGACCATTCCGGTGCCGACCGAAGTCAGCCCCGAACTGCAAAAGCTCATCGCGGCGCCTCTCAATCCCGCGTGGAATGTTTTATGGACCACGGGCGCGCAATGGAGAACGGCTGCCGACGCACAGGCCGCCAAGGTCATGCAAACGCTCCCGGCCATGCGCGAGCGCCTGGGCGTGACTGTGCAGGCATCGACGATCAACGGCGTGAGAGTACACATCGTGACGCCCGACTATATTCCGCCGGGACATCGCGACAAGGTGCTGGTACATATCCATGGCGGCTGCTATGAGCTGTACCCTGGCGAGTCGGGTACGGGCGAGGCCATCATCATGGCGGGTCTTGGACACTACAAGGTCATTTCGGTCGACTACCGCATGCCGCCCGAGGCTTATTTCCCCGCGGCACTTGACGACGTCGAGACTGTGTACAAGTCGGTGCTCCAGACGAACGACCCAAAGAATGTGGGCGTTTTCGGGACCTCCGCTGGTGGCGCGCTCGTGCTCGAGTTGATGCTGCGCGCGAAGCACGAAGGGCTGAAAATGCCGGGCGCGATCGCGCCCGGTACGCCGATGTCCGACCTGACGAAGACTGGCGACTCGTTCTACACGAACGAAAAGGTGGACAACGTGCTGGTGTCGCCCAATGGGTTCTGTCATGCCGCGGCAGTCGTCTATGCGAACGGCCATGATCTGAAGGACCCGTTGCTCTCACCCGTCTACGGAGATATGCATGGCTTTCCGCCGGCGATTCTGACCACGGGAACCCGCGACTTGCTGCTCAGCAACACGGTCCGTGTGCACCAGAAGCTTCAGCAGTCCGGCGTCGATGCACAGCTCGAAGTATTCGACGGAATGTCGCACGCTCAGTACCAGATGGATGACCGTGTGCCCGAGGACAAAGCGGCATTCGCAGAAATCACTCAATTCTTCGACAAGCATCTCGGCCATTGATCGACATTCGAGAGGAGCGCTGGCGCTCCTCTCGACATGTTTCGAACTGGCGACGGTTGCGAAATGCCGTTCTTTCCACCGGTGACGGGCCGCTGATATCGACTCGCCTGACATGCCGGTAGCAATCCAGGTATCCGTCGGCGGCTAACGCAGGCTCGCGTTCGTGGACATTGCTGCGACCCTTGTCCTCCTGGCCTATGTCCTATCGAATGCCGGACCCAACGTGCACATGGTGTTCGATGCGCTCGCGCATCGAATTGCGCGCGCGACGGAGCCGGCAGCAGACATGGCCGCGCTCGGCCATCATTCGAAGGAGCGCCCGCCGGGAATCCCAACATAACATCAATTTAATCTGTGCGTCAGCGCGCATTTACCTTTGGCTGTACACAATGTGGACTAGTCAGCCTCGTTACGACGAGGGGCGATTATCAATGCTTCAACGACCATGTGCGGACTCGACCATGCCCGAATTCGGGCGGTGATTCGCTATGAAGGCTTTTGTCTTTGCAGCACGCGTTGCCGGTGTACTTGCGACAGCGGCGAATCCCTCTGCACAGCATGCGATTGTGCCGTTGATGCGTGCCGAAGCCGAAACTAGCCTCGCCTGATCGAGATCCCGCCAGTGTGGCGAACCTGTCGCAAAGGAGTTTTGGATGTTTGAGACTTGTGTGGACGTCTGGTCGCAAACTGTCGCGATGCTTGCTCATGCTTGCACTGGCCAGGAAGAGCCCGCGCGAACGCGAGGTGACGAACGGCGGCCGTCTGCCGTAGCAAACGTGCAGGAGTGGGCGCAGCCGACTGTGAGAGTGCTGGAGCGATCGTCCGCGCATACGTTGACCGTGTCCTGGTGCGATTCGCGTACCGGGCACTATGGACATCAGACCTGGCAGGAACGCATCGCAAAGCGCACTGGAACATGCGTATTGAGCGGCCGCAGTATCGCAGCGGGCGATCATGTGTACAGCCCACAAGTTAGGGGATCGCCGCCCCCGAATGCGCAAGCGATGATCATCGCTTCATATGTGGATGACTGTCCGGTAGCGTGAAAACCACGACGAAGAACGTGGACGTCGACTCGGTGCACGATGTGGGCGTTGAAGCGGTTGGCATGACGCTGCTCGATTGGTCTGGTACCCGACCGCCCGAAATCGGCCGGATCCGAACGCGCGCCGCTTCGACACCGGAGCGCGGGCGCCACAAAGGATGCGACTTCTTCAAGCGTCGACCGCAGTCTGCCCCAGGTTTCTCTGAATTGCGCTTCAATACGCCCATGGCACGAAACAACCGTAAATCCGCCCGCCCGGGCACCCACCGCAAACCGCTGAGCAAGTCATTGCTGCTGCCAATGGCGGTGCAATCCGCGCGCGACATCTCGCTCGCGCATCATCTCGCGCTGGCTGCTTGCCGAAGAAATCGCGGCAACCGGCATCAGATCAACACGCTGCTCTGTTCGGTGTATAGAGCCTACTACCTTCAGCGCATGGGTTTTGGGCAGGTTCCGTTTGCATGCTACGAGCACGCTCAAGCGGCGTTTGTAAGCGCCCTCACAGCGGCCGCGAAACCTGCCAGGTGGATGATCAGGGAGCAAGACGCGCCCGCAATCGAACGATTGCTTGCGCTGCACGACCGGCAATTGAGCGAGGTTCCGATGCACCGAGTGGTCGAAGCCGAAAAACTACTCCGCAACTTCGTGGACGGCACCCGCGCTTCGCCGTTAGTCTCACCGACATCGGATTAACCGTGGTGGTCTTGCTTCCCATGACGAAGACTCTCACCAGGCACCGTCGACCGCCGAAACCGCGCCAATCTGCGCTCCCTCCAGTTTCGGTGTATCCGTGAAGTGGTGGGCGGCAGGGTTTCTCGAGCGGTTGTCTGCGCGAGCCGAAATTCAATGAGAAACTGCGCACGCTTTCCCACACGCACCTAAACACCGATCCGGTCACCGGCACGCGCGTCACGCCGCACTTCCTGCGGCGGTAGGCCAAAACCGCGCATGAACGCTTCGCGCATATGCCGCCGATCGCGAAACCCGGTCTCTTTCGCAATCACTTCCAACGAGTGGCGGCTCTTCTCGATCATCAACCGCGCGGCTTCCAGCCGCAACCCTTCGATCGCTTTCGCGGGCGACTGTCCGGTCTCCAGCGTGAACACCCGGCTAAACTGCCGCGGGCTCAGATGCGCTGAACTCGCGAGTTCCTCGATGGTGAGCGGCCGGCTCAGGTTCGTGCGTGCATAGTTCAGCGCGTTCTGGATGCGGTCGGATTTGGGCGCCAGGTCAAGCATTTCGGAATGCTGCGACTGCCCGCCCGCGCGCCGCTGATGCATCACGAGCTTGCGTGCGACCGAACGCGCCACGTCGGCGCCGAGGTCTTTCTCGACCATCGCAAGCGCGAGGTCGAGCCCGGCGGTCATCCCCGCCGAGGTCCAGATCGGCCCATCGACGATGTAAATGCGGTCTTCTTCGACATGGATGTCCGGAAACCGGCTCATCATCGCGCGCGCATGGGCCCAGTGCGTCGTTGCGCGCCGGTTCGCAAGCAGCCCCGCTTCCGCCAGTACGAAACCGCCCGTGCAGATGCCGGCAATGCGTCGCGCGCGCGCAGCCGTCTTGCGCAGAAATGCGAGCATTTCGGCGGGCGGAGGCGAGGTGAGCGGTGCGTTGACACCCGCCGCGATCCACGTGTCTATCGCGACGCGTCCGCTAAAGGGGCGCGTGACGACGCCCATACCGAGCGAAGAGCGTACCTCGCCCCCCGCTACCGAGAAATTTTCGATCGAGTAGAAGGTTTCGCCCGCCGCAACGTTCGCGTATTCGAACACCGACTGCGATGCGAGCGCCATCACCTGGAAGCCATCGCTCAACAAATATCCGATCCGGTGCATGGAGCCTCCGTTATTCATCAGGTCAGACATCCGCTGCTATGCATGTCCGAAATCATGACCCTATACGTCATTTGAGTCGTCGCCAATCCGGACCAGAATAGGTTCACCCAATCACAGCGAACATTCAACAGGAGCACATCATGATTCAGGCACATCAGGGTACCGCGCTCATTACGGGCGCGTCCACCGGCATCGGCGCGGTCTATGCCGAGCGGCTGGCAAAGCGTGGCTATGATCTTATCCTCGTTGCGCGCAGCCGCGACCGGCTCATCAGTCTCGCCGGGCACATCGCCAACGAAACCGGCCGGTCCGTCGAGGTCATCGGCGCCGATCTCAACGATCCGGGTTCACGCACTACGGTAGAAGCGAAGCTGAAGGAAGACGCCAGCATTACGCTGCTCGTGAACAACGCAGGGGTCGGCACGCATACGCCATTGCTCGACAGCGATGTGGATGCGATGACGCGGATGATCGACCTGAACGTGACCGCACTCACCCGCCTCACATATGCCGCGGTGCCGGGCTTTGTCTCGCGCGGCAAGGGCGCGATCATCAACATCGCCTCGATTGTCAGTATTGCGCCGGAGCGCCTGAATGGCGTGTATGGCGGCACCAAGGCCTTCGTGCTTGCGTTCAGCCAGTCTCTGCATCACGAGCTCGCCAACCAGGGCGTGACGGTGCAGGCGGTGCTGCCCGGCGCGACGGCCACCGATTTCTGGCAGATCGGCGGCTTGCCGATCGAGAACCTCGATCCGGCCATCGTCATGTCCGCGGGCGACCTGGTCGATGCGGCACTCGTCGGCTTCGAGCGAGGCGAGCTCGTCACGATTCCGTCTCTGCACGACGGTGCCAAATGGGACGCTTTCGAAGCCGCGCGCCAGGCGATGTGGGGGGAACTGTCATCCAGCACGCCCGCGCGTCGCTATGCCGCCGACGACGAACGAACCGTCCAGCACGCGTAGAAGCGAACGCCCTAATGAAGCTGCAACGACACGCTACGCAGCCGGTTCACGTAACCGGTGACGCCGCAAGGCTGCGCACGCGTACTCAACGGAGTATCACCATGTCCATAGTTTCCACCGCGCGTATCCGGCGCAGCCTGTTTGCCTATTCGGTCGCAAGTGCACTCACCGTTTCTCTCGGGTCCGCCTTCGGTCATGCTCAAGCCGCTTCGGTCGTGGACCAGCCCTCCGCGAACTCGAGCGTTGTGGCTGAAGACGACTCGATCCGCCCATTCCACGTTCACGTTCAGGACGCAACACTCATCGACCTGCGCCGCCGCATCGCGGCGACGCGGTGGCCCGACAAGGAGACGGTCGCAGATCAAAGCCAGGGTGTGCAGGAGGCGAAGATTCAGGCCCTTGTGCAGTACTGGGGCACGGACTACAACTGGCGCAAGACGGAGGCAAGATTGAACGCGTTGCCGATGTACGTGACCACGATCGACGGCGTCGAGATCCAGTTCATCCACGTGAAATCCCGCAATCCGAACGCGTTGCCGCTGCTCATCACTCACGGCTGGCCTGGCTCGCCCCTCGAAATTGAAAAGGCCATCGGTCCGCTCACCAATCCTACGGCCTATGGCGGCCGTGCGGAGGACGCCTTCGACGTCGTCATTCCCGCGATGCCCGGCTACGGTTTCTCCGGCAAACCGACCGGCACTGGCTGGGATCCCGACCACATCGGGCGAGCGTGGGACGTGCTGATGAAGCGTCTGGGATATACGCACTATGTGTCTCAAGGCGGCGATTGGGGTTCCGTGGTGGCGGACGCGATGGGGCGCCAGGCTCCCGCAGGGTTGCTGGGCATTCACGTCAATATGCCTGCGACGGCGCCACCGGAGATCGCGAAGGCGCTCAACAACGGCGAACCGGCGCCGGCAGGACTGTCCAGTGCGGAAAAGACAGCGTATGAATCACTCGCCAACCTGTACAAAAAGGGCGGCGGCTATGCCGCCATGATGGTCACTCGCCCGCAAACCGAGGGCTACAGCCTGGCTGATTCGCCCGCGGGGCAGGCAGCCTGGATGTACGACAAATTCGCGGCCTGGACCGACAGCGGCGGCGACCCGGAGCGCTCGCTCACGAAGGATCAGATGCTCGACGACATCACGCTGTACTGGGTGACGAACACTTCGACCTCGTCGGCGCGGCTTTACTGGGAGAACAACAACAACAACTTCAACGCCGTCGAGCAGAGGACCGCCGAGATTTCGGTCCCGGTGGCCGTGACGGTCTTTCCCGGCGAGATCTATCGGGCGCCGCGGAGCTGGACAGAGCGCAGTTATCCGAAGCTCACCTATTTCCACGAAGTAGACAAGGGCGGCCACTTCGCAGCATGGGAGCAACCCGAACTCTTCGCCGAGGAGCTCCGCGCGGCGTTCAGACCATTGCGCCGACCGCTGTGAGGTCCCACCGGCTGCGGCCGCACGATCAGGCGGCAGCAGCCGGCTTCAAGAATCGACATTTGTACACGTTCGCGCCGTAGAGCGCCTGGTATTGCAATGAGCTGGCGCGAAACCGATGTGTCGCGGGCGTTGATCCGATCCTTCGTCGTTGCAACGACGGCACGACGACCACGTCGTGTGCCTCGAAGGACGCGCCACCAAGAAGGAGCACGAGAATGCAATCCTGGAAGGACTCGGGCAGACCCGCGTCGAGTTGCGCATGGCCCGTCGGTCACGCCCAAGCCGGCGGGGCTTGGGTCCTTTTGAGCGAACTTTTTCGCAGCACCGGGCGCGGTTTCGCTACTGCCCCCACGGCACCTCCGTCGCGGCGTCACGCCGGCAACCCATCGTTTACCCGCCCCGTCGGCAACGCATTCAAGACGCGTTCTATCGAGTGCGGCGGGTACGCGAGATGCTGTGGCATCAGGGTACGATCATCGAGTCTCCGATGCCATGCCGATCTATGACTTCACCTGTACAAAGTGCGGCGACTTCGAGGTAACACGCCGGATGTCGGAACGCAACGACGCTCTAACCTGTCCATCATGCGGTTTGAGCGCCACGCGCATTGCAGGCGGTGTGCCCTCTTATGGCGGCGCGACGAATGCCGACGACGACAGTTCAGCAGGCGGATACGGCATGCGGCACGCAGGCTCGTGCTTGTGCTGTAGATAAGTGCTTCGACGTTCGTTGTAACGACGTCATCCACGACTGAAGGAAACGGAGATGTTGCTAACCGAAGAGGAACTTGCCCGGCTCGCTGCCGTTGCACCGTTCTTGGAAAGCGAAGCAAAATCCGCGCTGGGTGCGCAGGCCGACTATGAAATCGAGATGGAACTGGCTGAGCATCTGCAACCAGGCCTACGCGTTCGTGCGCGCGTAGCCACGGATGCACGGGCTGATACAGACACGCCGCCTTATCCGCTCGACCTTTTCGTCGGCCTGCCGATCGACGAATTGCGCGCCCTGTCGGCGAGCGACGGCGCTGCGCGTGACAGGATGATCGCCCATTTCGGCGCCACGTTTTCTCCGCGTCTACTACGGGCTATCGCCGAGATGCTTCCGCACGAGGTCGATCTTCAGGCCGGCGTGCAAAGCGAAGCCGGCGTACTCGCGGTCATGCTGGAGAACGCCGCCGCGAGTGGGGGCGGATGAGCAAGGTGCCGATGTACCGCGACCCCGGGGACAGGCTAAACGCCTACGCGAACGAATCGGGCATTCGCGGTGAAGGGATCGCACTGAGAGGTTCGCTGTCCGATGAGTGGCGCCTGCAACGCAGCAGCACATCAGGGCGCCACCAGCCAGCGGAACGCCAGGTCCAGCAGCCAAAGACCCGAAAAAACCACCACTTTCCCTTGAGTCGAGCGTACTCAGGTGCGCGCGCGTGACATGCGCCGATTTCGCAGCAAAGCTCATGCGTTCCTCCCACGTCGCGTAATACCGCTGGCGATAGGATGGAAAAACCGGCCAGACATGCTCGCGCATGTATGAACATTAGAAGCGTGTTTGTCGGCATCCGTCTAACATATGCGTTTCGCGCCCACTGCGTGAATGCGCCTGCCTTTTGTCCGATATCGATTTGGCATCTGCGAATAGCGTGGATTACGCTACTTTTTGCTATGCGACTTTCAAGCGTGGCTGACTCACGAAGTCACAATTGCGCGGACTTTCATGCACCTCATCTGCATGTGTCTGCCGACACCGGGCTAAAAACGACTGCCTGGTGAAGCGTTTCGCTATTTACTACATGGGCCCACGCACGGCTTGCTCGCCGCGCGCTCGGGACAGGCCGCCGCACCGACGGCCTCTAGTTCTCTTATCGCTTCTTGCTCCGCGGACGGCAGCAGCCGGCTAGCATTGCGGCCGCCTTTAATTTCTATTTGTTGGATCGGGCGCCAATCTCGCCAGGTGGTACCCCCTGCGCGCTGTGATGTTACGTGCCTGGTTCAGTGACGAGGAAATGACCATGAAGATCAAGCATTTGTGCATTTTTTCATCAACCGCCATTGCACTTGTCTCGCTCAGTGGCGCCGCGCAGGCCGGGGACCGCGGCGACCACGGCGACCACGGCAGCCTTTGCTCGAACGCAACGCTAAAGGGACCGTTTGAGTTTATCGGTCACGGAGAGATACTTGGATTGAAAGCCGCCGATGGTACGTTGCATCCGTACGCCGCCCCATCGATCCTCGATGACGTCGCCCTGGTGACGTTCGACGGTATGGGCAATTTTCAACGCACCGACTTCGGCATGATTGGCGGGTTGCCGAAAGGGGGGCAGACGACATTCAATCCGAACCAGATGGGCACCTACACGGTGAACTCCGATTGCACCGGCACCATGAAAATCGTCTACACCGCCGGCGGAGCCGTGCCGGCCGGCGTCGAGACCGATCTGAACATCGTCGTCGCTGCCGACGGGACGCTCGTCGAATCCGTTGTCTACAGGGCGGTCACCGTGTCGGGCGCGAGCGGGGACGGCAAAGTAATCTGTCCGCCGGATTGCGAGCAAGGTGTGCAAGAAAGCTTTGAGGGGAAAAAAGTCGTGATCTCTGGCTCGCGTTAGTCGAGTCCCGGGTGGGCTCGCGCTCGCTAAGGCGCTTGCCGGATCTGCCAGACCCGCCCTTCGTTACTGGCGGGCCGACCGGCTCTGCGATGCCGCTCGCATGGGCCCACGCCGAATACATCAAGCTCGTTCGCTCCGCTTCGAACGGCCAGGTCTTTAACGACCTGAAAGTCGTCGCCGACCGTTATCAGTCTCAGCCCGGCCAGGCGCCGCGCGCTCGCAGCAATATCGAAATCTGGAACTTCAACCGCCCGCTGCCGGCGATTCTGGCCGCCACGACAATTCGGATCCCTATGGCTGCGCCTTTCCGCCTGCGCTGGACGATCGACGACTGCGCCACGTCGGAAGACAGCGAAGCCACCGCAACGGCGGTCGGCATCTACTACGTCGATCTGGTCACGCAAGCAGACGAGGCGGGTTCATCGCTTGCATTCACCTTCCGCTTGCTCGCTCCACCCCTATTGGTCAGCGATGCGTCGCATCCTACGAGGATAGTCGAACCCCCAGTTGGGCACGGCTGATGGCCACCCCTCGAAATTCGACCGTGTGAACGCCGGTGTCGTTGGGTGAATTGGCGTCCGTGCGAGGAAACCTTCGTCACTGGAGCTTTACGCGTGGGGAGGTGTTCCTAACTACGATACAGGACTCAGATCGACCGTTGCTCCCGTCGACCAGGGGCGACATCCACGGCGGCTTTCAAAGTAGGTGCCCGCCTAGGTCCAGTTCGCCGTGCAACGCCCGGGCGAGCGCTTCCAGCTCTTCCGCATTGTTCCCGCGATCTAGCTCGGACAGGTTACGATGCACAGGAAAGCCGCTCGCCGCAGACCGTGAGAATACATCCCGATCGGGCTGCGCCGGCGCGCGATACGAACACCGCCCGTAAGTGCTGGACTTGACCTTGAATGGAGACAGTCATGCAAACGAAACGCGTCATTCCTGAATTCCGCGCCATCGGTTCTGGCATAGCCATCGTGCCACTTCTCACGGTCCTTTCGTTAAGCGGCTGCGGGGACGACACCCTCGACACACCCGCAGCGGCGCCCCTGACTTGTCCGCAGCTCGCCGGCAAGAGCGTGCCGGCCTCGTCAATCGGCTTGGCCACCAAGGGGGCAACCGTGACTGCGGCGACGTTGATGCCCGCGTCTGGCACGGGCGCGCAGGCGACCGGGGAGTATTGCCTCGTGAGCGGCGCGATCAGTCCGGTCGATCCGGCCGCGCCCCAGATCAAATTCCAGATTGCAATGCCCACCGTCTGGAATAGCAAAGTCATGATGTTCGGCGGTGGGGGCTACGACGGTACGATCCCTGCGCCTACTGGCAACGTGCCGGCCGGTCCGACCGCGCAACCGACGCCGCTTGGCCGCGGCTACGCGACCTTCGCCAGCGACTCCGGGCATCAGGCCAACGCGCTCGGAAGCGAGGATGCGTCGTTCGGCGTGAACGACGAAGCCATACAGAACTTTTCGGGCGATGCGCTGAAAAAAACTCGCGACGTGGCGGTGTACCTTATCGACGAGCGCTACGCCGTCAAGGCGCCAAAGCGGTCGTATTTTGCTGGCGGCTCTTCGGGTGGCCGCGAGGCGCTCGCCGTGGTGCAGCGCTGGCCGCAGGACTGGGATGGCTCAATCGTTCTGTATCCGGCCTGGGCAGCAGCCAGTCTCGACCTGCAGTTCGGGCGCATCACACGAGCACTCGCGGCGCCCGGTGCCTATCTCGATCAGGCCAAGCGCAAAGTTCTGCTGAACGCCGTGCTGGCCAGCTGCGATACGCTTGACGGGGTCGCCGACGGTCTGATCAGCAACGTTGCTGCGTGCAACACCACGTTCAACCCCGCCACCGCAACCGTCAACGGCACGCCGTTGCGCTGCGCCGGCGGCGCCGATACGGGCGACAGCTGTCTGTCCGACGCACAGATCTCGGCGCTGAACGTGTACAACACGCCGATCACGTTCGGCTATACGGTTGCCAGCGGCGAGACGCAGTATCCCGGCTTTAACGTGTACGGAGCGGACCTCGGCGTCGCGAATGCCTCGGCGTTGCAGCCCACGGTGACCACCCTCGCGCTGGGCATGACCCAGCCGGCTTCTCCGATGCCCAATACGGCGCCTTATCTGAGCGTATTCTGGGACCAATGGATACGCTACTTCGTGACGCGCGACCCCAACTACAACTCGCTGAGCGTCGATCCGCAGAATCCCGGCAGCCTGCAGTCGCGCATCAGTCAGTTGACGGGCTTGCAGGACGTCAACAAGACCGATCTGTCGGCGTTCAATGCGAAGGGCGGCAAGATACTGATGGCGCATGGGATGGCCGACGCGCTCGTCAGCACTCGCTCGAGCGAGCAGTACTATCAGCGGCTGCTGGCGACGATGGGTGCGTCGACGGTGGCCAACTTCGTGCGCTACTACGAGATCCCCGGTTATGGACATGCGGTCAGCAGCGTTTATAACGCATCGTGGGATTCGCTCACGACGCTGGAAAACTGGGTCGAAAAAGGCGTGAGTCCGCCTGCGCAGACGGTTGCCGATACCGCTGGCGTGCCAGGCCGCACCCGGCCGCTTTGCGAGTATCCGACCTTTCCGCGCTATAACGGCTCGGGGGATATCAATCTCGCGTCGAGTTTCACTTGCGCGAGCCAGTAGGGATGCGGGCGACGGGTGTCGCGGGTCAGGAATCTGCACAGCTCGGTTTGTGTGTGCCTTTGCATGAGGCGGGCTTGGTGCGTCCGCTGCAATGATGCGCTGGCAATCGCCCTTCTCACCGTGCAGCTTCTCCAATGAACTTGAACACCTCAATGACGCAATAACAGTCAGAAGCGTCTCACTCAAGCTCGTCACCGTTGCCAAACAAAGTCACCGGAAGCGAATTGAAAGAGGCCCCTCGTTGCGGGGGCCTCGACCTATGAAATTACCGTGTTTCTGTTAGTACGTCACAGAAGCCCCACTGCCACTAAAACTGTGCTGGGTAGGCGCGTCGTTTGCGTAGTCGCCAACAGCCTGGATGATGTTCACGATCTGCTGCGGCAACCTGCCGCCGCTAACGGCGGTCATTGCAGTACGATCCATCTCGACGGCAACGGGGAGGTCTTTGATGACGAGCGTGTTCATTTGGATTCTCCATGAGTAAATGAGTCAGTCCGGAATGTCAGAGCGTGTTCTGAGGGTGTCGCCACTCCTCGATGAGGATCAAAGCAAAGTGCCTGCCAACCAGGGCGCCGCGATAAGCGATCACGCAACCAATTGAAAATATTGGCTTATGGCGACCGGTCCGAATGGGTAGGCAAACGTGCACGCTGCGGTAGGTGGGTCGGGTCCAACTCTCCGTCTGGCCCCGTGGGTTAGATCCCGACACATCCGGTCCGCCTGCCTATCCAAGGGCCCCCGAGGGACGGTCGTACCAGTAGTAGAACGCGCCAATCTCGCCAATCACGCCATCGATCGGCCACATACGCGCAATGCGGTCACACCAGCCGGCGGGCCGCCAACAGCGCCGCGAGTCGTGCGAACGGGTTTTCACCGCCATCGAGCGGTGCAAAGCCGTCACTGACCTCCTGCAGGCACAACACATCGAAGTCTGCCAACGCACGCGCATGTTCGACAATGCGTCGAAGATCGATTGCACCGTCACAACCGCGGCAGCTCTGAATGTTCCAGCTAATCAGTTTCATCGGTCAGTCGGGCAAGCGCGGTGCGCCATCCTTATCGTGTGTCAGGTTCGCTTGCGGCCCTCGCGCACCGTTCTGCGCGACTCGCCATTGCGAGGGTCGTGTTGTTTTTGCTGCTTTTCGACAACCGGCAGAACTCTTTCGTGCTGCTCGTCTTTCCGTTTCCTGCGCCCTTTGTCGCGCACTGGCGCTGTCTCGTGCGGCGCCGCAATCTGATTGCCGCCCTGCGGCACGCACTTCGGATCAGGCGTTGTTGACAGCAGCAGCCGCGCCGTGGGCTCATCAATGATCAGTTCCTTGATAAAACCTCCGCGCATCGCGCCACGAACACCGTCAACCTTCTGCGGCCCGGACACCACGCAGATGGTGTGCTTCGCGCGGCGGAACAGATCGAGATCCGGCCCGCTTGCACGCCGGTTCAGTTCGATGTTCCGGTACGTACCGTCCGCGCGAAAAAAGACCGTCGCGATGTCGCCAACG